>NZ_VOZP01000012.1:0-162015 GCF_013419735.1 Acinetobacter sp. YH12064
TACTGACAAAAATTTGCTCAAATAAACTTCGAGTAATTTCTACCATCAATCAATGAAAATAATTTCGATCAATCAATCAGTAAAAATCCACACAAGTTGTTCTTCATAATCTCTTAATGATCTTCTTGTTGGTTCGTCACCAGCAAGCTAGGTCGGCTATATTACTCTTTATTTCTAAAGAGTCAACTGGTAATTCAAATTATTTTTAAACTTATCAAATAAAACCGAACTTAATCAATTCAACCAAGTTATTGTTTTATCAGAAGTTTTAATCTTCATCACCGCCGATGGATGTGCATTCTACAGCATTTCTGATCCAACGCAACACCTTTTTTTAAATAATTATTTTGAGCGCACATTTTTCGCTCAAATTACATTTTTTCATTCATATTTTGATCAAATTTGGTTTAATAGTAATAAATCAAGATTATTTGAACGTTTTTACTTATTATACGGCAAACATTTTGCCGCGCTAAAAGCGTCAGGACTATATATGCGCCAAACTTCTTTTTTATATGCAGGATTATTGTCACTTGTCGTAACAACACCTGTATTTGCAAATGACGAGGCTTCAGCACCTGTTGCTCAAGACTCAGAAGCTGCCAATAAATCAAAAACACAACAACTTGCGCATGCTGCGATGGTCAAGTCATCTGAAGTTGCAAAAAAATTATCTGTAAATGCCAATGCAGCACAATCAGAAGAAGATAAAGACCCTTTCCAACCGATCAACCGGAAAGTTTACGCATTTAATGATTATTTAGATGTCCATATTGCCCGCCCTGTTGCTGTGCAATATGTAGCAAAAACCCCTAAGGATATACGTGAATCGTATCGTTTATTCCGTAAAAATTTGGGCGAACCTTGGAATGCATTTAACCAACTCATCCAAGGTCGACCGACACGTGCCGCAAAAAGTCTGGGGCGTTTTACTGTTAATACACTGACAACTTTAGGCTTTGCTGACCCTGCGAGTCGTCTAGGCTTAGAAACCGAAGATGAAAACTTTGGCGCGACTTTAGGTTATTACGGTATTCCTTCTGGTCCTTATATTGTTTTACCAGTGCTTGGTCCAAGCACATTGCGTCAAACTGTGGGGCTTGCTGTAGATAGTCAAGGACGTCCACAGAAATATATGCTTGATGGTCATGATGTGGCGTATTGGTCTGAGCAAACTTTACGTGGAATCGATACTCGCGCTCAATTACTGGATATCGAAGGTGTATTGCAAGGCGATAAATACGCTCAAATTCGTGATATTTATTTGCAACGCCTGAACTATTCTATTGCTGAGAAAAAAGGTATCGCTGAAGAAAACCTATTTATTGATGAAGAAAATGACGATATTGATGAATCTGAAGATAATTCAGTAGACGTTTCATCTGATGATTCTACCGATTTCATTGATGATAGCATTTCAGATGATACCGACACGGTAACAACTGAATAAATAAAATTTTTCAATTGGCTGGTGTGGTTTTTCCCTCCAGCCATCATTAGCTTGCTATAGTACACTTATTGTCTATCGAAGGATTCATCTAATTCTTTATGTATTTCATTCAACCTACTCGTGATATTCCATATTTAGATCAGGTACTTGATGCGCTTCCTAGCGTACAAATGATTAACATTGAAGATCTAGACTTGTATGATCCAACGATCATTGCAATTGCTGATGTTGCCGACTTTTTAAATCACCAATGGACACTTCCTACTATTGTGCTTGCTTTTGAGCATGAAGGTGCTGCATTGGCTCAAGCGTGGCAACAAGGCGCTTTAGCAGGATGGGTTTGGGATCATATCCCAACTAACCTTCAGGTGGCACTCACTAAAATTGATGCGCAATACAAACGCAATCAAGATAGCCGTGATCTCCCTTCTGCTGCAGATTTGCAAAAACGTTTACTGCCCAACCCGATTGAACTCCACAACTATAAAATTGAAACATTCTTCCAGCCTTCAGCCTATTTATCCGGTGATTGGTACGATTACTGGAAAATCAGCGATAAAGAAATCATGTTTTATCTCGCAGATGTATCTGGTCATGGGGTAACGAGTAGTTTACTAACCTCATGGATGGCTGCTTTCCACGGTCGTTCAAAAACCCCGAGAGAACTCATCAAAAAGCTCAATGGCATGTTGGTTCAAGAAAATATTGAAAAGCACATTACCATGATTGCGGGAATACTTAATCTCGATACGCATGTCTTGAAATGGTCTAGTGCAGGCCATTATCCGCCGGCCATTTTATTTGAACCCGGTCTTCCCGCACGAATTTTAAATACCAGTAGCTTTCCACTTGGCTTAACTGAAGACCTAGAAGTTGAAGAGTTTGAATTTACCTTAAATCGTTATTCACGCTTTGTAATTTGCTCGGATGGCGCACTAGAACCTTTTGACGGTGGATTGAATGAACAGCTAGGTCAATTGGTTTATCACTTGCAAAATCAATCATTTCAAGCACCAGACCATGTTGCCGACGATATTGCCATCCTAAGTTTACGTCGAATCAATTAATCACGAAATCAACTACTTAAACCGAATACGACTTTCTGATCATACTCGGCTACTTGAGTAAGCTGTGCCCCTATGGGATAATTTACTATCCTTCTCTGCAAATGGCATTTATATGTCAACAGGTCATGTTGAATATGCAAGCTTGAACGGAACGCATATTTTTAAGCTTATTGGCGAAGTGCGTGCCCAATCTTGTATTAGTCTAGACAAGTTATTAAACAAAATTGAACAGCAACAAAATGTCGTCGGTGCAATCGTTGATTTAACCCAAACGACATTTATCGATAGTACTGTCCTTGGCATTTTGGCGAAACTGGGTTTGAAGCTCAAACAAGTTCACCATATCCAAGCGGTAATGTTGTCTACAAACTCTGATATCACAACGCTTGCCAATAGCATGGGTTTAGGTCAGGTGTTTGTTATTTTGAATTATTGTGGTGATCCAAGTGTATGCACTCGCGCACTTATGGAAGAACACATTACCCATAGCAATATGCTGAATACGGTTTTAGATGCACACAAAACGCTGATGAAACTAAATGATAGCAACCAAAATATGTTTGAGCCTTTGGTCAAACAACTGCAAAAAGAGCAGGACAATCTAGAGCAACCCAAGCAGCAAAATGTCTAATTTAGGTTAATCACAGCAGAGACCCTCTTCGCATGACTTTACTTTCCGTTGCACAAATGAATTCTCAAAATGACATTGAAGATAACTTCAAAGTGATCGAATCATTGATGCAACAAAGTCAGGCTCAAGGTGCGAGTCTCATTGTATTTCCTGAAAATTTTGTCTGTTTTGCCGCAGGTAAACAACGCGAAACCGCGGCGCAATTTGAAAGTATTCAGCAGCGACTAGAACAACTCGCACATCGTTATCAACTTTGGATTGTTGCGGGCACACTCCCATGCCCTTATCGTCCAGATGGTTCAATCATTCAAGATGGCCGTGTCCGTACTGTCAGCCTGTGTATCAGCCCTGAACGTACCGAAGCACGTTATGACAAAATTCATTTATTTGATGTGCAAGTTGGTGACGCTGTCGGTGGCTATCAAGAATCAAAATTCTTTGAACCTGGTACTGAAACCGTAGTTGCAACAACACCTTTTGGCAATATTGGCCTGATGGTGTGCTACGACTTGCGCTTTCCTGAACTGGCTTTGAAACTTCGTAGCCAAGGTGCAAATATTTTAACGGCGCCTGCAGCTTTTACTTATACCACGGGTGAAATGCACTGGCAGTTGTTACTGCAAGCTCGTGCCATGGATAGTCAATGTGCTGTATTAGGTGCCGCACAACAAGGTTGGCATGGTGAAAAGCGTCAAACTTGGGGGCATGCTGGAGCAAGCAACAGCCGCGGTCAAATTTTAGCAATCACCGCAGAAGAAGGCGCTCAACTACTCACAGTTCCTTTCGACTTAGACGAGCAGCAACAGATTCGCGCATCAATGCCACTGATGCAGCACCGTGTTTTGGTTCAATATTGATTTTCACTCTGTATAAAATTACAAAAAAACTGAATATTATTTAAACAAAATCCCCCACGATATGATTTTGAACCATCATCTGAGGGATTAGAAAAATGACTTTAGAAAAAGCAGTTTATACAGCCCATGCAAAAGCCACTGGTGGTCGTGATGGTCGTGCAACGACGTCCGATGGGCATTTAGATGTTCAATTGGCGGTGCCGAAAATTATGGGGGGTACAGGTAATGGTACAAATCCCGAACAACTCTTCGCCGCTGGTTATTCAGCCTGTTTTTTAGGTGCAATGAAATTTGTGTCTAACCGAGATAAAATTTCGATTACCCCTGCTGCCTACGTCGAGGGTGATGTTGGTATCGGCCCTATTCCAACAGGATTTGGTATCGAAGTGACGCTTAATATTCATCTTGAGGGTATGGATGCAAGCGAGGCACAGAAATTGGTCGATGCTGCACATATTGTGTGCCCCTATTCAAATGCGACCCGAAACAATATTAATGTCACTTTAAATGTTTTGACTTAAATCCATTTGTACCTATCTATACAAAGCACTGTTTTAATTCTTATAAAATAGTGCTTTGAGCTTTTTTACTTCTACACATCTACAGCTGAGCTCAAAATAAAATCTTATCCATTTCCAATACATTTAAATATTCATATTCAGTTGCCAAAACCTTGCTAAAATATATAACGATTCTTATTTACATTCATTTGTTGATCTATGATGCTTAAACCTCTCCTTATCAGTACGTTGCTACTCAGCGCATCCACACTAAGTTTTGCCGAATTAACCCTGTCTGAAAAAGTCCGTCCTCAAATTAAATCCTTGGTCAATCCAGATATTCAACGGCTTGCGCTACCGCCAACACCGAACAACATGTCTTTACCTGCCTATGGTCAAGGCATCATTGGTTGGGGTACAGGCTCAGAAGGTGCAGCAGCGCGCCTAGCCAATATCAGCAAAGCTGACGTTGAAAAGCTTAAAACTCAAGATGTCAATTTAGAGATGGTTCAAACTTGGCAAAAGTTTTATGAAAATGAAACGCAGCGCAATGCAGGTAACCCAACCGCGCCCATTCGTGCTGAATTGATGAAGAAAATTGTCAGTTTGTGGTAAGTGAAAGACTGTACAGCCCATATTTTTGGGCTGTTTTTAGTTCAAATTAGAAAGGCTTTGTTGCATAAATATGTAAGCATCTGATTTAAATAAATTTAATTCTGGATCAAAAAATAATCAAAATCTTTAAAATCATATAGTTATGAAATCTTTGTGCAACAAAGCCAATTAGAAATAAAAAATCATGAGACATTCGATAGAAAGAATAATGAATAAAATTTAAAAAATGTTTAATATTCAAACTATAATTAACTATACATCCATAAAAATTTAAAATCATTTTCAGGACTTTACAATGAAAACATACTTTTCGATGCTTTTTCTAAGCTTGGCCTTAGCCGCATGTAGCCAAACACCTGCGCCTGATTTTTCAGGGGAATGGAAACAAACACCTGACACGGAGAGCCTACGCAAACTTTCCATTAGCAAACAAGGCGATGACTACCAAATTAAAGACGAATTTTGGCTCGATAAAAATAATACTGAGCGCACTTCTAGTGCTTCATCCAGTATGGCTGAAGTGAATAATGATGTTCTGAAATATAAAGAGAGTAATAGCATTGAAATGAAACTCAGTGATGAAACTCACCTCACTCTGACAGACAAAGCATATGATGCTGTAATTCATTTTGAAAAGATTAACTAAAGCAAAGCCCCGAATCCTTACACAGGCTTCGGGGCTTTATTTATATTTCACACTTACTATTCAGCCGCTTCATTCGTCACTCTGAGCACTTCTTCAATCGTGGTTTTACCTGCCAAAACTTTACGCAATCCATCATCACGAATTGAACCCGCATTTGCACGTACATGATTTTCTAACTCAAACTCAGCAGCATTACCATGGATGAGGCGACGTGTTTGCTCATCAATTGGAACGATTTCATAAATTGCGGTACGCCCTGTAAATCCAGTATGCGAGCATTGTTCGCAGCCTTTAGGTTGTGGCAATTTTAATTCGGCCGATGCATCGAGATGCCTAAATAAGTCTTTTTCAAAATCATCGGCATCATGCCAAGTCGCACAATGACGGCACAAGGTTCGAACCAAACGCTGTGCCACCACACCGATCAGTGAGCTTGACAGTAGAAAGGGTTCAATCCCCATGTCTTTAAGACGGGTCACTGCACCGATTGCTGTATTGGTATGCAGCGTTGAAAGTACCAAATGGCCTGTTAATGACGCTTGTACTGCAATTTCAGCAGTTTCTAAATCACGAATCTCCCCGACCATCACCACATCTGGGTCTTGTCGAAGCATGGCTTTTAATGCACGAGCAAAGGTCATATCCACTTTGGTATTGACCTGTGTCTGCCCGATCCCTTCAAGTTGATACTCAATTGGATCTTCCGCAGTCAAAATATTTTTTGAACCATCATTTAGATCAGACAATGCCGCATATAAGGTGGTGGTTTTACCCGAACCCGTTGGTCCCGTAACCAAAATAATGCCATGCGGACGATGTACCAGTTGTTTCAATCGATCATAGTCATGCTGCATCAAGCCCAAATGGGTCATGTTTAAACGCCCAGCTTGTTTATCGAGTAAACGCATCACCACACGCTCACCATACGAAGACGGTAAAGTTGATACACGCACATCGACTTCACGGCCCGCCAAACGCAGTGAAATACGACCATCTTGTGGAATTCGCTTTTCTGCAATATCGAGTTTGGCCATGACTTTGATCCGTGACACCAACAATGGCGCAAGTTCACGACGTGGCTGGACAATTTCACGTAACTGACCATCGACACGTAAGCGGACAGACAGCTTTTTTTCAAAAGATTCGATATGAATATCGGAGGCTCCAACACGAATTGCTTCCGACAATAAGGCATTGATTAACCGTACAATCGGTGCATCATCCTCCTGATCCATCAAATCTTCAGCTTCTGGCACAGAGTCTGCAAGGCTGAGTAAATCAGGATGATCTTCCAGACCCGCTGCAACTTGTTGAGACTCACCGGTGTCTCCGGCAAAGCTTGCACTGAGTAATTGATTAAATTCTTGCTCACTACATAATTGATATTGTGCAGGATGCCCTAAAAAGCGACGTGCTTCTTGTAAAGCCAACAGTGGCGTGCTGTCACGACGCACAATAAAAGCTTGATCACCCTCATATCGAAGCAATACGCCATGACGTTTGGCAAAACTATATGGTATTTGTAATTGTTTAAGTACTTGCATCACGCATTATAATGATGAAAAAAGTTGTTTTGAGTGTACTCTAAGCATCTGACAGCGTGAAGTCTGTTTTTAGGATTTATCAGGACAAGGGATATACGCATTGCCATTAGAAAATGATTTGACTGAAAAGGAATCCCCAAAACGTAAATGGTGGGGGGAATATCAATTTGAACTGAATCACCCGCGCAGTTGGCAGTTTGGGTCTTTATTGTTTCGGGTGACGCGCGGCATGCAAGAGTGGCGTATGGAATATCATCGCCCGACCTTTCAGTTTGACTATGAGCAACAATGGCATCCAATTCAAGACCCTGAATTTGGTTTTCCACAACCGATTAAAATGGAACGTTATATGTTCCGCCAGACACATGACAAAATTCAAATTATGCCACGTTTGGCCGATCGGTCTGTGGTGATTAAACCAGTCGATCCGATTTATATTCCAGCTGGACAGCGCGGAACGCTATATATCAGCACACCGCTTTGGATTGCTGGTTTTGTCGAAGGTCTTAGAGAACCCTTGTTTGACATACCTGTGATTCTACCAAAAGATACCTGGTTTGGTCCGAATCATCGAATGGGTGAAATTTGCTATGCCACAGCAGTTGATGGTCGTACAGAACTTAAACAACTCAAACCTCGTGCTTTTCGTGCAGTAACCCCTATTGAGTTTCATAACGTGAGTAATCAACAGATTCGTTTTGACCGTATGAATGTCCCCGTACCGGCTTTGCCATTATTTTATAGTGAAAGTACGGGACGTTTATGGACTTCACAAATTCGGGTCGTCCATGAAGGTCATGACAAACCGCCGCGGGTCAAAATTGAAAACCGTACACCGCCACAAGCGGGTGACGTAATTTATCTGCATCCGCCACGCGAGTCAGCCAATGTGCTGTTCAATATGTTTGATTCATTTTTCTAAGGGCAAGCCATGGCAGATTTAAATATTTCGACAGAAATCACCAGCAGCCTAAAAGGAATGGTCGCCAATCTCAATACCGATCGGCTGACGGAATTATTGGTGGCTGTTTTACTGGCAGTCATCGGCTTTCTGATTGCCCGTTTTATCTCAAACACCTTTATCCGCACTGTAGGTATGCGTTTCAATGCCCATCAGCAGTTGGTTTGGCGTCGCGGGATTTTCTATTTCATTTTTTTAATCTTTGTGATGGCCAGTTTAAAAGAAGCCGGCTTTAAACTCAGCGTCTTCTTGGGTGCAGCAGGTATTTTAACGGTTGCACTGGGTTTTGCCTCGCAAACGTCCGCATCCAACCTGATCAGCGGGATGTTCTTGATCGGTGAAGGGTCTTTTGAGGTTGGTGATACCATTCAATTGACACTGATTCGCGGGCATACCATTGAAGGTGAAGTAATCTCGATTGATTTACTGTCGGTCAAATTACTCACGCAGGACAATGTCTATGTCCGTTTGCCGAATGAACAACTGATTCGGGCACCTGTACATAACCTGTCTAAGTTTCCAATACGGCGAATTCCTATTACCCTTGCAATTAACTTTCATGAAGACATCATCAAAGTCCGTGAAGTTTTATTAGATGCCGTTAGTAAATATCCATTGGTCTTGGCCGATCCTAAACCTGCCGTGACCGTCACTGCCTTTCGTGAATCTTCCATTGAGCTGCTTTTTGCTATTTGGTGTCAAAGAGAGAATTTCCTGAAAGTCCGTGATGAAATGCAGGAACGGATTCGAAATGCTTTTGTCGAAAATAAAATTGAAATTCCTGTACCGAAAATGGGTTTTGTTGACCACCCGCTTTCTACACAAGCAAGCGATGCTGACGTCGATCAATATGCCAATACACAGGAAATCCAACGAGAGCCTCAACTCAAATAATGGTCTATCGACTTGATATGAAAGGCCCTGCATATCTTCAAATGTGCAGGGTTTGTTTTATCATGTACTTTTATAGCCATCGACCTGTATAGCTTAGTGATCTCGTACCTTTAAGAATTTCATCATGGTTCAACCTTGTCATTCGGCATGGGGGCAATATAGGCAATCAAAAGCATGGCAAAACCTGCCGCCATAAATGAAATCACTCGCATGAGTGTGCCGACATGAGATAAATCCAGCAAGACCAATTTCAAAGTGACCAAGACCAAAATACTGCCGCCGAGCAGCCAAACTGAACGTAATTGACGCTGAGTGGCAAAGCGCATACTCACTAAAGCCAATAACACCCACAGCACGGTAAAACTTAGTTGAACGGTCGCATCGCTCCAAATATCTAAACTGTTATAAGGTGTATCCAGATACATATGTAAGGCACGTAGCACAACATAGCTACTTAACCAAAGTAGCCCTAGGACACTCAACACGGCAGCCAAGCTACGATCTAAACCAGCTTTTAACTGTTGATTCAACATCCATAAAAAAGCCGCTAACAACAGCAAACTCACTGCATCAAAAGGATTCAGTATCGGCAAGACATATCCCACAAAGGCCTGCTGACTAAATAATTGCGAACTAATGATCCAACTTAAAGCCAAAAACAAACTGCTACGCGCTTGCCAAAACATTTTCCAGGCCGGTTGCTGCGCTTGCCAATAACACCATGCACAAAATATCAGCGGCAAAATTACCACACTGATATACGGCATACTGGGTATCAGCGTCAGACTGGTCCACGCCAAGCTGCTCAAAATTCCGAAACTGACCCATTCTTTCTCTTCACGCACACCGAGTAATGGTCGTAGCCAAAGCAGCGTCAAGCTCAGCCCAGCGAATGCAAAATAAATCTGCGCCATCGTTGAATACCAAAGTAACTGACCGTTCTCACTCACTGAAATAACTTGGTACAGCCCCATCACATAAACAGGCACTAGACCCGTCCACTTAATGATGGACCAACTCCACGAAGCGTTTCGTTTTAACAAGCCTTCATTCACCACCAGATAAGCCACACTAACGATCAATAGACTCAAGGCTAATTGATGGCTAGTCTGCAACCAATCTAAGAGCAACATGATGAACATGGTGGTTGCTGAGAGCATTTGCACACATTGAAAGGCAATACTCGAACTTGAAAGCTGTTTATGAAATGCAGGAATAGCATGTGTCACGATAATGGCCGCCAAATAGCTCAAACACACGCCCCAATACATCTGTGCAGGGAAATGTGGCAGTTGAACCAAATAATACAGACTTGAACAACCCGCCATCACCAAGAGCGCCATGCCTAAATAACGGCTGATATTGGACTGCTTGTATAGGGCATATATAAATATCAACGCACCTTCAACTGCCCAACCAACCACACTCCACTGCTCTTTCAATACTATCGGTGGAATCAATGCCAAGAATATTAAGGTCAAACTCAAATAACTTTGTGCAATCAGTGGGATCACAGCACTACGTTTACTGATGCTATACAGTACGGCAAAAAGCGCTGCGAATAGCAAGCTACACCCCGCCTGCCATACCGTTTCCTCAAAATACATCAAATACAATGCCAGATAAGCAAGCACTGGTGCAGCAAAAATCAGTGCAATATCCAAGGCAGGTTTAAGCTGAAAATGCGCAAGATCCTGTTTCGCCAATAACTGGCTAAAACGAAAACCTAGCCAGATAAAAATCGCAGCGTGGACTAAAACCAGCACGCTCATCATCTGACGTTCGGTGGTGTATCCGTGGTAAAAAGCATATCCACCACCCATAATCACCGTCATCAAAAAAGCGATTTGATTTAGATATTTCCACGGTCTTAATGTACTCATGACCGCAACAGCAATATTAATCACAAGATAATAGGCGATGAATTCCGTTGCTGTTGCATCACGAACAGGCAAGGTAAATGGAGCAAGATAGGCGATCAGCATTGCCATGATTGCCAGTTCAACTGACTGTTGTTTCAAACTGAGCCAAATCGTCAATGCCATAAGTGCAGCATATAGTAGACAAGCTATGCCAAAGCCCGGAATGACGGCATTGTAATAGGCAAAAAATAAAGTCAAAAACAGCGCTGCAAGACCTAGACCTTCTAGCGCTAAGGCAAAACTGCGATTTTTGGTTTGCAGCCAAAAACCCAGTCCGACAACACCTGCACTGCTCAAACTCACGATCAGCAGTTTCATGGCCAAGCTTAGTTGCCAATGCTCTGTGGCAAATCTAAGTAAGAGCACCACGCCAATCACCAAGACCAGTACCGCCACTTTTAACACGGGATTGCCTTGGAAAAGCCATTGCTGAATTTGACTAGATAGATTTGGCGCAGACTTGGATGGTGTATTAGAAGGCATTGAATTGAATGATGCCTGATGTCTAGCTGTACCAACTGCCGTCGCGGGATGTACAGATGGTGTATTGTCAGAATCAAAATTTTCAGGACGGTCTATTGTCGACGCTGATATTGAAGTAGCCACATGACCCGATTGCGACTGAAGCGCACGTCCTTGCAATAGATGCAGCTGACGTTCTAATCGTTTCAGCCAACGCAGAAAAAAATAGACCCACAGACCAATCCCGATCGCAACCAAGTATCCCAATTCTGTTAACAGTCCAACGACCGTTAATAACGATGCAATATATAACGGAACCTTTGATGTCACTTGAAATGGTTGTTTTGATGAACTCAGTGCATCAGCGCCGTGCTGTAAATCATCGACATAATTCATCACACTGAGCATAAAACCGATGCCACTGATATAACTCAGGATTCGGACATCTAAGTACCATGCCCCGATCCCTACCAAGATCAGCGTCATCAACCAAATCATCTTGATTTCATTATTCTGTTTCAGCATACCTGCTTCGTCATTTTCCTGAATGTTTTGATGATACATGAGCCTGACGGATGGATTAAAACTATTCATCAGTGATTCGGTAAGTTACATATACAATCTAGACTCAGCGTACGGGCAAAAAATCACGTACAATAAAACCGTTTTTAGGATTAGGAAATTATCAATGCCACCATTTGTCTTGGTCGATGGCTCATACTTTTTATTTCGTGCTTACCATGCACTGCCACCATTAACCACTTCAACCGGTTTGCATACCAATGCAATCCGAGGTGCCATTTCTGCCATCCAAAAATTAATGCGTCGTATCCAACCGACGCACATGGCCGTTATTTTCGATACACCTGAACCAACCTTCCGTCATGAATTGTCCCCGATCTATAAAGGTGACCGTCCTGCGATGCCGGAAGAATTATCACAACAAATTCCATATCTTCACGCTTTAATTCGTGCACTGGGCATTCCCCTGCACATGCTACCGGGCGCCGAAGCCGATGACATTATCGGTACATTAGCCAAGCGCGCTGAAGCAGCCGGTCATCAAGTTTTGATCTCCACCGGTGACAAAGACATGGCACAGCTCGTTACTGAGCGTGTCACTTTAGAAGACAGCTTCAAAGACAAACCTATGGACGTTCAAGGTGTTTTTGAAAAATTTGGGGTGTGGCCGAATCAAATCATTGACTACCTCACGCTGATGGGCGATGCCTCTGATGGTATCCGTGGTGTACCCGGTGTTGGCGCAAAAACGGCAGCGAAACTTTTAACCGAGTACGGCTCGATTGGCGGCATTTTAGAAAATGTCGACAGTATTAAAGGTAAAGTCGGTCAAAACATTAAAGACAATATCGAAGGGATTGCTCTTGACCACCAACTGGCGAGTATTGTTTGTGACCTCGACATGGGTCTTAAATACGAAGATTTGAAACTTGCCGATCCAAATATTCCAGCACTGCGTGATTTATATACGGAACTAGAATTCCGTAACCAACTGCAGTCATTAGATCATCCGAACAACCCCAATGGTGCAACCTACAAACAAGCAGCCAAAGCCATTAACACCACGGCGACTGTAGCCAATGCACCTGAAGTTGAAGATCAAGCGGACAAAACCAGTGTTGATGACTTACTTGGTGAAGCACGTTATCACACGGTATTGACTCAAGAAGATTGGGATGTGTTATTTAAACGTCTGAGCACTGAAAAGCGTTTTGCCTTTGATACTGAAACCACAAGCCTCGATTACCGCGTGGCACAGATTGTGGGTTTCTCAGTAGCTTTAGATGCACAGGATGCCTATTACGTGCCGCTTGCGCATGATTATGAAGGTGCGCCGAAACAACTTGATCGCGACACGATCTTGAATCAACTCAAACCTTTACTTGAAGATAATGACGTACAAAAAATTGGTCATCATCTCAAATATGATGCACATGTCTTAGAAAATCATGGCATTCATTTGGCAGGTTGGTATTTCGATACTATGTTGGCCTCTTATGTCCTTAACTCTGTGGCTACACGTCATGGGATGGATGACGTCGCACGTTTGTATTTAAGTCATCTCACAACGACGTTCGAACAAGTGGCCGGCAAAGGTGCAAAACAAAAGACCTTTAACCAAATTGAGCTTGAAACGGCAGCCCATTATGCCGCAGAAGATGCCCATGTGACCTATCGTCTATAT
This sequence comes from Acinetobacter sp. YH12064, assembly GCF_013419735.1. Lineage (NCBI taxonomy): Bacteria > Pseudomonadati > Pseudomonadota > Gammaproteobacteria > Moraxellales > Moraxellaceae > Acinetobacter > Acinetobacter sp. YH12064. The sequence continues at coordinate 13,756 of NZ_VOZP01000012.1, forward strand.
GAAGTACTCGATAAGAAGTTACAAGCTCACCCGGAGCTGATCAATATTTTGCACAATATTGAAATGCCTGTTGCTCGTGTTCTAACCTCTATGGAAGAAAACGGCATTGAGCTAGATATGAACTTTCTCGACCAACTCGGTGTGGAATTTGCCAATACCATTCAAAATTTAGAAACAGAAATTACCGATCTTGCGGGTCAAAGCTTCAATGTCAGCTCACCAAAACAAGTGGGTGAGATTCTGTTTGATAAATTAGGTTTAAAAGGCGGTAAGAAAACTTCTACAGGTCAGTACAGCACCAGTGAAAGTGTGTTAGAAAAAATCGATCATCCGATTACTGATTTAATTTTGGAATATCGTGGTCTCTCTAAACTGAAAAGCACCTATACCGACGGTCTATTAAAGCAAGTGAATAATGACACACATCGTGTGCATACCAGTTACCACCAAGCTTTAACGGCTACAGGTCGTTTGTCATCTACCGATCCAAACTTACAGAACATTCCTGTCCGTGAAGATATTGGACGTCAAATCCGTAAAGCCTTTATTGCACCTGAAGGTCGCATTTTATTGGCAGCCGATTATTCGCAAATCGAATTACGTTTAATGGCGCATTTCTCGCAAGATCATGCATTGGTCGATGCCTTCAATCATGGGCAAGATGTACATAAACGTACTGCGGCAGAAGTTTTGGGCATTCCACTCGACGAAGTGACTAGCAACCAACGTCGTCAAGCCAAAGCGGTGAACTTCGGTCTGCTCTATGGTATGTCTGAATTTGGTTTGACTCGTCAGCTAGGTTTCACTCGTGAAGAGTCACGTAACTATATTGGTAAATACTTCCAACGCTACCCTGGTGTTTTGGAATATATGGAACGTACTCGCCAAGTCGCACGTGAACAAGGTTTTGTGGAAACTATTTTAGGTCGTCGTCTGTATACACCGGACATTATGGCGAGCAACAAAATGGTGAAACAAGGCGCTGAACGCGCAGCGATTAATGCGCCGCTACAAGGTTCTGCGGCGGATATCATTAAACTGGCCATGATTGCAGTCGATAAAATCTTACCGAAAGATCAAGCCAAAATGTTACTGCAAGTACACGATGAATTGGTGTTTGAAGTTGATACTGCAATTGCCGATGAACTGTCTGCCCAACTGACTGAAGTGATGCAATCTGTGTTGAAAATTTCCGTTCCACTGATTGTGGAAGTCGGTCAAGGTAATAACTGGGACGAAGCACACTAATTCATTCACGTTCATTTACGCCTTTCTCCCTCTAGGAGGAAGGTTGGATGGAGGTGAGATGTTTATTAGTTAGTATAAATATCTTGTTTTACACCTCATATTAAATCCACAAAAAAAGGACGCCTCGGCGTCCTTTTTAATTTAACTCGTCTTAGCTCAGATTAAAGACCAGTCAATAATGCAATTGCGACTTGCTTCATAATGGTTTCCGCAACCAACAATGCCAAAATCGCAAAAATTGGTGACAAGTCAATCATCCCCATATTTGGAAGGATACGACGGAATGGTGCAAGTAGCGGTTCTGCCAGCTCTTGAACCACTTCAATATAAGGCGAACGTGACTGACTAAACATCACGACCCAACTCAAAATAATCGATGCAAAAATTAAGTAACGACAGAAACGGATTAAATCCTGAATCATGGTCACAAAGGTCATAATGATCAAATGGAATGGACTATTCACCGCCACACCTGACAAATACATCAAACCAAACATTTTTAACAAATACAGAATCACCACCAACACCAATGCTGCGGTATTCACTCGACCTTTGGCCAAAGTTGGGAAAATTCGGCTAAAGATATCGACAATTTTTGTTGCTTTTGCTGTTGCCAAAACCACAGGGTTATATGGACTCACGGCAGCAAGCTGCATTAAAAAACGGAAAAATACGAGCAAAATTGCAACGTTAATAATGATTCCAAAAATTTGAGCAGAGCCCATACTTGAACTTTCCTAAATCAAATCGAATTATTTGGTGCTTTCGCTTAACTCTTGTGCTAACTCTTGGCTACGCTTTTGCGCTGCGGCTAAAGCGGCCTGAATATTTTGTGAAATTTGAGCATGATCAAATACTTCAATCGCAGCTTGTGTTGTACCGTTTGGAGAGGTTACATTTTTACGCAACTCCGCAGGACTGTTGGCACTGGTAATCGCCATTTGTGCAGCGCCCAATGCAGTTTGTAAGGTTAGTGCTGTAGCCACTTTTTCATCCAAACCCATGTTTTTCCCTGCACGGATCATACTTTCCATCATATAGAAAAAGTATGCAGGACCTGAGCCAGAAACAGCTGTTACCGCATCAATTTGCGCTTCTGAGTTTACCCAAAGTGTTAAACCCGTTGAAGCCAAAACTTGACTTGCAAGATCACGATCTTCAGCTGAAACCGCTTCACCTGCATATAAACCATGCGCACCGGTTTGAACTAAAGCCGGTGTATTTGGCATGACACGAACAATACGCTCTGTGCCTGATAGTTTTGAAATCGTTGCAATTTCTGCACCTGCAACAATTGAAATCACCAACTTCCCTTCTAGCAAACCTTGTAATGGTGCCAAAACTTTTGCCAACACCTGAGGTTTAACTGCAAAAAGAACAATGTCAGCATCTCGAATTGCCGCAACATTATCATCGGTCACATGCAAATCTTTTTCAGCCAAAAGCTCACGTACTTTTTCTACGGGATCTGAAACTGTAATACGTGTAGTCGGGACACCACGTGCAATTAGGCCACCAATTAAAGCCTGTGCCATGTTGCCGCCACCAATGAAACTGATATTACAATTTAGAATTGCGCTCATGATTGAAGATCCGATATTGCAGATTTAGCGTTAAGAGATAATGTTGGTTGCCAGCCAGCTTGAGTACAAAATTCAGACTGCGCCAACCAAAAGCCCTGAGGCGTAAAGACGCCTAGCATAACATTATCTCGGCTTAATATTTGAATAGTATGACGCTGCCATGGAAAAATTTGCGCCTGCTGAATGGCTTTTTTCAACGGCCAACTTCCGACACGACCATATAAATGAATTTTTTCGCCGCCAAGGCGTGGGCGTATCTGCAGTTGCTGCCCCAATAATTCAGGTGATAAGCCAACCTCTGAGGGTTGAATCACGAAATGTCCTGCAGGCAACTTGAGGCACTGACCTGCAACACAAGTTACAACCTCAACCTCTTGAATGGGTTCAGTTGGCAGATATTCCGCTTTGGCAATCCGATGAAGTTGCTGTTGAAAGCGCAGATAATAAAATCCATTCCAGTGTAATGCCGCTTGCGAGTCTTCGCGTGAGCCAATCACTTCTGAAAATAAACGCTGTACCATTTCAAAACTTGGACGATATTGCCCCTCACCTTTCATCCAGTGCGATAACAACTGACGCTGACGTGCCTGACTGAGCTGTTGTAAAGCAGCCAAAGATAACATTTGCGATGAACCACAGGCCGCTAAATCTTGCTGCAACACCTCATATAAAATTTCATCAGCATCTTGCATCAAGTAACTGGTTCGGCTCAGAGCTTGCTGCATTTTAGGAAATCGCTCACTGAGTAGTGGCCACAAAATTTCACGACTCCACGCACGGTCATAGTCGGTATCAAAATTGGTGAGGTCTTGAATATTTTGCACATGCAGCTGTGCTGCCCATTGGCAAATTTGCTCACGTGAAAGATCTAATAGCGGACGCCATAATGTAAAATCTTCACGTACATCGAATTTTTTCATGGCAGCAAGGCCATGGACACCGGCACCTGAAAGTAGGCGCAATATCAGTGTCTCGGCTTGATCTTGCTGATGATGCGCGAGTACTAATATTTCATCTGCTTGTAAATGTTGGGCAAAGGCTTGATAGCGGGCCGAGCGTGCTTGATTTTCAAGGTTACCTTGCGCAACCTGGACTTTCTGTATAATGAATGGGAGATTTAACGCTGCACACTGAGCGTGTACAAACTCGCCCCAAGCATGACTACACGCTTGTAGTTGGTGATCAATATAAATCACCCGTATTTTTTCAGGGCACAAAAACGACATAAGATGCAGCAGCAACATGGAATCCATGCCACCACTACATCCTATTAAAAATCGGCTTTGTTCAGGCAGCGCCTGAATTTGACTTAAGCAGTCAGCCCTAAATTGTCGCTGCCAAACTTCATTAAACGCTGATAACGCGCTTCGCATCGTTCGTTTGCATCCATTGGTTGCAGTTCTTCTAGAGCTTGCTTCAAGACCACTTTCAAATCCTGCATGACTTTTTCAGGGTTTAAATGTGCGCCTTCCGCTTCGTCCACCACGTATTCTACAATGCCCATCTTCTGCAATTTATCTGCCGTCAATGCCAATGCTTCACTTGCTTGTTCTGCTTTTTCTGCAGTTTTCCACAAAATAGATGCACAGCCTTCAGGTGAAATTACTGAATAAATACTGTGAGATAGCATAATCACACGGTCAGCTACGCCAATACCGAGCGCACCACCCGAACCTCCTTCACCCAATACCGTTGCTACTACAGGCACTTTAAGTGAAGACAGCTGAGCCAAACTAGTTGCAATTGCTTCGGCCTGACCACGCTCTTCTGCACCCACACCTGGGTACGCACCCATGGTATCAATAAAGGTAAAGACTGGCAGATTAAAACGCTCGGCCATATCCAATAAACGCTGTGCTTTACGGTAACCTTCGGGGTTACTCATACCAAAATTATGTTGTAATTTTTCACGTGTACTACGACCACGGTGCTGACCTACAATCATCACAGGCTGACCATCTAAACGAGCCAAACCACCAATCATCGCGCCGTCATCACCAAATAGGCGGTCACCATGCAAAGCATCGAACTCTGTAAAAATTTCGCCAACATAATCCAAAAACTGCGGACGTTCAGGATGACGTGCGATCTGAACCGTAGTCCAGGCTTTAGATTGAGCTGCTTTATTTTTCATAGGTCGATCATTATCCCTAACTTAACTGGTCTGTTAATTGATAAATTGTTCCGACTGGATATTCAGTTCAATATCCCAATGCTTAAATTGCAGTTGCTCATCATGCAAGTCTGCAACCAACAAAGGCCACTGTTTGGCATCACCAGAAACACTAAGTTGCCATTGTTGCGCATTGTCCACGCTTAATTCAATGGCAGGAAGCATCTCATCGCTGCGACTATGATTTAATAAAACTGCTAAACGAAGCAATAGACATAAGTAAACAAGTTTGTTACCACCGACTTTCATCACATCAACACGTGCATCACTGCGTAACTTACGACGATGATGCGCCACTAAATGCGACAAATGATTTTGATCAATTTGTGAGAAACCCGGAATATCCGAATGTTGCAGTAAATAAGCACCATGACGATGGTATCCACTATGACTGATCGCTAAGCCAATTTCATGCAAATACGCTGCACGACGCAGTAAATCACTGTCATCACTGGTCAAATTCAGTGCGGTCGCCACACCATTAAACAGTTGTTGAGCGGTATTTACCACACGTTCAGCTTGTTTCATATCTGCGTTGTAGCGCCCCATCAACGCATGTACAGAACGGTCACGAACATCTTCATGTTGGAAACGTCCCAATAGGTCGTACATCACGCCTTCACGTAACGCGCCATCAGAATAAACCAATTTATCGATATTCAGCACATCAAAGACTGCATACAAAATGGCAATGCCGGCTGGCAAAACTGCTCGACGGTCTTCTTTTAGACCATCAAATTCCATTTCATTGACATGCTTATATTTAAGCAATTTATCTTTGAGTTTAAATAAACCATCACGTGTCAGTTCTTCCTGATCGTTGCTCCAGCCCATATTGACACAAATCTGACGACACGCTTTGATCGTGCCACTTGAACCGACAACAGTATCCCAGCCCGCAGCTTTATAAGTGTTGGCAATGCCTGCGATTTCCTTGCGAGCAGCATTTACCGCTTTATCAAAACTTTTCAGGTTAATTTCACCATCAGCAAAAAACGCTTTGGTAAAAGCGACACAGCCCATTTGCACAGATTCTGTATGAATCGGTTCAAACTCTTCACCAATAATCAGCTCTGTTGAGCCACCACCGATATCAATCACTAGACGGCGACCACTATTTGCCATGGTATGTGAAACCCCTAAATAAATAAGACGGGCTTCTTCACGACCAGCAATAATTTCAATCGGCTTGGGTAAAATTTCAGCGGCTTTTTGAATAAATTCATGACCATTTTTTGCTTGGCGCAAGGCATTGGTCGCTACAATACGTAAACGGTTGGCTTGGACAGGATTTAAACGTCCCACAAAACGTGCTAGGCAGGCTAATCCTCGTTGCTGTGCGGCTTCAGTCAAATTTTTATTTTCATCTAGACCTGCGGCAAGCTGTACTTTTTCTGACATTGATGCAACTTTTTTCACTTCACCATGGTCTACGCGTGCGATAGCCAAGTGGAAGCTGTTCGATCCCATATCGATAGCAGCAAGTAATTCTTCATCAATCAAAAAATCAGACATTATTCAAAAAAACCTGTTCAGAATTGTGCTTAGATTAATTCACATACATGTAATTTAAAAGCCATTTATGAGTAGTTCGGGCGGAACTTATCGATTTTTTATCTGAAGCAATGATAGTCATACACGATCATCGGCATCGTGATCATCCATTAGACAAACTCACCATTCAGGTCGAAAATTTACATAACCCCCTACATTGTTATAGTTGGCTATGTAATACTTATAAACATAGAGTCAACTTAAAAATTAATTCCGGAGCAAAATCCATGTCTGGCAATATCGTAAATACAACTGATGAAAACTTCCAAGCCGATGTACTAGAGTCTGATACTCCTGTACTTGTAGATTTCTGGGCAGGTTGGTGTGCTCCTTGTAAAGCCATTGCACCTGTACTTGAAGTACTTTCAACTGAGTTTGAAGGCAAAGTTAAAATCGTTAAAGTAGACGTAACTTCTTGCGAACAAACAGCTGTAAACTACAACATCCGTAACATTCCTGCATTATTAATGTTTAAAAACGGCGAAGTTGTAGCAACCCAAGTCGGTGCAGCACCAAAATCTAAATTGACAGCTTTCATCGAAGAAAATATCTAATATTTTTTCGATAAAAACAATCGAAAATACGCTGTTTTACACAGCGTATTTTTTTGGATGATAAATTGACAAATGCTGTGTTCTCTCTTATATTGTTTACTCAAGAAATTAAGGATCTCAAATCCTGTCATTTTCTTACAACACAACACATAAAATGCCGCTCGGCAACAGAATTGTTTTTCACATCTCTCTTCATATAACGAATCAGATCTCTGAATTGTTTTGTGCAAACCAATTGCTATCGTTTCTTGCATGATCGCGGCACATTTGTTGCTCCCTTTTCCAACCTGTACCTCAGAATTTTAGATTCTATCTGACCACCTATGAACTTAACCGAACTCAAGAAAAAACCGATTGGCGAACTCATCAAGATTGCCGAGTTTATGGGCCTCGAAGGAATGGCTCGTAACCGCAAGCAAGATATTATTTTTGCCATCTTAAAGCGCCACGCAATGAACGGCGAAGAGATTTTTGGTGATGGCGTTCTAGAAATTCTGTCGGACGGCTTTGGTTTCTTACGCTCTGCAGCGGGTTCTTACCTAGCCGGCCCTGACGATATCTATGTGAGCCCATCACAAATCCGTCGCTTCAACCTTCGTACTGGTGACACTATTACAGGTACGATTCGTCCACCTAAAGAAGGCGAACGTTACTTTGCATTATTAAAAGTTAATCAAATTAACTACGACACACCCGAAAACTCACGTAATAAGATTCTTTTCGAAAACTTAACACCTTTATTTCCAACCGAACAATTGGTAATGGAATTAGGTAATGGTACAACAGAAGACTTAACTGCGCGTGTGGTTGACTTGGTTGCTCCGATTGGTAAAGGTCAACGTTCAATTATCGTTGCACCGCCAAAAGCGGGTAAAACCATGTTGTTACAAAACATCGCTCAGTCGATTGTTCGTAACAATCCTGAATGTTTCTTGATTGTCCTTCTGATTGACGAACGTCCTGAAGAAGTAACAGAAATGGAACGTACTGTTCGTGGTGAAGTAGTTGCTTCAACATTCGATGAATCACCAGCTCGTCACGTACAAGTTGCAGAGATGGTAATTGAAAAAGCGAAACGTCTTGTAGAACACAAAAAAGATGTAGTGATTTTGCTTGACTCAATTACTCGTTTAGCACGTGCTTACAACACCGTGATTCCGTCATCTGGTAAAGTTCTTACTGGTGGTGTGGATGCCCATGCTTTAGAACGTCCAAAACGTTTCTTCGGTGCAGCACGTAATATCGAAGAAGGTGGTTCACTGACAATTATCTCAACTGCGTTGATTGAAACTGGCAGTAAGATGGATGAAGTGATCTACGAAGAATTCAAAGGTACAGGTAACCAAGAAATTACCCTAGACCGTCGTATTGCTGAAAAACGCGTGTTCCCTGCGATGAATATCAAAAAATCAGGTACACGTCGTGAAGAGCGTTTGATGTCTGAAGATAACCTACGTAAAGTTTGGATTTTACGTAAATTGCTTCATACACAAGACGAACTTGCAGCGATGGAATTCTTGCTTGATCGCATGAAAGAAACCAAAACCAATGATGATTTCTTTGATCAAATGAAACGTAAAGCATCCAACTAAGTTGAATGTTTGACTGAAAAGGCCATCTATAACGATGGCCTTTTTATTTGGTTGACTTTGGTTACACAAAGAAACATTTGATGGATTTCCATGTAAACTTATTTTCAAGCTTCTGATTATAAAAAATATATTTTAAAAAACCCTATTCTTTTTAGTAGTTTATTTGCTATTTAGCCAATATAAAACTTTCTCTTAATTGTTATTTTCTGTTAAAAAATGGCCGTTTTTCACCTATTTTTAACGGTTTTTTCAAAGTCACTAGTAGCATTTCAAAATACTCAGTGATAGCATACACGCAGACCAGTTAGACTGCTCTATGCATTTTTAATACCTATTCAAATTAGGCATAATAAAAGCACACAACAGACTAACGCAGGTTATTTTTTAATCTCATATTTTAGAGAGTGATGCCATGTTATTCAAAAAAATCGCTATTGCTGCTGCAGTTGCTACTACTTTAGCTTTCGTTGGTTGTGCTAAAAAAACTGAAGAAGCTGCTCCTGCTGCTGCATCTGAAGCTGCTGCTTCTGAAGTAGTTGCTGCGTCTGACGCTGCTGCTGTTGAAGCTTCTGCTGCTGCATCTGAAGCTACTGCTGCTGCATCTGAAGCTACTGCTGCTGCTTCTGAAGCTACTGCTGCTGCTTCTGAAGCTCAATAATCCAACCGATTATTCAGCACAAAAAGAGAGCCCTTTGGCTCTCTTTTTTATTGCCTCAAACTTTAAACCTTTGTTAATAAAAATAGCTAAAATTCAAAATACTAAACCCATGCTTATTGAAAAATAAAAACTGAAGATTTAGCTCAAAGAAAGCCACAATCAATCTTTACGACAACTCAACTCAAATATATCGTCTCACTTTAAAACGAATATTCTTTAACATGACTTGTGTGATAGATGATTAAAACTGGACCTCCTAAATCAAAGGAAAAAAAAAGCAGATCAATTGATCTGCTCATTTCCAACACGTTGACGGAATTTTTGTCCCGCACGGAAGGTCACTACACGACGGGCAGAAATCGGAATTTCTTCACCCGTTTTCGGGTTACGGCCTGGGCGTTGACGTTTATCACGCAACTCGAAGTTACCGAAACCTGAGAGTTTAACTTGTTCCCCAGAGATTAGCGCTTGGCTAATCTCATCGAAGAATAACTCGACCATTTGTTTTGCTTCACGACGGTTTAAACTCGTGAGCTCACTTAAATGATCAGCCATTTCTGCTTTTGTTAATGCTGTCATGAAGCCCTCAATGTCGCCTGGTAAGTGTTTTCCAACACCTGAAGTATGTTATCCATACCGGTTTTGATTTCAGCATCTTCTAATGTACGTGTTGGATGTTGCCATTGAATTGCAAATGCCAATGAGCGCTTGCCTTCTTCGACACCTTGACCAGTGTACACATCGAATAACCAAACTGCGTCTAAAAGCTCACCGCCGGTTTTTTCGATAAGTTGCTGAATTTCACTAACATTAATCTTATCACTAATTAAAAGCGCAATATCACGTCGAACCGACGGAAAACGTGATAATTCTGTAAAATTAGATACATAAGTTTGCAAAACAGCCGATTGATCTAATTCAGCGACCCAAGTAGTCGCCAAATCCAACTCATCTTCTAAAGATGGGTGTAAACGACCTAAGTAGCCAATTGATTGACCATTGACTAAGATTTCAGCAGATTGACCTGGATGTAACCAGGTACGCTCTGAACGTACATATTCAACATTTAAACGTGCAGAATTTAAAATCTCCTCTACATCGCCTTTAAAGTCAAAGAAATCCATAGGCTGTGCTTTACCATGCCAAGATTCAGTCGTACGTGAACCTGTTGCAACCAGTGCAAATGTTGGGATCTGTTTAAGATCATGAATGCTGTTCGCACCTTGATAATCAAAACGTAGACCAAGCTCATAGAAACGCACACGGTTTTGCTGACGGTTCACGTTGTATTGCACACATGGGATCAAACTTGATAATAAGGTTGAACGCATCACTGCAAGATCACTAGAAATCGGGTTTGCAAGCGCTAGTGGTTGAACCTGTGGATTCAATTGTTTCTCAAGTTTCGCATCAGCAAAGCTAAAGCTAATTGCTTCTTGATAACCCAAAGCCACTGCAGTTTGACGTAACTGAACCAATTCAAATTGGTCTTGGTATTTCGCCAGTTTGACATCAATCACTGGCAAGCTGATTTGAATATTGTCGTAACCGTGAATACGTGCCACTTCTTCGATGAGGTCTTGATAAATCGCCATATCAAAGCGGTGTGATGGCGGTACAACTGTCCACTCACCTTCTGCTTTCACAGTGACATTGCAACCCAAACGCGTTAAAGCATCGGTAATAAATGCAGATTCAACTTTATAACCAAGCAGTTGATCGACTTGCGCTTGGTTCAGTTCAATGGCTTCACGTTTTGGTAATAGCTCTACTTTTTCAGCAACAGTAATTGGACCAAACTCACCACCAGCTAAATCAGCGATAAGTTGAGAAGCACGGTGCATTGCCGTCATCGGCAATTCAAAGTCTACACCGCGTTCATAACGCTGAGATGCATCAGTATGCAAACCAAAACTACGTGCACGACCTGCGATATAGAGTTGATCAAAGAACGCCGACTCAAGGAAAATTTCAGTGGTATCATCAGAAACCGCTGAACTTAGGCCACCCATGATTCCTGCAATCGCCAAAGCTTTTTGATCATCCGCAATCACCATCACGTTTTCAGATAATTCAACTTCTTGTTCATTCAACAACGTTAATTTTTCTGCTGCTGTTGCTTGGCGTACACGAACAGAACCTTCAACTTTACCGCCATCGAATGCATGTAAAGGTTGACCCAATTCCATTAAAACGTAGTTGGTAATATCGACCAAAATACTGTGCTGACGAATGCCTGCACGAGCTAATGCACGCTCCATCCACTCAGGAGTTGGTGCTTTGGTATTAACGTTTTTGATCACTCGACCTAAATAGCGTGGGCAACCATCAGTTTCAACAACAACTTTCTTCTCATCAGTAATTGTTGCAGCAACTTCTTTAATTTCAGGGGCAGTCACAGGGAGTTGATTAATCACACCAATTTCACGTGCAATACCACGAATACTGAAACAGTCACCACGGTTTGGCGTGATGCTAATATCAATTACATTGTCATCAAGATCTAAATATTCACGAATATTTGTGCCTACAGGAGCATCTGCAGGAAGCTCTAATAGACCGTCGATTTTATCTTCAAGATCAATTTCAGACGCACCGCACAGCATGCCTTGTGATTCAACACCACGAAGCTTGCCTTTTTTAATTTTGAAATCGCCCGGAAGTACTGCACCAATGGTTGCTACAGGAGCTTTCATGCCTACACGTACGTTTGGAGCTCCACAAACGATTTGTAACGGCTCGCCTGAACCGATGTTTACAGTAGTGACACGTAAACGGTCCGCATCGGGATGTTGAACCACTGTTAAAACTTCACCGACTACTACACCAGTAAATGGTTTTGCAGCAGGAGATAAATCATCAACTTCTAAACCTAACATGGTCAGTTGGTCAGAAAGTGTATCGCTATCAATGGCTGGGTTAACCCATGTACGCAACCAATTTTCGCTAATTTTCATTGTATAAAAACCTATTAATTCTAAATTTCTAATCCCCTCTAGCGCCCCTTTAAAGAAAGAGGACGAACCCTAAGTCATGATGGACAACCCCTCTCCTTTTAGGAGAGGTTAGGGAGAGGTATAAAACTGTTTAAGCAAATTGGCGTAAGAAACGCACATCATTTTGGTAGAACATACGTAGGTCATTAATGCCATAACGCAACATTGCAAAACGTTCTACACCTAAACCGAAGGCAAAGCCTTTGTATTTTTCTGGGTCAATGCCAGCGGCTTGTAAAACGTTTGGATGCACCATACCGCAGCCCAAAACTTCCAACCATTTACCACGTTCATCCATGATATCCACTTCCGCACTTGGCTCTGTAAATGGGAAATAAGATGGACGGAAACGTACTTTCAAATCTTTTTCAAAGAATTCATTTAACAAGTTCACTAACAAACCTTTAAGTTCTGCAAAGCTGGTATTTTCAGCCACATACAAACCTTCGATTTGATGGAACATTGGAGAATGCGTTTGATCTGAGTCACAGCGGTAAACACGACCAGGGCACACAACACGGATTGGAGGCTGCTGAGTTTCCATCGTACGAATTTGCACGCCTGAGGTATGCGTACGAAGTAAATGATTCGCATCAAAATAGAAAGTGTCGTGCATCGCACGTGCAGGGTGATGACCCGGAATGTTCAATGCTTCAAAGTTGTGATAATCATCTTCAACTTCAGGACCAGTTGCAACGGTAAAACCAGCTTTGGTAAAGAATTGGCAAATACGTTCTTGAACTTGAGTCACAGGGTGAATACTACCGACCGTTTGACCACGGCCGGGTAAAGTAATATCAATCGTTTCGCTAGCAAGCTTTTGTTCTAATGCAGCTTTTTGTAATTCAGCTTGACGAGCAGTCAGTGCGCCAGTAATCGATTCACGAACGGCATGAATTTGAGCACCAAAAACTTTACGTTCTTCTGGGTCCATTTTACCAAGCGACTTCGATTGTTCCGCGAGCTGGCTTTTCTTCCCTGTAAATTGCACTCGCACTTGGTCGAGTGTAGCAAGGTCCTCTGCTGCTGCAATCGCAGCGAGCGCTTCAGTGGTCAGGGCTTCCAGTGACATAGTAACTCTCAAAGCAACAATTTAAAAAAATAATATAAACCCCTTATTCTAACAGTTTTTAGCCGTTATGATGAAGCGCATTCACAAGTTAAAATTGCATTAGCATCAAGTTTTAAAAAAAGTATAAGATAAACACAATATCAATGGGATCCAATCTTTATGGCACTCGATCCAATCTGGAAACAACAGCTCACACTCGTCACTTATGGCAATGAATTTCTCAACCAAGGTTTAAGTTTTCAACGTTGGTTAAATCACCACATTTTTGATCAGCACAGTTTCCATTTTCGTGATTTGCTATCACAGCATTTATTGGCTCAACATTTCCAAATTTGGCTAGAAGGCTTAAAAAAACAAGGAGTACAACGCTTAAGTTTACATAGCTCTAGCTTGCTGAATGATGAACAAAATCCGAATGCTAACGTTGAACTCCTGCCCTTTGCCCATTTTATTGTGAGCCATGAACAAAATAAAAAGCAGGCATGGATTTTTGGTAAAGAACTTGCCGAGTGGTATAACGCAGAAAATGACTATGAAGCACCGGCATCCCAACAACTACAAATACGTCGCGAAACCTTTTGGCGCTATGAGCTGAACCATAAACTCATTAAACGCATCGAAGCGGATATGCAGTTACCAAAATGGGATGATATTCACAACTTCACTGAAGCAGAATTATTTTTACAAAAACCTGCGGAAGGTTTTATTGAGCCGGAGGTGTTGGGCACACCTTATTATGGTACGCAGCCTGATCTAAGCAGCGAATCGAATGAATCTACAAAACTCGCACTCTTGCCAACGGATGCACAAGCAGATTTCGCACATGACAGCTTACATCGCTTAGATGCATTAAACCGCCACATTCAATCTAAAATTCAGCATCCCTATCATGCAGATGGCAGCATCTATACACCTGAAGAACAGTTAAATTTGCGCCATTTTGCTCAAAAAACTGAAGATTTAACGGCTAAATTTATTGTAAAAGTCGCCAATCACTATAAAACTGCACGTTTAACTCCTCTGGTCGAAAGCTCTCCTCTGGATGGATTTAAAACTGAGCAAAGAAAATCAAATCCTCAGCATGCACACACGCCAAATCCAACCCATAAACCCGGTGCAGGTGGAGTGATTACCTTAATTATTATTACGGTAGTGATTTGCTTATTGGCTTATTACTTCGGACTTTAACTGTATAAATGTGATCAACACTAAAAAGCCCTTCTCATGGAAGGGCTTTTTTATGAACATGCTTATGTATGAAAGACCTCAAAATTATGAGGTAGTTAAATAATTAAACGGACGAATTTCTAATCGAACGCGATGCTGATCGGCATGTTGATTAATATAATGACTGACAGAGACTACTTCCCCCTCAAGCTCTGCATCTGCACCATACATGATTTTGACTGCCTCACCTTTGCGGGGAATCATTTCGAGCTCTACAGTAATGCTACCTTGACCCATACCAACTATTTCAGCCAACATTTTATTTTCCTTTTGTTCTTTTCTATCCATACATTAGGCATGTCGCAAAGCGCGGTATAAAGATTATTTCTGTAACTTAACTGCACTTTTTATTGATAAAACATCAAAACTTAAACATCAAAAACATAAGAGTCCAATTGTTCTAAAAATGCATCAACTGCATTTGCAGACTTTAAACGAATCCATTGAATATGTTGATATTCAGGTGCATTCATCATCTGTAGATATTTTTCACGATTCGTTTTATGGGTTTTAATCATCCACCAGACAATGGAATCTCGACCAAACATCCGCCACAAACTTTCCTGATTATTTGAATCTGGCCAAAGTTCTTGTTTGGACTTAGCCCGAGAAAATGCGCGCCTTACAGAGCGGTATAAATTGACTGGAAACGGAAGGTCTAACCATATCACCGTATCTATTTCAGACCATTTAACAGGAATCGCCCGAGTATAATTGCCATCAATAACATAACCATTTTTCGCTTTAGCAATTTCAGCTCCGATACGTGCAAAAAAGATTTCGTCAGGACACTCCTGCCAATCATCTAGCCAAAATAGATTATCCAGTTCTATATAATTTAGTCCTAATTTGTCCGCCAAAGCTCTGGAAAAGGTTGATTTTCCAGTGGCCGATGTACCGACTACATTTATTCTTTTCATTGCCATGACGATCTACTTGAGTCTGGTGAATCTACTCCAAGATAACAGCATTGGATCTGTAGGTTAACTTTTATTCTTCATGATAATCCAAAAGATCCGCATCGATATTGATAAAGTCAGGCTTTGGGGTTTGTTCAAATTGAACGGCTAATATATGCGACTGACTGGTTATGCATGCTTTTGCGACTCGATGCATACCATCCATCACTCGACCACTGGCACATAAAATAATGGGATAACTTAAGTCCGCAGCATTTACCAATTCCAGATGCTCAATAATTTGCTGTGTGGTCGGAGCAGATTTTGGAAACCAATAAGCTTCGTTCAACTCTTGAATGTCACTTACAGGAATTTGCTGAACCTTGAAATTTTGACTGAGTTTTACTAAGTGATGCACATCCCAAATATACGTATCGTCGCCTACTTGGCGGAAGTGATACTGTTTGCGCATCAAGCAGTTACCTTTTAAGTCAAATTAAAGCTAAGATAGCTTACAATTGAAAAATAAAAAAATGCTTCATTATGATAGATCATTACGAGCAATTTATTCTTGGTTTGCAATATAACGCTCAACGCTTTTTTAACCAGAAAATTTACTATGACGAGATTTTGCACCCATGGTGCGGCCAAGCTTGCGACATTTTCTTGATTCGCGATTTTAAAACCAATGCATTACTACATGACTCAGTTGATCATTTGATCATGTATATGGCTGAAAAGCGGATTAGAACATGCTCACTTTATCCATTTGATCTTCTTTTTGAGCATGCAAAACTTAATCAACATCCTCATTTTGACTTTGTAAAAACCAACTACCCTCTTGCTGTTTTCCACAACAATTTAAATCAAGCCTTTGCACTGGTTCAAATCCAATCTGAAACGAAAATTTTAGATATCAGCCCTATTGGTGATCCTCGGGAGTTTTGGGGTGCAAGTTCCACACAATTTCATGACGCATTCGGACTGTTTACATTAATTGAGCTCAATCAACTACAGCGGAACGAATGCTTTTGCTTTGATAAAAAATCGAGTTGGAGCAGTTTAGTAAATAGCATTCAACTGGATTTATTTGAACATCCGTTTTCTACCCACATTCAGCCTCAATTTAAACTAATCCATAATTTGTATTATTATGGCCTTCTGGATGACTCACTCCCTCTTTTGGAGAATCCTCAAGCTTCACCTCAAGTTGGATTAAGTCTGCTTGAAATGCTCAATTCAATCGAAGCTGCTATCCAAAATTTAAAACACGTAAAAAACGAAAGCTCACCGATCCATTTATTTACAACCGAAGAATATGCACAACTATTGGATTATGAGTACAAACTGTCAGAACACCATGTAGATGTCACGTGCTATACAGCCAATCATTTCAACCGCGAAAATTTAGTCAATGATGAAGAGAAAGCTTTACTCAAACAACTACAGAAAAAATACCCCAAAGTTAATTATTTCAAATCAACATCTGATCAAGCTCTTTCCGCCACCAACACTTCAACAGATAAAGAGCCTGAAAAACCATGGGTTGTATTTTTTTCTTTAGTTTTAATTTTTGCCATGCTATTCGCTTTACTTTATGGCTTTTATTTACTTTTTAAACAATTTGAGTTTATAAAATTTGCCGCAATCACAATTGGCATCATTGTGTTTTTAGCCATATGGTCGAAAAAATAAGATGTCTAATCAAATTCGTCCATAAAAAAAGACCGCTAAAAGCGGTCTTTTTTTAAGTCATAAAGACTTATGCAGCTAATGCATCTTTAGCTTTAGAAGCTAAAGCAGCAAACGCAACTGCGTCATGCATAGCGATGTCAGCAAGTACGCGACGGTCGATAATCACTTGAGCTTTTTTCAAGCCAGCAATCATACGGCTGTACGACAAACCATTTTGACGAGCACCAGCATTGATACGCGCAATCCATAGAGCACGGAATTGACGTTTCTTTTGACGACGGTCACGGTAAGCATATTGACCTGCTTTGATTACTGCTTGGAACGCTACGCGATATACGCGTGAACGAGCGCCGTAGTAACCTTTAGCACGAGCAAGAATTTTTTTATGACGGCGATGAGCCTGTACACCACGTTTAACACGAGCCATTTATAATCTCCTTAGATGTATGGGCACATACGGCGAACTGAAGCAACGTCACTTACGTGAACCATTACACAGCCGCGTAATTGACGGATACGCTTAGCAGATTTTTTGGTCAAAATGTGTCGTTTGAACGCTTGGTGACGTTTAAAACCGTTTGCAGTTGGCTTGAAGCGTTTAGCTGCACCACGGCGAGTTTTCATCTTAGGCATAAGAACCTCTTTTGAACACCTGTTCGGCACGTCTGCACCATTGCAAAGACGCCCTGCAGGTAAGGGAGCGAGTATTCTAAAGCATCTTTGCTCAAAACAAAAGCGAATCTTTCTACCGAATATCGAACTTAATTAATTTTCTGATATAGATTTTCCGATGATTTTATAAGCGATACCCAATAAGGCTTATATAATGTCGGCACGCCAACTATTAATGTCCATTATGAAACCTGCACAGGATGCTTTTGCAGCCCTACGTTATCGGGATTTCTCGATTGTTACGCTTAATCAATTTTGTCTGACCTTAGCCATTTTGATTCAAGAAATTATTGTTGCTTACTCACTGTATCAAATCACTAAAGACCCGCTAACACTGGGCTTAATTGGTTTAGCCGAAGCAATTCCTTTTATTGCTCTCTCTTTGTGGGGAGGATACTTTGCAGATCGTTTCAATAAACAGACCATTATGAAAATTTGTCTGTTTTTTTCTGTACCGATGCCACTGATTCTTTGGGGGTTATTTCACCAATATGGTCTCGGCCAAATTGATGTCACCCAACTGTCTTGGGGTATTTATGCGGTCATTTTTGGGCTTGGAACGATCCGTGGTTTCTATAATCCCTCGGCAACGTCGCTTAAACCTTTTTTAATCCCGCGGGAGCTCTATGCCAATGGTGCAACATGGACAACGATTGGTTGGCAAAGTGGGGTAATTATTGGGCCAATGCTCGGCGGTTTCATGTTGGCATTTTTAGGCCGTGAAACAAGTTTGCTCAGTGTTGCAGCACTACTAATGCTCTGCTTCGTCCTTATTAATCTGCTCAGTAAACGCAGTTTCCCTAAAATTGAATCTGACAATTTAAAAGATAGTTTAAGTGAAGGTTTTCGTTTTATCTGGAAAACCAAAATTGTCCTTTGGGCGATTTCACTCGATTTGGTTTCTGTGCTTTTTGGTGGCGTGATTGCCCTCTTACCGATTTTTGCTGAAGATATTTTAAAAGTGGGGCCTGAAGGTTTAGGCTACTTACGGGCAGCTCCGTCTATTGGCGCACTCATCACCATGATTGCACTAACCAAATTCCCTCCAACCCATCATGCATGGCGTAATATGTTATTGGCTGTAGCAGGTTTTGGTGTATTTACCATTTTATTCGCATTTTCCAGCCATCTTTGGTTATCACTCTTTGCACTAGCAATGACCGGCGCATGTGACAGCATCTCTGTAGTAGTTCGCCAAACCATTTTACAGCTCTACCCGCCCGAAAATATGCGTGGCCGTGTAGCCGCGGTCAATGGCATGTTTGTCTCCAGTAGTAATGAACTTGGAGCTTTTGAATCGGGACTTGCAGCAAAATATATGGGCACGATCATGGCGACACTTTTTGGTGGCTGTATGACCATGGCTGTAGTTGCGATCAGTTGGGCAAAAACACGTGATTTGTTTGGGATCGACATTACCCATCAGTCAAAAAAATAATGGCATATTTTCCATTTAAACCTTGCCAGTATTTCCAATACAGGAAATACTGCGCAGCAATATCGACGCATTCATCACTCACTTTGTGATCTTAGAATAGACTTATGAAACAATATCTGTGCTTAACCCTTTTGGCCTGCGCTCCATTTTCTACAGCGTTTAGTGCTTCAACCAAAACCCATCAACTTCCGGCACAGAATATTGAAGTTGCTCCTGCACATTTAACCACGCGTTTAAATTGGTCGGTTTTTCCAAAACCGGTATATGCCAATGAAGACCTCAAGCAACGTGACCGCGCGGCCATTATTCGTGTTACAGCAAATGCAAAAGGCACAATTACCGATGCAAGTGTTGAAGAAAGTACAGGTGTCGATCAACTCGACCGAATCTTAATTTCTGCTGTCAAAAAAGCTAAAGTCAAACCACATTTAGAAAATGGTGAAGCCAAAGCCATTATTGGCTATCAAGCGTTTAATTTGAGAGTTAAAGGCAATACGCCTGAATGTGATTTCAACTTTGATTCAAAAGTTTGGAAGGCACAAAGTGCAGATAAGAAAACGCCATTCCAATATGTATCTCAACCAAAATTAGATCTCACTAGTCATGAGTTGAAACAGCATGATCGTAAAGTCACATTTAACTTTAAAGTGGATAAACACGGACAAGTAAAAAAGGTCAAGATCAAGCAAGGCTCTGGCATTTATGTACTCGATCAGAAAGTCGTTGAAGCACTAAGAAATAGTCAGATCTCGGTTAAACGTACTGCGAGCACCCTTTGGATCTATAAAAAGTCGAACTTTAAAGATGAAATTCAATTTAAAGTAAATGGCTGTAAATAAGTAATAGATTCAACATTTCAAGCAGGGATTGAATGTTTCAATGCCCTGTTTTATCTCAGAAGAAACCTAAAAATATAAGATAAATACAGAGATAACGCCCGGTTTTCGCTACGGTCACCATGAACACAAATCGCCAGAAATTTTCTTTCATTAAACCCGCGATTAAAGTAATTGGGTCTCCAATCATCGGCAGCCAACTCAGTAGCAAAGACCAATAGCCATATTTGTGATAAATGCCCTGTGCCTGCTGCATTTTCAGCTCTGACACGGGAAACCATGTTTTATTTTTATAATGTTCTACTTTTAAACCGAGCCACCAATTCATACAAGAACCGAGAATATTACCAATACTGGCCACCACAATCAGCAGCCATGGATTATGTTGACCATAGCTCAACAAGCCGAGCAATACGGCTTCGGACTGTAAAGGAAGTAAGGTCGCAGCCCCAAATGCCGCGAAGAATAAAACTAAAAACGACCACATCGAAACGAATGCTTAGAGACCTAATTTTTTCTTCGACCTCAAATATTCAAAATTTGACCAAAGCACTGCTGCAACAATTACAACGATTCTCGACCATTTATATTGTGAAGAAATCGGTTCAATCGCAGCTCGCATCAAGTTTTGATCTTTGGTATGTAAATCTGCAAGAATATTTTGAACATGCACAATTTCAGCGACAAATAGCACTAAGCAGCCTGCAATACCAAAAATAATACTCCAATAGATTTTTGGGTTATTTTCAACAATACGGGTAAAATTTAAGAAAAAGTCTTTCATCGCAAAATCGTCCAACTAAGCCGTCAACAACGCGTTCTTTTCGGCAGCGCCGCATTCTAACACAGCGTTAGAATTTTCTTCCGTCCTATCTAAAATCTTAAGGTGAGTCTTTCCGCACTTTACTTTTATACATGAGACTTCTAATCTGCCACGCAAATATTGAATAATTTTAACTCACTTTATGAAAAAAATTCTTTGCTTAAGTTTTATCGTGTTATTACAAATTTTGACCGCTTTATATGCACAAAGTCCTTCTGAAGTTGCCAAAGAACACCTGATTACACAAGATCAAATGATTTGGCAAAAGCGACCTATCTTTAACTTCAACAATGACGATCTGGGCAATCAAAATCGTGACCTTAGTTTTAAATTGTATGTTTTAGCCACCGGCGAAGTTCAAAAAGCTGAATTAATCAAAAGCTCTGGACTTACACACATTGATAAGCGGGTTGAGCAGTCACTTTTACGTGCCAAGTTCAAACCTTATATCGAAAATGGTGTAGCCTCCCCCTTTGTTGCCTTACAACCCTTCTCACTCAAGACCCTGAAAGAAAACCAAAGACCTTGGTGGAAAAAGCTTCTATTCATTCCATAAAAAAAAGAGCATGTTTCCATGCTCTTTTTTTAAACGTGTATTGCTAAGGCTTTTTGTACCGCTGGACGGGCCGTCAGTCGATCGATATAGTCTTTCACGTATGGATAATCTTCCAGCTGAATTTGCTGCCATTCATGACGCAGTGCCCAAGGCAGAATAGCCATATCTGCAATCGAATACTCTCCAGCCACAAATTTTTGACCAATCAACTGATGGTTCAAAACTTTATATAAGCGTTTAGATTCATTTACATAACGTTCAGTTGCATACGGAATACGTTCAGGTGCAAAACGACTAAAATGATGATTTTGTCCTAACATGGGCCCAAAACCACCCATTTGCCACATCAACCATTGTTCAACTTCAACGCGCTCAAACTCATCTTCTGGATAAAACAAACCTGTTTTACGTCCAAGATATTGCAGAATCGCACCAGACTCAAAAACTGAAATTGACTCTCCTCGTGGGCCATTCTGATCCACGATTGCAGGGATTTTATTGTTCGGAGAAATTCTCAAAAAGTCTGGCTGAAATTGATCATTTTCCAAGATATTAATCGGAAAAATTTGGTATTCCAAACCCATTTCTTCTAAAGCGATGGTAATTTTATGTCCATTGGGTGTACCCCAATAGTAGAGATCAATCATCTATATTCCTTTTTAATTTTCAGTAAGGCAATCTCATTTTGCTTTATGTATAACATGTTTAATCCAGTGAAAGCTTGTCAGTTTTTCTGAAAAGTAACGTTAAAATGTGAATTATCACTTTGCTTTTAAAATCATTTAAGGTACAAAAATTCAAAAAATATAATTTTTTTATAAAAATCCCTTGAAAAAAATCAGCACAGACCGATATTGATACATGTACAAGGATCAAACGATCTTGTTAGTGAACAGTGGATGCCAAGCATCACTGAACATTTCTTATTGTTACAACTTTGCTTATTAAAGAGAGTTCTAATTATGAGTAGTTTAAATCTTAACCCACTTTTCCGTCGTAGCATTGGTTTTGATCGTTTCAACGATTTATTTGATTATGCCATGCAAAGCGACACTCCAAATTACCCGCCATACAATATTGAAAAAACGGCTGAAAATAGCTATCGCATTGTGGTGGCAACCGCAGGTTTTACAGAAGATGAACTTTCGCTAAACTTAGAAAATCAAGTGCTAAGCATTTCAGGTAAACCAACTGAAGCGCAAGATACAACTGTGGAATTTCTGCATAAAGGCATTGCTCGTCGTACATTTAAACTGTCTTTACGCTTAGATGAACATATAGAAGTGCAACAAGCCCTATATGAAAATGGTTTATTGACAGTGGACTTACAGCGTATTATTCCTGAAGAAAAACTACCACGCCAAATTCCAATTGGCAAAAAGGCATTGATAGAAAGTCCTGTCCAAGAAAATATCGCTGAGTAAACCCTCATAAAAAAAAGACCCTTCGGGGTCTTTTTTATATTAAGAAAATTAGTTAGATTCAAAACATGACAAACAAGAATAAAAAATCATGCCATCTCAAGAATATAGTGTCTCGATTCCAATTTATATGTTTCGTTTTTTATCTATTCTCAACTTAATCTTACCCATAGGTGTTTTTAATGAATCCTTGGTGGGTCTGGCTTACAAGCTGTTCATCTACTCTTTTTAAATTTTGGCGTATCTTGCAAAAAATAATCCTACGTTCTATTTCTATGCACTATGCTTTTTTCTCATTGCTTTTGTGACATGGAATATACGACTCAATATTAGCAAGACAAAGATCTATTACAGCGTGCTGAACATCCCCATATCATGGCAGATTTTACGTAAAGAGATTTCACATAGTCAATTCAATCAAAAGTATGATCCACCTTATACCTACATCAAGCGCAAGTTAAAGCATTTCGATACACTAGATTCGGAACAACGATTTAATAACCGTTACTGCACAATTGAATTTGTCTTTATTCAAAAGAGCCTATTTAGTACCCTAAGGCATAAATTTGCGCTGATTAATTTCGCACTATTTTCTAATCACCACTCAGCAGACATTCTTGCTGCCCTTTAGCAACATTGGAATTTAAAACCCGACATCTAGACAAAAAAAAAGCACTGCAAATGCAGTGCTTTTTTAATGGATACTTACTTTTTCTTTTTAGGACCAAGCAGCATACCCATTTGACGGCCTTCCATTTTTGGTGTTTGTTCAACAACACCGTATTCAACTACGTCAGCTTCAATTTTTTGTAATTGAGCCAAACCAAGTTGTTGGTGTGCCATTTCACGACCACGGAAACGAAGCGTGATTTTTACCTTATTGCCTTCTTCAAGGAACTTGATAATGGCACGTAGTTTAACGTTGTAGTCACCAACATCAGTACCAGGGCGTAGCTTGATTTCTTTCACCTGTACTTGATGTTGTTTTTTCTTCGCTTCTTTTTGCTTTTGTTTTAGATCAAACAAATGCTTATTAAAATCCATGATTTTGCAGACTGGTGGCTCAGCATTAGCAACAATCTCAACAAGGTCAAGATCTACTGCTTCTGCAGCACGCAAAGCGTCAGCAAGAGATACAATCCCTTTTTGCTCGCCATTTTCGTCTACTAGACGGACTTCTTTTGCACGAATTTCATCATTCAAGGCAGGACGGTTTGATTTTCCGCCCTGTTGATTACGGTCAGGCTGTTTAATCGCTTTTACTCCACAATGTACCGGCCGCGTTCGGCTACGGCTGCTTTTACTAGGTCAACGAATGCATCAATTGACATAGTACCCAAATTTTTTCCAGAGCGAGTACGGACGTTTACAGTACCTTCCTCAACTTCACGGTCCCCAAGAACCAATAAGTAAGGAATACGCTCTAAAGTACGTTCACGAATCTTAAAGCCGATTTTCTCATTTCTCAAGTCTGAAATCGCGCGGATACCGCTTTCTTTAAGTTTAGCGACGACTGACTCACATGCTTCAGCTTGTGAATCGGTAATGTTCATCACACATGCTTGAATTGGAGACAACCAAGGTGGCATGAAACCAGCATAGTGTTCAATAAGTATACCAATAAAACGCTCGAAACTGCCAAGTATTGCACGGTGCAACATTACAGGCTGATCACGGTCGTTATCTTCAGTCACATAAGACGCATCTAAACGTTCTGGTAAGTTAAAGTCACATTGAATTGTACCGCACTGCCATACACGACCT
Source organism: Acinetobacter sp. YH12064 (assembly GCF_013419735.1). NCBI lineage: Bacteria > Pseudomonadati > Pseudomonadota > Gammaproteobacteria > Moraxellales > Moraxellaceae > Acinetobacter > Acinetobacter sp. YH12064. The sequence goes on from NZ_VOZP01000012.1 coordinate 38,517, forward strand.
AAGCAGTCTTTCAATGAGAATTCAATTTTCGGACCGTAGAATGCACCTTCACCCGGTTGAAGTTCCCACTCTAGGCCTGCAGCATCTAAAGCATCTGCTAAAGATTTTTCTGCCATGTCCCAAAGTTTGTCATCACCCACACGTTTTTCTGGACGTGTCGACAACTTCATTTGTACTTCTTCAAAGCCGAAGTCTTTATAAACATCTAATGTCAGTTTAATAAAGTCTGCAACTTCAGTACCGATTTGTTCTTTCGTACAGAAGATATGCGCATCATCTTGTGTAAAGCCACGTACACGCATAATGCCGTGTAATGAACCCGATGGTTCGTTACGGTGACATGAACCAAACTCAGCCAAACGAATTGGAAGATCACGGTAAGATTTCAAACCTTGGTTGAAGACTTGCACGTGACATGGGCAGTTCATTGGTTTTACTGCATAGTTACGGTTCTCTGAGTGAGTCGTAAACATGTTTTCAGCATAGTTAGCTGCGTGCCCTGATTTTTCCCAAAGCGTGAAATCAACCACTTGCGGTGTACGAATTTCTTGGTAACCATTAGCTTGTTGAACTTTACGCATGTATTGTTCAAGCACTTGGTAAATCGTCCAGCCGTTTGGATGCCAGAACACCATACCCGGCGCTTCTTCTTGCATATGGAACAAGTCTAACGCTTTACCAATTTTACGGTGATCGCGTTTTTCAGCTTCTTCAATACGTTTGATATACGCAGCTAACTGTTTTTTGTCAGCCCAAGCTGTACCGTAAATACGTTGCAGCTGTTCGTTTTTCGCATCACCGCGCCAGTAAGCACCAGAGATTTTAGTCAACTTGAACGATTTTAAGAATTTAGTATTTGGAACGTGCGGACCACGGCACATGTCCAAGTAGTCTTGATGGTAGTACAAGCCCATTTCAGTTTCTTCAGGCATGTCTTCGATCAGACGCAATTTGTATTCTTCGCCGCGTGCAGTGAACTCTTTGATCACTTCGTCACGTGGAGTCATTTTTTTGATGACATCATAGTCTTGGTCGATGAGCTTTTTCATGCGCTCTTCGATTGCTGCCATGTCATCTAAAGTAAATGGACGTGGCATCCAGATGTCATAGTAGAAACCTTCTTCAATGACAGGACCAATGACCATCTTTGCTTCTGGGAACAATTGCTTAACTGCATGACCCACCAAGTGCGCACAAGAGTGACGAATGATGTGAATACCATCTTCATCTTTAGGCGTGATAATTTGTAGGCTAGCATCTTCTGTAATTAAATCAGACGCATCAACTAAACGATCGTTTACACGACCCGCAACTGTATTTTTTGCTAGACCAGGACCGATGCTTTGAGCAACTTCCATCACAGATACGGCATGATCAAATTCTTTTTGATCGCCATTTGGCAAAGTGATAATTGGCATATAAAAATCCTTAAGGAGTGATGCCCCGTACAATGGAGCATGTCACCGCGAGATTATGATCGAGGGAGACCCTCAAAAGATAAAAACGGTGGATAAATAAAATTCGACCTAAATTTTACACGCCCTGCCAACTTTAATAAACCTCTAATCCCATGGAAGTTGATTTTTCTGCTGCCTTTTACAAGACTCCTGATAATTCAAGCAGATTTCAGCCGAAATACGCTTTATGCTGTCAACATAATAATCACGTTCTAATTCATAAAATTATTCCGAATTTCGAACACCTATACCCACTGAAATCTTTATGTAGGCAGGTATCATGCAAGCACATTCACTTATATCTTGGTCTAGTTTAAAACCGCTCCAACCCGCTTATGCTCTTGCAGCCAATGTCGATCTTGTGGTCTTACGGCTCGAAGATGATGATGTAGAACAAGTCGTGGTCATGTATGGTCGCTGTCAGCATCGCGGCGCCCTCATGGCTGATGCCCATATTCAAGGGGATAAAATCGTCTGTGGGCTGCATGGCTCGCACTATATTTATAAAACTGGTATCAACCCACGTTATCTGAATAAAAATTTGCAAAAGTTTAAAGCATGGGTGGAAGGCGATCAGGTGTACGTCGATCTTGAAGAAATTCAAGCGTGGGAGAAAAGAAATCCTCAACAATATAAGCGTGATCAATACCAAGGCCTATATGCTGACTCCGCGCCCGCACCAGAAGAACCACATAATAAATTGATCTTGGAACTCGCACGAAATGGCTTAAGTAAATTTGGACATCATGGTCCGACAGCGGCGATGGGCGTGCCTTTCAATCAACTCCCGAAATGGGAGGACATTCAACTGATCACCGCACAACTGTGGAAAATTCCATTATTAGATGATGCACCCGTAGCAACCGAAGTAGTGATTGGCCCAAATGCTAAAAAACCCTTAAAACTCAAAATCCCCCTGTTTGTGTCAGATATGAGTTTTGGTGCGTTATCTCAAGAAGCCAAAGTTGCCCTTGCAACAGGTGCTGAACTTGCAGGTACAGGCATTTGTTCAGGTGAAGGTGGAATGCTTGCTGAGGAACAAGCGGCCAATTCACGTTATTTTTATGAACTTGCATCGGGTCGTTTTGGCTATGACATCGAAAAAGTTAAAAAGTGTCAGGCCTTTCATTTTAAAGGCGGTCAAGCTGCAAAAACAGGTACGGGAGGACATCTGCCAGGCCATAAAGTGGTTGGCAAGATTGCAGAAGTGCGCAAATTACCAGAAGGCACCGCAGCCATTTCTCCTGCAACTTTCCCCGACTGGACTCATCTTTCACAATATCGTGAATTTGCAGAATATGTCCGAGCAGAAACCGGCGGCATCCCGATCGGCTATAAACTCTCCGCACAGCATATTGAACGTGATATTGACGCAGCACTAAGCATCGGTGTGGACTATATTATTTTAGATGGTCGTGGCGGTGGAACAGGTGCAGCCCCAACCTTATTCCGTGACAATATCTCTGTACCGACCATTCCTGCACTTGCACGAGCACGTCGTCATTTAGACCGTTTAGGACGGTCAGATATTAGTTTAGTGATCACAGGTGGACTTCGTGTACCCGCTGACTTTATTAAGGCACTCGCTTTAGGTGCAGATGCCATCGCGATTTCAAACTCTGCCATGCAAGCCATTGGCTGTTTAGCTATGCGTGCCTGTCAGACCAATGATTGTTCTGTCGGCATTGCCACACAACAAGATCATTTACGTCGTCGTTTAGAAATAGACAAATCGGCACAACAACTGGCGAATTTTCTAAATGCATCCGTTGAACTGATGCAAGTCATGGCTCGTGCCTGCGGACATCATCATCTGAATCAATTCTGCAAAGATGACCTGACCACATGGAAAAAAGAAATGTCGAACCTCACGGGTATTCACTACAGTGGATTTGAGTAAGCTTCAAATCATGAGCTTTTTTCAAAACAATTGAACCTAAAAAGAGTCCATACGGGCTCTTTTTTATTCTCTGAAGGTTTCAAAGGCCATGAATTGATCGGCTTGGTACAACCAAAGCTGTACAAATTGAGGGATGATCATTTCACTCTGGGTAGGGCGTAAAAAAATATAATCATCTACGTCTATGCTGCTTGTCTGTGGAATTTGCACAAGCTCCTGATTACTACTGCGACCATATAACGCATGGGGCTGACTGCCTTGAGGATAAACATAGTCCCCTCGCCAATAGCCTCCATAAATAAATACAGCCTGATATTTTGCCCAACGACTGAGCCATTCTAACTGTGGTAATTCAGTCCGCGGCAACACTTTTAACACAGGTGTGGCGATCCACAAGGCACTTTGGAAAGCTTGTAAATTTTTCAGTTCAAAATCTGCAGGTTTTAATAACATCGAGCCAAACGAGACTTCGTTACAGACACTCTGCTGACAATGAAAACTAAAACTAGGACTACCACCACCATTCCAACAGGTGTGTTCATCACATAAGGTTGGGTAGCGCTGTTGTACATAAGCTTTGAATTGTTGATAACTTTGCTGGGACTGTTGATAAGTCTGTTCAGCAGATTGGATCAGCCGTGGAATCTTCGCCACATGTGCGTCATAGCCCATTAATCCTGAAAATTTTAAATGTTGGGGATGTTGAACGATTACATCCAAAACAGCCTTTAGCTCATGGATCGTTTTCAGACCTCCACGGTGTAGCCCCACATCGATTTCGATATTGATGCGTAGACACAGTTGATGCTGCTCAGCAAATTTGAGGTATTGGGCTAAACGCTGTTCACTATCAATCAGCCATTGCACTTGCGATTGCGTTGCCTGCAAAAACGCCTTGTCTGCATGGTTCAAAGCCTGAATCGGCATCGGTTTTCCAAACAACACATCGGCTTGCGGTATCGATTCGAAAAGTGTTTTTAGATGTGCAAAATGAAATAGCATGAAACGCTGTGTCTTGAGCTGTGTAGCACAGTGTTGAAGCAGAGCCATGCACGCCAAGGATTTCACCACCAAGCGCGGATGCAGACGCTCTGGCATTTGCTGCTGAGTGATCACCAAGTTGTGATTTAATGCTGCAACATCCACGATTAACTGGGGCATCCCCGTACCATTTTGTTTTAACAGCGAATTCAACTTTTGAAAATATGCATCCATGCCATCCCCTTGTTCATATCGTTCAATTGGTCTTCAACGTTTAACGTTCCACGATGCTTATTCAATCAGTATTTGCTGTAGCTCTGGACTGAGCCACTTTTGCTTCGGATCTAATTCTTGTCGAATATTTAAAAAATCCTGCCACTTGGGGTACACATTTTGAAGCTGCCGCGCATTTAGGCTATGCAATTTCCCCCAATGCGGACGCCCGCCATATTTTAAAAAAATCGGCTCCACGAGCTTAAAGATGACTTGATAATCTTGCTTATAGAACTGATGCACCGAAATTGAGGCCGAATCTTGCTGATAAAACGGACTGAGCCAAATATCATCCCCACGTACAAGTCGATATTCTAGCGGGAAAAACATAGGAACCTTATGTCGTCGAAGGGTATGCAAAATTTCTTCTAAACAATTCATCCCGTGTTGCAGCGGAATCTGGTATTCCATCTCATTAAATTTGGTATTTCGAGCAGAAGGAAAAATTCGACTTGACCAATCTACGTTCATCGAAGGTTTGACAAAAACACCCAATAAGTTTTGTAGCCATGGATTCAGTGGTGGAAAAATTCGCGTCAATTCTGCACAAAATTTGAGTAATACGTCATCATCTAACCACTGTTCTTTCCGCGGTTGAAGGTCATCTTCCGTCTCATCTAAGGTTTTTAAAATAACCTGATCGGCATGACTAAATACCCAGAACTCAATATGTCGATGTGCATATTGCCATTGCTGCATATTCTGCATGACATCTTTCTGCGGACATAATCGCGTTTGTTCTTTGAGTTTATACATCGGCCGATTTTGCAGCTGTACATGCGTCAGCACGCCTAAACTCCCGAGTGAAACACGCCCTGCTTGGAAAATTTCGCTGTTCTGTTCAGCACTGCATTGTAGTAATTCACCCTGCGCGGTTAATAATTCAAACCTCGTAACCAATGCCGATAAACACGGTAATTCGAGTCCGGTACCATGCGTCCCTGTTGCAATAGCTCCAGCCAAACTTTGACGATCAATATCTCCTTGATTAATCAGTGCCTGATCAAAAGACGCGAGCTTCTCACCCAAATCAAATAATCGTGTGCCAGCTTGGACGGTACTTTGGCAGCGTTCAGCATCGATATCTAGAATGCCTTTGAGATGATCTAAACGTACTAAGGTATCTGTGGTTTTTGCCAAAGGGCTAAATGAGTGCCCTGCACCGACCATACGAATCTTAGGATGGGATTGCACCACATCCATTAATTGCTCAAGATTTTGCGGTTGTATAAATGACTTCGGGATCGACTTCTGAGCACCTGACCAATTTTCCCATGCAATGTCGTGTTGAATTGTCATATTCATCCTTGTCGCCATACTTTTTATTGTATTTAGCCGTATTGTTTTATTTTTGATTCCGCTTTTGCAATATTAATGCACAAGCCATCTTGATTTTTACTTAGATTATACGAAGTTCTGTATCTTCTCAAATTTAAGTTTATTGTTATAAAACAGCAAATAAGCAACGATCAATTAAAAAAATATCATTCGTTTATACTCCCACAAAGACTATTCAAGGCGCTCTACATTATTCGTTAAGCATCATTCAAACCTGATCAATAAAAAGGATCACGCACGAAAACATCGGTAAAATCAGCATAAAAAACCAACAACTATTGTATATTTTTCAGCTAAATTATTTATGCTAAAAAATCAATTTTGAGAACCATAGGGTTCATTTTTGTCACTTTACTGTTTTTATTTTATTCAATTTCAATCACTTAAAAATTTAGTATAAATACTCGACTAAAGCATAAATGCAGAGAAGCTACGGACTGAATTATTGTTAAGTCAGATTTAAAACAAATAGACATGGACTTGGAGTACCACGATGGTTAGCGCATACGATGAATTGCCACGGACCCCGGCAAATTTTGTGGCACTTTCGCCTCTACGTTATTTAGAGCGTGCAGCTTATATTTATCCTGATCAGGATGCCATTATCCATGGCAAACGTCATATTTCATGGCGCCAAACGTATAACCGCTGTCGTCAATTTGCACATCAGTTGCAACAATTAGGCATTGGCAAAAATGACACCGTGTCTGTGTTATTACCGAACGTTCCGGCTATGGTTGAAGCACACTTTGCCGTACCGATGGCAGGTGCTGTACTAAATACGCTAAATACACGCCTTGATGCGAAAACCATTGCCTTCATGCTGGAACATGCAGAAACCAAAGTCCTGTTGGTTGACCCTGAATTTGCTCAAGTTGCCACCGAAGCTTTGGCTTTGATCGATCAAGACATTTATGTCATTGATGTTGCAGATGCTGAATTTGAATGCACAGCACAACCGATTGGACAAATTGAATTTGAAGACTGGTTGGCGCAAGGCGATGCCAACTTTGAATGGCACTTACCTCAAGATGAATGGGATGCGATTAGTTTAAGCTATACCTCGGGTACCACAGGGAATCCAAAAGGCGTGGTGTATCATCACCGCGGCGCATATATCAATGCAGCGAGTAACATCATTGCTTGCGGCATGACGCCACGTGCAACGTATCTGTGGACGCTTCCTCTATTCCACTGTAATGGCTGGTGCTTTGCTTGGACAATGGCAGCCAATGGTGGAACCAATATTTGTCTACGTAAAATCGACCCTGAACTGATTTTCAAACTGATCGCAGAACACAAAGTAGATTATTTCTGCGGTGCGCCAATCGTACTTTCAATGATGATCAATACGCCTGAAGAGAAAAAAGCACAATTTGACCATCGCGTTGAAGTGATGGTTGCTGGTGCAGCGCCACCTGCAGCGATTATTGAAGGGATGCGTAATATTGGCATCAATGTCACACATGTTTATGGTTTGACTGAAACCTATGGTCCATCAGCACTTTGCGCATCGCAAGCAGGCTGGTCTGATCTTTCCATTCAAGAACAAGCACAGTTGCATTCTCGCCAAGGTGTGCCATACCCGCTTCAAGATGGCATGAAAGTCATTGATCCTGAAACCATGTTACCTGTTCCACATGATGGCCAGACCATGGGTGAAATCATGTTCCGTGGCAACATCGTAATGAAAGGTTATTTGAAAAACCCAGAAGCAACGGCTGAAGCCTTTGCCGGTGGCTGGTTCCATACCGGCGACTTAGCAGTCTGCCAACCTGACGGTTATGCCAAAATTACTGACCGCTCTAAAGATGTGATCATTTCAGGGGGTGAAAACATTTCATCGCTCGAAGTAGAAGAAATTCTATATCAACACCCTGCTGTACTGACCGCTGCAGTGGTTGCAAAACCTGACCCTCGTTGGCAAGAAGTGCCTTGTGCCTTTATTGAATTAAAAGCAGGTAAAGAAGCAACGCCTGAAGAACTAATCGAATTCTGTAAGCAGCACCTTGCACGTTTCAAAGTACCTAAAGATGTAGTGATTACCGAAATTCCAAAAACCTCGACAGGTAAACTTCAGAAGTTCGTTCTCCGTGAATGGGCTAAAGAGCGCGCTGTTGGTGAATTTGGTTAATGTTAAAACTCAAAAGCCAAGCATGATTTTTTCAATCATTTAAGCAAAAAAAGCGACCTAATCAGGTCGCTTTTTTGATGTGAAGTCTATAACTTCACGTTTTGCTTCAATGATCAGATCATGTTGAATTCTCTGATCATTGAGCTATCTAAGTACTTGGCTATCTAATCATGCATTAGTTATCAGATAATAAAGCCACTTGTTGAATGTAGTTAAACAATTTCAACTTTGACGCAGTCAGTTCTTCTTCGCTTACATTTTTTGCTATATCACGTTGAATACGCAAAATATGCTGACGAATAGGATGATGTTCAGCAGCATTATGTGCTTTCATGAACTCTTTAATGACGGGATCACCTTGGGCAATCATACGTTCAGTCCAGCGTTGAAGCTGCGCTGTTTTTTTCGCACCTTGCTGCGGGGTTAAGTAAGATAAAATCATGGTTTCATCTTCATTACGCAGTAATTTACCTACACGTTGAAACTGACGGCGTCGTGCTTCATGTGAAGTAATTGTTTGTGCATCTAGTAGTGCTTCGATCAGACGCTCTTCAACAGGAAGATTTTTAATCTGTTTAGGATTCAGTTTTGCAAGTTCCTCGCCCAAAGCAGCCATACGTTGTACAGCTTTCTTTTGCTCAGTTTTACTTGCACGTCCTTCTAAGGATTCAAAGTCTTCTTCGGTATAGCGGTTCGGTCGACGTGCCACGTTTAATCTGCCTCGTAAAATTTTGCCGCAAACAGTGCTTGAATTTCAGATAAAGCTTTTTCTTCATCTGCACCTTCAATCACTAAGCGTAAAGTTGTGCCCTTGCCTGCGCCAAGCATCAGCAAAGACATAATATTTTTGGCATCTACTAATTTTCCACCCTTACCAATTTGAATCGACGAGCGAAATTTGGTCGTGACTTCGATTAGCTTGCCAGATGCACGCGCATGTAAACCCAGTTTATTAATTACGTCAACAGTTGTGTCGATCATGACCAGTGCTTCATTTCTCTATGTAGAACCTGAATAGACCATTTTGCCTCAAGTGCTTTTTTTAGTCTATCTACGATATATACCGAACGGTGTTGCCCACCTGTACAACCGATCGACACTGTCATGTAATGACGATGCCCTTCGGCAAATGCCGGCAGCCATTTATCCAAGAAATGATAAATATCTTGGAACATTTCATTGGTTTGTTCACTTTGCTGTAAAAATTGACGAACTGGCTCATCTAATCCTGAATACTTACGTAATTCCATATCCCAGTGCGGATTGGGCAAATGACGGACGTCAAAAACATAATCTGCATCGAGTGGAATACCATGCTTATAGCCAAAAGACTGTAAGATCAAAATTAAATTATCTGCCTGTCCAAGTTTAGACAGCAAGGTATGTTTTAAATCATGTACGCTCTTGTCTGTAGTATCAATATGTACTGTCGAGCGTAATTGAATCGGCAACAGTAAAGATTTTTCTTCCTGTATGCACTCATTTAAACTTTTGAAACGACTTGCCAAGGGATGGGGACGTCGAGATGAACTGAATCGCGCAATCAATTCCTGATCACGCGTGGTCAAATAAATAATATCGACTGAGCCATGGCGTTGTAGCTGTTGAAAAACCAAATCGAACTCTTGTAAATCTGCACGTGTACTGCGGACATCCACACCCAGTGCCAATTGTTCAAGATTATTTTCTGAATCGAGTTTTTCAACAATTTCGGGGAGTAAGGCCAATGGCAAATTATCGATACAGTAATAGCCCAAATCCTCAAGTATCTGTAATGCAGATGACTTTCCAGATCCAGATTGTCCTGTAACAATTAAAATGCGCTTCATCGCTTGCTACCCCATAGCCGTTTTAAACTGCAGTATATTTAACCTGCATATTATCAATAAGACGTGTTGCGCCTAATTTAGCCGCAATAAACAACACCACGTCTTGATCAAATTCTTCTATTTTCTGTAATTCAGGTGTACGTGCTTCAACATAGTCCACAACAAAACCCGCTGCTGTCAATGTTGCTTTAATATTCGCTAACACATCTGCAAGTTGAGTTCCAGCATGTAATTCTGCCTCAGCCGTTTTCAAGCTTTGGTAAATCGTTGGTGCAATCGCACGATTTTCCGCACTCAAATAACCATTGCGTGAGCTCAATGCCAAACCATCTTCAGCACGAGTAATCGGCACACCAATCACTTCTAGTGGTATATTTAAGTCACGTACAAACTGACGAATCACTGCAAGTTGCTGGTAATCTTTTTGCCCAAAGAATGCAAAATTCGGTTGAACAATATTAAAGAGTTTTGTCACAACAACAGCAACACCGTCAAAATGACCCGGACGCTGTTCGCCACACAAATCATTGGTAATGCCGCCCACGCTAATATTGGTTAAGCGCGGTTTGTTGCCATACATTTGTTCAACAGTCGGTGCAAACACAATGTCACAACCCACTTCAGCCAATAAGTGCTGATCTTGTTCCAAAGTACGTGGATAGTTGTCAAAGTCTTCATTTGGACCAAACTGAATTGGGTTAACGAAAATACTCACCACCACGACATCACACAGTTTACGTGCTTCACGAACTAAATTAAGGTGACCTTCATGCAAGTTCCCCATCGTTGGTACAAAACCAATGATTTTGCGCGCAGCACGTGCTGGATTTAGCGATGCACTTAAACCTTGAATCGTTGTTTCAGTTTTCATGTCTTACAGCTCAATTTGGAATGTATGTTCTTTGGCAGGGAAGCTACCATCTAATACGGCAGCATGATACGCCTTAAACGCATCCACAATTGCCGTTTCCCCTGCTTGCTCTTTCATAAAGTTGCGAACAAATTTCGCCACGTGACTAAACGTCAGTCCCAACATATCTTGTTGAACCAAGACTTGAGCATCCGTTTCTGCACCGGCACCGATCCCAATCACAGGTGTATTTGGGAACAATTCACTAATTTCTTTACCCACTTGGGCAGGAACACATTCCAAAAGTAAAAGTGCTGCACCTGCATCAACCACAGCTTTACAATCTGCAATGAGTTGATCCGCGGTTTCGCGTGTACGTGCTTGCACTTTATAACCGCCAAACACATGAACCGATTGCGGAGTTAACCCTAAATGCACACACACTGGAATACCATTACGGGTCAATACTTCAACTGTTTCTGACAACCATGCGCCACCTTCCAATTTGACCATCTGTGCGCCTGCTTGCATCACGATCTTTGAATTCACCAAAGCGTCATTCAAAGTGGCATAGGTCATAAATGGCAAATCAGTCAAAATAAACGCATGTTTATTGCCACGGCGCACTGCTGCAGTGTGATATACCATATCTTCAACAGTGACAGGTAAAGTTGAGTCATTCCCTTGAATGGTCATCCCCAATGAATCACCAATCAGAATACTATCGACTTCAGCAACTTCCATTGCTTTTGCCATGCTCGCATCATAGCAAGTCAGGCAGGAGAATTTGCGGCCTTCCGCTTTAAATTTTTTCAAGTCACTTAGACTAATCATTTCAATATTCCTCAGATGACGGCTTTCTCAAGTGGTCATACAAAAATTAAAGATGGGCCCAGTTTCCTGCATCCAATACAGTTAAATTTGGATTATTCAAAATAGGTAAATCTTTTAATGGTTGTCCTTTAATCTGTAGATTCTCATCTAAATCCAACAAAGGTTTCAACACAAAATCACGTTCTAAAACACCAACATGAGGCACCGTTAAACGTTCATTTTGAATGTGCTGTTCACCATAAATCAGTAAATCTAAATCCAGTGTACGCTCCCCCCAATGACGTAGGCGTACACGCCCCGACTCTTGTTCAAAGCGTTGCAATTCATCCAACAAGGCCAAAGGTGCTAGATCCGTTTCTAATGCAACCGCTGCATTTAAATAATTCGGCTGATCTTGTGGACCCATTGGCGGACTTTGGTACAGTTGTGAGACTTTCACTGTACCGAGTGTCGCAAGTTTATGCACCGCTTCACTGAGGATCTGTAGAGAATCACCTAAATTACTGCCTAAACCAATATATGTCAGCGTCATTGTGTTGGCCCAAAAATAACCTGAGTCAAATCTCGTTTCACACGTTTACGTTTTAAAATCGGATGATCTGCACCAATTTCACCACTGGCTGACGCTGCCACGATTGACACTGTCGCTGGACTGTTGGCATGTGATTTAGGCTTACGTTGACGGCGACTTCTGCTTTCTGGTTCATTCACCAGCGGTTCAATTTCAACTTGCTGATGAGTAGAAGTTTTGGCTTCCACATCTTCATGCGCCGCTTTACGACGACTCTTGGCACGTTGACGATTGTATTGGCTAATTGCCAGTTCTTTTTCGTCAGTGCTCATCTGCTGATAAGCATCCCACCACTGGCCCATACCTTGCGTGCTTGTATCGCCCGATTTTTCACGCAGAAGCAAGAAGTCAAAGCCTGCACGGAAACGCGCATGACCTGATAGTGCTTCAATTTGTTGTGGTTTTGGATTCAGCAAACGGGTTTGCATTTCCCAAACTTCACGAATAAATGTTTCTGCAAAGCGTGGAATAATGGTTCGTGTAGCCTGACGTTTCAATACATCTAAACCAGCTTGAGCACGTGCTTCAGCAGGAACTACACCTTTGTTTAGATAGAACGTACAACGTTCTTGGAACGGAATCCACAATAACACGGCATAGAAAAATGCAGGGTTAATGGTTTTCCCAATCGAAATACGTTGATCGGTATTTTTTGCAGCCAACTCAATAAATGGCGTTACAACCGGTTTGATATCTGCAAATAATTGATACCAAATACCAAAATCGATCAGCATCGGTAAGACGCGATTGAGATGCCCCATAGTAAAGAGTTTTTGTGACTCATCGTATAAACGATGTGGAGACACATCACGCAGCAATTGAGTAAGTTCTGGAGTAAAGACATCCAGAATTTTTTCATCAATATTAAAGTTTAATTTGGCTGCAAAACGTAAAGTCCGAAGCATCCGCACAGGATCTTCTTCAAAACGTAATTGTGGATCACCCAATAAACGCAAGGTTTTATGCTTAATGTCATCTACTGCATGACAAAAATCTAGCACTTCACCTTTGCGTGGTTGATAATACATTGCATTGATCGAGAAGTCACGACGTGCAAAGTCTTGCTCAATCGTACCCCAATTATTATCACGTAAAATCATGCCCGCAGCAGAAGTCACGGCTTTTTTAGGCGGCGCACGGAAGGTCGCAACTTCGATCAGTTCACGTCCTGAGTAGACATGCGCCAGCTCAAAACGACGACCAATAATTCGGCAACGTCGCCCGAAGACTTCTTTCACCTGAGCTGGTGTCGCATTAGTTACGGCATCAAAATCTTTAGGTGCATGACCCAACATTAGGTCGCGGACACTGCCACCCACGATATAAGCTTCATAGCCTGCCTTAGTTAAGGCATCAATCACATCTAAAATGGAAGAAGGTAATTGTGCGGTTGATAAACCACATTTGGACGCGCGCAAAGTTTGCAAAAGACGCTGTCTCCTACGTCTGAACGTAAAATTCTTAAGATGTCGCTAATGATATCTCTAACACAATCAAAGGGCAATTTGATTATCTCGATGCTCAAGCTGAGCTTAACCTAATTCTTTTTTTTACACTTCACTTAAAGTGCCAATTTTGCTTTATTTTTAGCAAACAGCGCAGGACCGATTCCCTTAACTTGTTGAATATCATCAATGCTTTTAAATAAGCCATTACTTTTGCGATATTGCACAATTGCTTCTGCTTTTTTCTGACCAATTCCATGTAATGTTTGCAGTTCATCGACTGAGGCTGTATTTAAACGTACCTGATCTGTTCGACTATTTTGTTGGGTGGTGGGTCGTGACAAATAATAATTGGCATTGCTCGGTGCAGTTGCCACTTTGGACTTCGAGGCCTCAGATTGCTTTTTTAATTGTTGATCTTGAGCTTGTTGCATGGCTTTCCATTCCGCGTAGCCCGAAGGGCTTTGAGCATAAGTCAAATTTGCCATTAAACTCAAAACCAAGACAAGTAGTTGTGTAAAGTATTTATTCTTTAGGGTGTGGTACATATTTAGCCTGTTGTTTTAATTGTTGTTTTGCCTGTTCCCACAACTGATCCATTTCAGTCAGGGACAAGTCTTCTACATGTTTTTGTTGTAATGTGGCCTGTGCTTCAATATAAGCAAAACGGCTTCTAAATTTATGAATGGTACTTAACAGTGCCATCTCACTTGAGATGCCAATCTTACGTCCAACATTCACTAGAGAAAATAAGCAATCACCAAATTCATCAAATATTTCGTCGGATTTTTTGCCTGCTAAGGCCTCTTTTAACTCCCCTAGCTCTTCCTCAAGCTTGCCATAAGCCCCTTCAATATCTGGAAAATCAAAGCCAATTTTCGCCACATTTTTTTGGATTTCATCTGCTTGGCCTAATGCAGGAGCATGTTTAACTTCATCTAATCTAGATACTGATTTCCCTGCTTTTTCTTGTTGTTTAATCTGTTTCCATAGTGTTGCCACATCATCCGCATTGAGTGCTGAGAATTGCTCTGCCTGAAACACATGGGGATGACGGCGAATTAATTTATCTGTAATGGCTTGCACCACATCTTGAAAATCAAATGCGCCTTGTTCGCTATACATCTGCGACTGAAAAACCACTTGCAGCAACAAATCCCCCAGTTCATCTCGTACATCATCACTCTGACCTGAACGAACTGCCGCTTCCACTTCATAGGCTTCTTCGATGGCATAACGAGTCAAACTTTCTGGGGTTTGCTTTTGATCCCATGGACATTTTTCACGTAATTCTTTCATCACTGCTAATAATTGTTCCATGTGAACTCCAGCTATTTACTCATCAGTACATTGTTTCGATTACAGAATTTGATATGCTCAAAATTCACTCAGGGAATGAGCAACTCAATTCAGGGAAGCATAACATGCAAAGTATTTTTATTAGCGGTGCAGGACAAGGGATTGGCGCAGCAATTGCACGACTGTTCATACAACAAGGCTATAAAGTTGGGCTTTACGACATCAACCAATCTCAAGTCACCTCATTAGCTGCTGAACTCGGTAGCCATGCCAAAGCTGGGCTTTTAGATGTGACACAACCAGAGCAATGGCAAAGCGCTTTAGCTGAATTTGTTGCTTGGGCAGGTCAGCTGAATATCTTAGTCAATAATGCCGGAATTCTGTATTCAGGCAGCTTTGAACATACGGAACTGTCTGCACACCACCGAACGATTGATATCAATGTCAAAGGGGTGATAAACGGTTGCTATGCGGCATTCCCCTATTTACAACAAAGCAAATTTGCTCGTGTGATTAACCTCTCTTCGGCTTCAGCTATTTATGGACAAGCAGATTTAGCCAGTTATGCCACATCTAAATTTGCTGTACGTGGGCTCACTGAAAGCTTAGATATTGAATGGCAAAAATACAATATTCGCGTTTTAGATGTGATGCCTTTATTTGTTCAAACCGCGATGGTGCAAGACATGGATGCACAAAGTATTAAGAAAATGGGCGTCAATCTTCAACCGAGCGATGTCGCTCAGCAAATTTATGCCTTGGTACAAAAACGGGATTCGGTCTTAATGGCCACACATACACCTGTGGGGATGAAAGCTAAATTTTTATTTAATTTATCGAAGTTTAGCCCGCAATTTGTCAACCGCTTAAGTAATATTTGGATTGCACAAAAACCCAAATAGTAACGTGTTACTAATCATTTAATTTTGCAATCATATTTGTACGCAAATTACACAAAGTTACACAATTGTCACATTTTAACAGGACAAAATTCTTTTTTTTGAATAATATTCACCCGCCCATTACTTTCGGGCGTTTATTTTCTAACAATAAAAGTGAATTATTTCATGAAAAAATTACTTGTTCTTGCAACTGTTACTTCTATTTCAATTTCTGCTTTTGCTACAACTCAATTCGCATCTTCAGAATTAAAAGCGATGGATTGTGCAACTCTTGCTGTTGAAAAAGCGAATGCTAAGCGCTCTTTAGAAGCTGCTGACAAAAACATTGCAAACATCCAAGCATCTGCTCAAGCGCCAGGCAAATCATTGAGCAAATTTGCTGGTTTAGCGGGTGGCGCTCTTGCTGCTTTCGGTGGTAACTCTGAAAAAGCTGCTCGTGCAAGCAACATTGCAAACAGCTTGGCTGGTGAGCAAGATACTTCAGAAGCAGGCAACCTTGAACTTCAACAAGCGAATAAATCTGCTGCTCAAGCAAACATCGACAACATTGGTATCTATCAAGGTTCTAAAAAATGCAAAATCTAATCTAAAGCCAGTTTAGATTGATTTAAAAAAAGCCCTGTTCAGCCAGAACAGGGCTTTTTTTTCATGATAATTTCTATTTCATACCGATTTATAAGACACTCAACTCAATTTTCGGCAAATGAAAGCCTCGGCAAGATTGTTCACTTTGCCATGCCACCGTCAACATGACATGCGGCAGTTGAATATTCTGATAAGCAAAAGTGCCAATTGCGGGATGACTACACATCCCACCATTCTGCTCAGGATGACACTGTGTATTCAGTTCATTCAGGTTCACTCGAATCCCTAAACCTGATGCTTTAAGTACCGCCTCTTTGGTGGTCCAAACTTTAAACCAAAAATCAGGATCATGCTCACAGCTCTCCCAATTAAGCAATTCTTCGGGATGAAAGCTGTGTTGAGCCATCGCTTCAAAACGAACTTTTCGATTTAAATCTTCAATATCCACACCAATATTGGCGATTTTTTCACTGCTGGCCAAAACATAATGCTGCTGGCTATGACTATGATTAAAATGAAAGTGTGGAAAATCAGGAAGAAAAGGCTTACCAAATGCAGACTTTGAAAAATCTGAATTTTCAACTGACCTATTTAGCCGCTGCCCAAGTAATTGATTGCGATATTGGTAAATGGCTTGTTTACGCACGGCAATTACCTCTTGACGACTCAAGCCATGCGGCTCCACAAAGAAGTCAGTAATTGCACTATATTCAAGCTGAATTTTCGCCATAAGTTATTGATCCAATATCTTTTACACTACGTCCATGACGCTATATTTTATGCGACTCTCCGACACAAAATACACCACAATACAGATGAGCGCATCGGTCCTTTGACTTATCGAGATTTTAAAACTCAGTTTAAAAATATTTCAAACCACTTAAGAAATACTTAATATTATAAATATATTCAAATACTTAAGTATAATAAATATTTCAAATACATCTTTAATTAGATAAAATACTCTAGATTCTTATAACTTTAATTTAAAACTCGGGGTAAACCACATGCTAAGAAAAATCACGTTAATCAGTTCACTTTGTGTCCTACCATGTTTCGCCCAAGCAGGTTTATTAGATGCAGCTGTTGCAGTAATGGGTGCCAAAAATGGGGCGATCATGGACCAAGCTGAAGCGCGTATGAATCAAAGCCGTCAAGAAGCTGCCAATGCTGTAGCTCAAGCAGACCGTGGCTATGCCTCAAATTTCAATCAAGCTAACCAAATCAACAATAGTGTTTATACCACCAGTTATTTAAAAACCTTAGATTGCACTGATCTGAGCGTTGAACGTAAAACTTTCGAACGCACATTGGAAGCATCGCAACTGGCATTAAGCCAAGCGTCTGCACAGCAAAATAATCAAGTTTCAAAATGGGCTGGTCTTGCTGGCAACGCGCTATCCGCATTTTCAAGTCAATCAGAAACAGCGGCCCGTATGGGACAATTTGCGACGGCTTTTTCTGGCAATAAAAATACACAACAGGATAGCAGCAGCGCACAGCAAGCCATGGAAGTTGCTCAAGCCAACCTCGATAATATTGATATTTACCGCCAAGCTAAAAAGTGCAAAAACTAATTTTCACATCTTTTTAGATAAATAAAGTGAAATAAAAAAGCCTGCATATCTGCAGGCTTTTTTTTTCTTATCCAAACTTAGCGTTTGAATTTCTTTTCCGCTTTTTTGAACTTCTGAACATAACGGCGTTTACGTGCAGCCGTACGCTCATCGATTTGGGATTTACGACCTTCAAATGGGTTATCAGATGTTTTAAATTCAATTTTGACTGGCGTACCTTCAAGTTTATAAACTTTACGGAACACGTTTTCTAGGTAACGACGATAGTCATTTGGCGTTTTATCGACCTTGTTACCATGAATCACAATCGTCGGTGGATTTTGTCCGCCCATATGTGCATAACGCATTTTGATACGACGACCTTGAACCATTGGTGGTTGGTGCGCATCAGTTGCATCATTCAAGATCTGAGTGATTTTCGCAGGTGATACTTTCAAATGCGAAGAATCATAAGCACGGTGGATCGATGGATAAAGATCACCAACACCTGTACCGTGAAGTGCAGAAATTAAGTGAATTTTTGCCCATGGAATAAAGTCAAAACGACGTTCAACATCTAATTTACACTGTTTACGGTCGTAGTCAGACATGTTGTCCCATTTGTTGATGGCAATCACCATCGCACGGCCTGCTTCAAGCGCATAACCGATCAAATGCAAGTCTTGCTCAACGATCCCTTCACGTGCATCGACAACAATAACCACAACATGCGCATCTTTCATCGCTTGTAAAGTTTTCACAATCGAGAATTTCTCGATCATTTCGTCCACTTTACCTTTACGACGTACACCCGCAGTATCGATTAATGTGTATTTACGACCGTCACGTTCAAATGGAATATAAATTGAGTCACGTGTAGTACCCGGCTGGTCAAATGCAACCACACGGTCTTCACCCAACAAACGGTTCACTAAAGTCGATTTACCCACGTTTGGACGACCAATAATCGCTAAACGTAAGCCTGTGTCTTTATCGTGTTGTTCTTCACTTTCATCTTCAGGCACTTCAGCTAACACTTCTTCAAGCATTTGCTGAACACCACGACCATGGCTGGCAGCCACTTGAAGTGGTTCACCCATACCCAATTTAAAGAATTCAACTAAAGCTGCCTCGGCATGAA
Source organism: Acinetobacter sp. YH12064 (assembly GCF_013419735.1). Classification (NCBI taxonomy): domain Bacteria; kingdom Pseudomonadati; phylum Pseudomonadota; class Gammaproteobacteria; order Moraxellales; family Moraxellaceae; genus Acinetobacter; species Acinetobacter sp. YH12064. The sequence continues at coordinate 57,612 of NZ_VOZP01000012.1, forward strand.
CACCATCAACTTTGTTGGCAACAAGATAAACTTTTTTACCTAGCGTACGTAAGTCACGTGCAATTTGCTCATCAGATGCCAATAGGCCTGCGCGCGCATCGACCACGAAGACAATAATATCTGCTTCATTGATGGCAGTTTTTGACTGTTCTGCCATGTACGAATCGATACCACCTTCAGTTTCGCCAATACCCCCAGTATCAACGACGATGAAAGATTTATTTTGATAAGTCGCGTCACCATATTTACGGTCACGAGTCAGACCGGCAAAGTCAGCAACGAGAGCATCACGGCTCTTGGTTATCTGGTTAAACAACGTTGATTTTCCGACGTTCGGACGACCAATGAGCGCAATTACGGGTTTCATAGATTAACCTTTATTCCAGATCAGCCAGTTTGGTCTGGTCTGAACATCAGAAAGCTTAGGAAGAATGGAAATAGGATAAATGCCTAAAATAAATAAAAACACGGGGCATTGATGATTCAATCCCCCGCGTTAAAAATACGGTTTGGCTTATTTTAACATAAGCCGCAGAAAAATTAACGGTTCTGCCAAATGCTTAATGCACCCTTACGTGTCGACACATATAATTGATTGTCAATTACACGTAGTGAACGTACTTCACCACTGGTTTTAGAACGACCAACCAACTCACCTGTCGCTGGGTTGATTAAGTGAAGTACACCATCCAGATCACCAACCACAAGGTCTTGACCTAACATCACTGGGTTACTCAAATTACGATTAAGCAATTGGTCATTTTCCCACAATGTTTGACCAGTGGTAATTTCATAAGCCACAATTTTACCATCAGTTTGTGTCACAAAGACACCATTGCCCGCAACTTCAGGACGCTGAATGCTGCTCGCATCATTGCTCCAGATCACTTGTTGTGAGGCAAGATCAAGCGCTGTCACTTGGCCTTGGTAACTGGTGGTAATTAAAAATTGACCTGCTACAGTCGGTTCACCGTCAATATCAATGAGACGTTGTACATCTGAACGACCGTCTGACACTGCAACACGACGCTGCATTTTCGGAATACCGCTCAATGCATCAATCACATAGATATAGGCATTTGAAGAAGCGATGAGAACATGACGCGCATCGAGTGATACCGGTGCTGCCATACCACGTAAACTAAACTGCACATTTGGCAAGTTATAGGTCCAAGTTTGTTGACCCGTTGCCACATCGTTTGCGTATACCGTACCATCATTGGTAACTGAAATAACGCGACCTGCTTGAATCAACGACGGTGAAAGTAACGCGCCGGTTAATTGCGCAGTCCACTTTTGTTCACCTGTTGCCTGATCTAATGCAAATAATTGACCTTTTGCATTACCAACAACCACAATTCCGTCAGCTGCTTCTACACCTGCAGTCAAACCTTGTTTAGAGATTTTCTTCTGCCATAAACGCTCTTTGCCTTTGTAGGCTTGAACTTCACCATTAGGATTTACGCTAAAAACAACGCCATTATCTGCATCCATACGTAAACGCAGCGGATCAGCTTCTTCAGTTGAAGCCACACTGTTTGAAAATACAGGTGCTAAAGTTTTTGCCTGTTCCAATTTTGGTAAAGGATTTGGTTTTACTTTTTCTACTTTTCCTTTATTTGCACAACCAGCCAAAGCAAGTGTTAAAACTGTCAGCGCACAGGTAATTTTGTATTTTCTATTCATTCAGTTGCTTCCACTTGTGTATCTATAATCGGACGTTCAATTTCAGGATCATCAACTAAAACGCCTACACTTTCGAGTTTAATTTGTAAAATTTGACGTTCTTCTTGTCGCTCAACCAAAGCATCCCATGCACTTTGATAGACTTTCTTTGCATTTTCGATATCATTTTTCGCAACATAGACGTCGCCACGGGCTTCATCTGCAGTCGCTTGAAAAGCAGGTTCTTTAACTGCTTCTAAGGTTTTTAATGCTTCATCAAATTTCTTTTGCGCCAATTGTGCATACGCCAAACGTAATTTCACCAATTGAATTAAGCCTGCATCATCAACTTTTGAATTTTCAACTTTTTTCAAAGCTTTCTCAGCATTGGCATAATCGGCTTTATCATACGCCAATTTTGCCATAAGCAACTGAGTTTGGATGGCTTGTGGCGAATCTGGCGCTTCTTTTACAATTTTATCTGCAGTCGCAGAAAGTTGTGTAAAAGCGTCACCCGTCGCCGACTGAGCATCATCCATTAACTGCTGGACTTTGGCTGTTTGCATTTGCGATTCAGCCAAAGTTTTCTTCTGCCAGTATTCCCATCCGAAAAAGGCAATCAACGCAATTAAAATGCCGCTAACAATGGCAGAGCCATATTTTTTAGCAAACGATTTTAAATTATCAAGTTGTTCTTCTTCACTCAATGCGCTCATGAAATTACCTTTTTCCTTATGTTATAGGGATTATTTTGAAGAAATTTTTTCGATAATGAAGGCAACAAAGTCTGCCACATTCACTTCGTGTTGTTCTGCAATGGCTAGCTCTTTTACCAGCACTTGCCCAGCTGCTTGCTCACGTTCACCGTAAATCACAGCAAATAAAGCACCCGATTGGTCAGCTTTTTTCATTTGCGATTTCATTGAACCTTGTGAACCAACTTTTAAGCGAATGTTGCTACCCGCTGCTTCAAGTTGATCACGAATTTGTTCAGCAAGTACCAATGCCTTACCTTGAGTTACAGGATCTGAAACCAAGAATAGCTCACAGTCACGCACTGGGGTATTATCTTCCACTTGTTCAAGTAGAAGAAGCAAACGCTCCATACCCATTGCAAAACCAACAGCAGGCACCGACTGGTCTGCTTTACCTTTTAGCTGACCCACTAAACCATCATAACGACCACCAGCACATACCGTTCCTTGAGAACCTAAGTGTGTAGTTGTCCATTCAAAGACCGTTTTGTTGTAGTAGTCGAGACCACGAACCAATTTTTGATTGATCACAAAACCAATCCCAGCGTCAGTCAAATACTGCTGCAATTGAGCAAAGTGAGCCAACGTTTCTTCACCCATAAAGTCGTGAAGTTTTGGCGCATTTTCCAAAATGCTTTGTGTTTTTGCATCTTTAGAATCCAAAATACGCAGTGGATTCGTGGTTAGACGACGCTGTGAATCTTCATCTAAGTCATTTTTATGTGACTCTAGGAATTCAACCAATGCTGCACGATAAGCTGCACGTTCATCAGACTCACCTAAGGTATTGAGTTCTAATTGAACTTTATCTGCAACGCCCATGCGTTTCCACAAACGCGCAGTCATTAAAATCAATTCTGCATCTTGATCTGGTGTTGCAACACCAAAGGTTTCTACGCCAAATTGATGGAACTGACGGTAGCGACCTTTTTGTGGTTTTTCATAGCGGAACATTGGGCCGACATACCATACACGCGGTGTAGCACCACGAAGTAAGTTATGTTCAAGCATTGCACGTACACACCCTGCTGTTCCTTCTGGACGCAAAGTCAAAGACTCAGGCGGATTACCTTTGTCTAAGAATGTGTACATTTCTTTTTCAACGATATCCGTTGCATCACCAATAGAACGTTTGAACAGATGAGTCTGCTCCACAATCGGCAAGCGAATTTGCTGATAACCATAAGCATCCATCAGGCTAGATAGATGCTGTTCTAGACGTCTCCATGCAGGACTTTGCGTAGGGAGAATGTCATTAAAACCTTTGATTGCGACGATTGAACTCATGATCTACTCAGAAAAACTTGTGCGAATAATCTCTTTAGCTTTAGCGTCTTCAAGATCGCTAACACGTTGACGAACCATCGCTTCGATTTCGTCAACCAACTGATTTGTGTCAATTAAATGGCTCTTTTCGCCATTACGATACACCAGTGAACGCGGACTTGCACCTACTACACCAATATCGGCTTCTTTGGCTTCACCCGGACCATTTACTTTACAACCAATCACCGATACATCCATTGGGGTACGAATATCTTCTAAACGCTCTTCCAATGTTTGCATGACTTTGATGACATTGAACTCTTGGCGTGAACAACTTGGGCATGCAATAAAGTTAATGCCGTTTGAACGTAAGCCCAATGATTTTAAAATATCAAAGCCAATTTTGATTTCTTCTTCAGGCTCTGCTGCCAATGAAATACGCATGGTGTCACCAATGCCTTCCATCAACAAACCACCTAAAGCGATAGCAGATTTGACTGAACCCGTGCGGTAGACACCTGCTTCAGTCACACCTAAGTGTAATGGGTTATCAATTTGTTTAGACAACAAACGGTACGCATCCATCGTCAGGAATACATTCGATGCTTTGACTGACACTTTAAATTCATGGAAATTTAAACGGTCTAAAATATCAATATGGCGCATTGCAGATTCAAGCAAGGCCTGACCTGTAGGCTCACCATATTTCTTTTGAATATCTTTTTCGAGCGAACCTGCATTGACACCAATACGCATAGAGATGTCATTATGTTGTGCAGCAGCAACCACTTCACGGATTTTGGCTTCAGAACCAATATTACCCGGGTTAATACGCAAACAATCTGCACCAAGGTCTGCAACACGTAAAGCAATTTTATAATCAAAGTGAATATCGGCAACCAGTGGCACTTGCACACGTTTACGAATTTCACCAAAAGCTTCTGCAGCTTCCATACTTGGTACAGAAACACGCATGATGTCCGCACCGACGTCTACACAGCGCTGAATCTGTGCCACGGTCGCTTCGACATCACAGGTTTCAGTATTGGTCATACTTTGGATGCTGATCGGCGCATCACCACCGACATACACCGAACCTACTTTAATTTTACGCGTTGGACGGCGCTTAATTGGATTTTCAATCATTGTTCAGTCTGCTCTGTTGTCCCTTAACGTGATAAACGGAAATCTGCTTTGCCGTTTACGGTATATGGTGACAATGAAATATTTTCATTATTTAAGCTTAATGACACTGCTGTTGCATCATCCAAACGAATTTGGAATGGTGTTTCACCGTTTAAGTTGAGCGTCGATGCTTGACGACCTGTCGCCAAAACTTTACCCGTCGAATCAACAATATGTACTGAAGTCGGGCTACTAAAGGTCAATGTCAATTGATCGCCACTAACCGCTGCATTTCCGCCATTCATGTCGAGGACTTGAACTTCTGAAGCGACATCATTGGTCACAGCGTCTTCATTATCGCTGCCCGAGGTCATGCCCTGAATCGCCGCCACGATCGCACCAATGACTACCAACACCGCCAATGCAATCAGACCACGTTTGATCCATTTACGATTACGGTCACGGTTAGAACCGGGTAATTTACCCATAATTTTAATCGGTGAATTGTTTAACGCGTGATTTGGCAACAAACCCGTATCGTTAGCATAAATATCATCAAAACGTTGAATGATATTGGTTGCATCAACTTTTAAATATTTGGCATAAGTGCGGTAGTAACCTTTAATAAAGGTCGCTTCAGGCAATGACTTATAATCATCTTGCTCAAGTGCAGTCAGTGTTTTTAATGGAATATTGAGTTCTGATGCGACAGCTTCAAGTTCCAGTTTTTGCGTAATACGTACTTGACGTAAATACTCACCTGGGCGTTGTACATTTCCTAATGCATTTGGAGCTACGCTCGAACCATTCGATTGCGGTGAATTAGGATTTACTTCCATACGGCCTCAGTACTGTACTGTAATTGCAAATAGCGTTGGTATTCAGGACTTTCTGGGAACAAAGCACGTAACTGGTTGACCAGTACTTGCATACCCAAATTGTCGCCATTGGCACGCGCTGTTCGAATGCCAATCCAGAGTGCACGCGCACCCTGATTTTTTTGTCCTACTGCACGTACAAATTGTTCATACATTTGTGTAGCAGCAGGGAACTGCTGATTCAAATAAAAGATTTCAGACAACTCTAACATTGAAACATAAGAATCACGATTAGCCTGCAAAGCTTGTTTGAATGATTTTTCAGCATTCGCCACATCACCCACTTTCAGGTAAATTCGACCTAAATTTTCCAATGCTTTGAAACGTTGATCATAACCTAAAGTTGAACCTGCGATGCTGAACTGTTCAATCGCATCATTATAGCGCTCAACTTGGTATAAATACGTACCGTAGTTGTTACGTGCTTGAGAATTTTTTGAGTCTGCTGAAATTGCACGCTTAAAATAACTATCTGCTTTTTCTAAGTTGGCTGGGCTGCCTTCTCGCTGTAGTAAGACACCCATCATCATATTGGCCTGAGAATCACGAGAATCCACCTCTAAAGCCTGATCTAATGCGCGTTTAGCAGAGTCCAAATCCCCTGCTTTCAGGTGTTCAACAGCCAATTGCGTTCTGATTTTTACGGCTTTCTCTGGGTCTTTTTTCCCAATCTCAGGCGTTTGACATGCTGTTAATGCCAAAACCGATGCACATAAAGCTGAAACGAAAGTGAACTTATACGTTAACTTTTTCAATTGGCTGCCTCTTTATTATCCTTGTGAGCGCAGTATCTCATTTTGCTGCGCAACTTTCTTTTTCCATTGCTCCGCACGACGAGTACGGTCAGCAACTTGCCCCACGAGTTGTCCACACGCAGCGTCGATATCATCACCACGTGTCTGACGAATCGTACACACAAAACCGGCATCAGACAAAGTTTTTTGGAAAGAAATAATACGGTTACGGCTTGAACGACCGTATGGCGCATGCGGGAACGGGTTAAACGGAATTAAATTAATTTTGCTTGGGAGGTTTTTCAACAGCTTTAACATTTGCTGTGCATGTTCAGGATGGTCATTTACACCATCTAACATCACGTATTCGATAGTCACGTGTTTACGAGAACTTTCATTACCATCTTTGGCGATATAACGCTGACACGCTGCAATCAACTGTTCCAACGGATATTTTTTATTGATCGGAACAAGTTCGTTGCGTAATTCATCATTTGGTGCGTGGAGTGAAATGGCCAAGGCTACATCAATGTCTTGTGCCAATTGGTCAATTTTAGGTACCACACCTGAGGTTGATAAAGTCACACGGCGCTTCGACATGCCATACGCAAAGTCATCCAGCATGATACGCATTGAATTCAATACGGCATCATAGTTCAATAGTGGCTCACCCATACCCATCATCACCACGTTGGTCACTGAACGTTCACGATCAGCAACTGGCACATCTTCCATATAAGAGAAGTTCGCCATCCAAAGCTGTCCAATAATTTCAGCTTGGCTCAAGTCACGTTGGAAACCTTGTTTACCAGTTGAACAGAATGAACAGTCCAGTGCACAGCCTACTTGTGACGAAATACACAAGGTCTTACGTGCGCCGGTTTTATCTTCTGCTGGAATGAGTACAGTTTCAACCAATGAACCTGCACCATCACCTACACGGAACACCCATTTACGAGTACCGTCTTTTGAGTAATTTTTATGCACCACTTCAGGCGCTTTAATTTCACAAATCTTTTCTAGTTTTTCACGCAATTTGCCAGAAATATTGGTCATTTCAGCAAAATCAGTCACGAAGAACTGATGAATCCATTTCATCACCTGCCCAGCACGGAACTTTTTCTCCCCCATATCTTCGAAGAATTTTTCCATTTGTGGACGTGACATGCCCAGTAAATTCACTTTCTTCACAGTATTTTGCTGCGTAGGAGCGGATGGAGATTGTTGCTGTGCATCAGAAACAGCTGATGTAGCGACTACTTCAGTACTCATGTGTAATTACCTAAACCATGTCTAAAGATCAAAGGAGAAGCTCAGTTATTGAGCAAAGAATTATTCAGAGAATAAAAAAACCAGACAAGCAGTATACCACTTATCTGGTTTGAATACTTCGAATTAACGAGTACGTGGAGCGATCTCAGTTTGAGCGAAGAAGTAGTTAACTTCACGATCAGCAGATGCTACAGAGTCAGAACCGTGAGCAGCGTTTTCGTCGATGCTTACAGCGAAGTCTGCACGGATAGTACCAGGAGCAGCTTCTTTAGGGTTAGTTGCGCCAAGGATTTCACGGTGAGCAAGAACTGCGTTTTCGCCTTCAAGAACTGAAACTACAACTGGACCAGAAGTCATGAATGCAACTAGGTCACCAAAGAAACCACGTTCTTTGTGCTCAGCATAGAAGCCTTCAGCTTCAGCTTGAGTCAAGTGTTTCATTTTAGTTGCAACGATTTGAAGACCAGCTTTTTCGAAACGAGCAAAGATGTCCCCGATGTGGTTTTTAGCAACTGCGTCTGGTTTAACGATAGATAAAGTACGTTCAATAGCCATGAGAGGCTCCTTAAGTCAATTTGACGTGAAAAATTTGCCGCATTATACCGAATAATGCGCTATTTTCTGCTTTTGCTATACAAAAAAATTGCTTTTTTCGATGTAGGGATTAACTTGCCTCATCAATCCAGGCCATCTGAATTCCCTCAAGCAGACCTTCAGTCGACTTTTCTGGGTCATCAGTGAAATTTGGCAATGCACATACCCATGCATGTAGGTCAGTAAATCGAATCCATTGCGGATCAACATCAGGGTGAGCTTCATACAGCTCAATTGCGATATCAATGGTATCTGTCCAGCGTAAACCCATGGGTCTTCCTAACATCGTCTATAGAATGATGGCTTACTTTAACAAATTTCAGCAATTGGACGTGATAAACCCTTTTAATTTTTTTATTACCAGATTTTGCAATTAAGATCTCCACATCAAACTATAAAACCAAACCTAAAAGTGGTGCACAGAGAATAATTGCGGCACCCACTGCAGCGCCTATTGCAGCACCGACGGCAACATCACTCGGGTAATGCAATCCTAAGATCATGCGGGATAATGCCACCAATAAGCTAAAGGGCAACATTAAGACCAACAACATGGGTTGAATATAGCCCAGCACTGTTGTTGCCATGACCGCATGTAGAGTATGCCCCGATGGAAAACTAAAATGATCTAGAGGGCGTTCACCTAAGCGAATCACTTGATGCACTTGGTACGGTCTTGGGCGCACAGTTTTCTTTTTGAGGAGTTTATAGATCGAGGTGCCGACGAAACCACCCAGTAATACATAGACGATTTGTACACTGTAAGACATGCCCTGCACGATCCAGACCGTCGCCAACATGACATACCAAAACACACCATCACCAAGTCGACTCACCATTTTAAATATGTCAGCGACAACTTGTTGATGTGAAAAATGATTGAGATAAATACAGCCTTTTAAATCGAGGTGCAGTATTCTTGTTTTTGCATTTTTAAAATTCATCGCTAATCTCCTATCTACAGTCAAAGCCTGACTGTGTTGGGGTTGAGCTAGATTTGTGTTGTTATTTTTACAAGTTGAGATCTGTGTTCGACTCAGCTTAGGTTCTCTTTTTGACAGTGCAATGATGCTTTGATGACAGTTCAATGAATATTGGTTATGAGGATTCACAACTACTCTATATAACCAATAGCGCTAGCTCCATTGGCTCATCATGGCTTGATCCACCACGCGATATAGCGCTTGCTCAAATTGCTGTACGGGATATTGCCATCCGATTTTAGCAGCGTCTTTTGCCGCCTCGATGCCCATGGTTTTTAATTTAGCCCGTTGCGGCAATTGCTGCATGAGACGAATAAATTCATCGGTTCGAGATAAGTGACATAACCATCCCGTTTGCTGATTTCTCACGTGCAGTTGGGCACATGCGGCATTATATGCAATCACCGGCAATCCGCTGGCCATTGCCTCCAAAACCACATTACCAAAGGTCTCAACCTGACTTGCGAAAACAAAAACATCCGCACTGGCATAGGCTTCCGATAAAGCCTGACCACTTAAACTTCCCATAAAAATAACATCTAGGGATTTTGCCAGTTGCATTAATCGTTCAAGATCTGGCCCATCCCCCACAATGACCAATTTCGTTCGTGCATCCATGGCCAACATCGAACGATAGGCTGAAATTAAAACATCCACCTCTTTTTCAGGAGATAGCCGACCGACATAGAGCATCACGCGGGTATGTTCATCTGCTTGCCACTGTTGTCTCAGTTCTGCTCGATAATGTGAGGGAGAAAATCGACTATGGTCCACACCTCGCCCCACCACCACCAATGGACAACTAAAACCTAATCGATGCAAGGCATCCGCAGTATCTTGGCTCGGGACACAGGTGAGTTGAGTATTGTTATGAAACCATCGTAAATAATGTTGTACAGGCTTCATTAAAAACGCTAAATCAAAGAAACGACTAAAGTCATGAAAGGCCGAGTGAAAACCACTAGACACAGGGATGTGTAAAGAACGCGCCAATTGAAGTATGGCAAAACCCAAAGGCCCTTCAGTGACTATATGCACAATGTCGACTTGGGCTTTTTTTAAAGCTTTACTCAGTTTAATTAGTTGCGGCCAGCCAAATTGTAAACCTGAATATTTAGGAATCGACTGCGCTCGAACCAAACACTCTTGATCAGGTCTGAAATCATGACAACTTTCGGACTGTTCAGGACGTATTAAAAAAATTGAGTTGCCTTGTTGCTGCAAGCCTTTACACAACTGCAATAAAGAATGTGCAACACCATTAATTTCTGGCGCCCACGTATCTGTAACAATGGCGATTTTTAGACCTGGACGGATTAAAGTTGAGACCGTTTGCACATCCATTCGTGATTGCATATGCTTAAATTGAAATTGAAAGCGTGCAGGTTCATCCTGCATATGCCCTAAATTGATAGCCGATTCTGTCATGATCTTACATGCTTCTTATAAATGTATAGTCACAGTTTAAGCAGCAGTTTTTTTCATTTTGATGATTATTTGATGACAGTTTATTGAAAAAATTGACTAATTTCTTCTACAAAATCATGATTTATCCGTAATTTTTAATCACTTTTAAAATCGTCTGACCCACACGAGAAGTGTTTTGCATATCTGCGTTCATCAGCTCTAAACGCCCACTCATACTACGAAGCCCCACACTCAAACCGGCTTGATTGACCAGATCCACATCAAACCCCACGCCATTGTCTTCTACTTCCATTACCAATGCCGTGTTTTCATAATAAATTCGGATCTGCACCACGGTCGCATGACTATGCTTCACAATATTGGTTAATGCTTCTTCGGCTACACGCTGTAAGCTTAGACATTCCAATGGAGTAACATCCACTTCCCATTTCGCAGGAACTGACCATTTAGCGTGTATATCGAGCTCATCAAATAACTGATTAAAACGGTGTCTAAAGTTGTTATCGGGGAAGCATATGCTGAAATCAAATTTCCTTCATTTCTGACTTTATACGCATAGCAGAAAATTAAGCTTCTTAGATTGAAGCCCAAGATTCACCTAAATATCTATCCTCAAGCTTCAATCTAACGGTATAAATTCAGCATTTAACATATAATCACCTTAGCCATGAAAAAAATCGATCGCTAAGCCTCTCAAAACACCATATTTACAAAGACCGTATCGCGGTAGACTCCTGCAGGTGTCGTTGCATTCACTCGCTCCACCAAGCGCACAGCGATCACATAGTTATTTTTGCCAGCGCCTTGCTCGGTAGAAACATTCCACAGATTTTCCATCGCACCAGAAACAGTCATCCGTGTTTTGAGCTTAATCGGGCCATTCGTCACAAAACTACTGCCCGAAGTATCCTGCAAATTTCGGCTATTAAAGCGTATGCGGTATTTACCGGAACAATCGACACTAAATGAACTCGCCGCTTGACTATTATAGTAATTCGCCAAGCGCATATTGGTTTCACTGATTCGTCCCATTTCACAGCGACTCGGTGCTGCAAATGTTATTGAACTAAATAACGCTGCTGAGATGAGTAAAATACTTTTCATTGGAAATACTCCTTTATTTACACTGCAATGTAATTAATTCAGGAGTTTGGTTTTCTACCTTTTTCGGCACTGTTAATGCTGTTTGGCAAGATCGACCACCACTGGTCCTCACCGTCAACTTGTAGTAGCCTTCAACCAAACCATATAACATCACCGTGCCATCTGAACCCACTGGATAAACATCAGCTTCTGGGGTATCAATTGCAACCTCACTTCCAGCCACAAATTGATGACCTTGTTCATCCAATATTTTGACCAATATTTGTTGTGTATCAAATACTGAAAAATTAATGTTATAACCACGCTGTCTTAACGCAACTAAACGATGTGCAGCATTTGGAACTTTGCTTTCGATCGGCAATTGATTTTCATCGAATGAAATATCGTAATTAATATAAGGAACGATATCGTGTACAAAGGCATAGCCTTTTTTATTGGTTTTCGCGACTGGAGACATTGATCGCATGACATCAATATCTTCACGACCACCAACATTCACTAAAGCAAAGGCATTATCTACAAAACTGGTCAATGCGTATTGACCGCCCAACCACACCATAGCACCACGGTAGCCAACCTGTGTTGTTGAATCATTTTCACTATAGAGATGACTCAAGGTTAAATCACCAACATTAGTGGACAAACCACCATAGGCATTTAATACCGTTTCATCATTACGATAATCCACACCGAGCGCATAATTTGCACCATATTCACCAAATGCATTTTGGATGAAACGTACACTGCCGGATTTATTGATACCTACATCAGCCTGAATACGTTTACCACCACCAAAATTATAAGAAAATGTAATAAAGGCACCTGAGTCATCGCTATCACCAAATTCTTTAAAATAATTGGCGGTATACATTAAATTCTGTGTAATTTCGCGACTCACACCCACTGTAAGCATTTTGCGATCCTCTAATTCAAATAAAGGATCATTAGATTCATACTGGGTTTGTTCGATATAGTTCAGGTTTAAATTTTGAAAGAATGGAAAATTAGCAAAACTTAAATACGCCATATTTTCAAATTTTGGAAAAATATGATTATCTTCATAGCCCAACGCCCGATAATCATTTGTAGCGTAGCGTGAACTCACACCAAAATTGAGTTTCCCGAAATTACGACTGATAGCCAAACCAGCAGAATAGCCATCGTCATTATCGGTTTTACTGCCTAAAAAAATACTGTCTAAAACAAACCATCGATTGACCGCTTGCGTCCATAGCAGTCCTGCATTTTTTACTTTGTCACTATAGGTTGCACTTGCACCCAACGTGGTACGACTGGTGACACCTCTACGCCAATAGGCTGAACTAAAAAAATCGCGATAATCACTATTTTCTTCGTCATAACTGAAGCGTAGTTTCCCTAATGATATGTTGTAATCATTTAAATCTTCTTTAAGCAATTTACTACTAATTAATACCGGGAAGCTTCTAACAGTAGTATTCCCCAATACATCTTGTACAACCATTTGCGCTGTACCGGCACTTTCAATATTGGCACCTGTTTGTAAGTTATAATCTCCAGGTGAAATCTTTTTCTGATAAATATTTACGCCATCAATATATAAATCAACAGTCGAAGGTAAAACCGCACTACCTTTTAGACTTGGAATATTCCAATACACGAAATCTGGACGTGATGTATAGTCTGTACCAAAACTCAAACCACCAAATCGCACACCATGAATTAATGCACTATATGCAGAGGTCGTATCACCAATAATCAGTTTGGTCGCACTTTTAGAAAAATCAAACTCAAGACTACTATTTAACCTGACGAATTTTTCTTCACGATAATCATCCCCTTTATTATTTCGATAAAAGGCATTATTTCTTAAAATCCAATTGTCTTTAAACACGCCCAGTTCAGGTAGCACACCAAAATTATTATGTTGAGTATTATTTTCAAAATGCATTTCATAATTAAGAAATGCACCAAAATTTGCAGGCATCGGCTGGCTGATTAAGGTATCAGTTTCTAGCCCAAAGAAATATTTTGATGGAAGATTAATTTTGACGGCTTGCAATTGAGGATCAAATCCAGACTGAATATCTTGATCCGTTACCAAACAAAATGAATTTTTAGTTGCATGTCGTTTCAGAATTTCTACTTTGATTTGCAGCTTATCAAGATCTGCGCACTCTATATAAAACTTGTTATTTTCAGTCAGTAATAATACTTCGCTCTTGCGGTCTACTTCGTTTACCCAAATACTGGTTGGAAACAAATCATCAGGCATATCAACGGCTTCTGCATTAGCAGAATTAGCACATAAAATACAATATAGAAGCAATGTAATTCTGTTCATAGCCACTACTCAACTAAATTAAACTCCAAAGGAGTGTCACCTTTATCTGTTTCCACAACGACTTTATAATTACTAGCGCCTTGTAAAGAAACATTCCCGATGTCGTATTGGTTTTTACCTAATGCCAATAAATATTTCATATCGGAAGATTCAGCGACTGTTTTCTTGCTTTTATCGATGACATAAAGTTTTTGGATTTGAATGTGTGATTTTGCTAAATTTTCAACCTGAATAATGGTGCGACCATTCATTTTTTTGGCAATAAATTTTAAATAAGCTGGTTCTTGTTTGCCGACAAAAAATGGCACATTAATACTTAATAACAGTGCAATTTTCGATTCAGAGTTCGTCACTTGAGGTAGCTCAGTATAAATAATACGCCATGCTTCTTCTTGTTGTAGATTCATACTCTCTACAGATTGAGTAAAACCCACACGAACCATTTGTTTTGATTTTGGTTTTAGAATGAAATTTTTCGGATTGATAATAATATTGGATTCAGGTGAAAGAATATCTTCACCTGCAGCATTTTGAGTCCATTTAAATGCTTTAGCTTCAAAAATACGTGGTGTCTCATCATCCCCTTTCGATTCCAAAGTAAATGTCGCACTGCGTTGTTTAGATTTATCGGTTAAATATAATTGCACAGGGCTAATTGAAATACCTGCAAATATTTGAGCACTCAATAAGCAAGTCATTAAACTTAATGAAACGACTTTGAATAAACTTTTCATATACTCACCCCAGTACATTTAAATATTATTATCAATTCAAAATAAAAAGAAGTTGACCCTAACTGTGTAGAATCAACTCCCTAAATTTGGATTAGTAAGCTACTTTGATATATAAAGTATCTTTGTATGTACCAGCACGTTGAGTCGCTGAAATTGCAGTTTTTGGAGCAACAGATACTGTGAAGTTATCAACACTCATACCAGCTACAGGTGTAGAGCCGATTGGATAATTCACACCACCTTTTGTAGTCGTGATTTTTGTAGCTACTTTATCAGTAGTCGTTTCATGTTTTACAAAAGTATCTGCACTTGTGCCTGCATTCATTGTAGATAAATTCAGTGTATATGGAGTGTTTGTTGTAACTTGAAAGCTACTAGCACCTGTATAACTGTCTTCAACGAGTTTGATGTCTTTACCTACCAAAAGCTCACATGCTTTCAGAATCTGTAACTCGATGTCGATTTCGCCTTCACACGGCGCACCGCCACATTGTTTAGATTCTTTTTTACCACCAGCGATTGCAGATGTTGCTGGAAGTGCTACGAACAATGTTGCAGATAGTACTGCGGTTAAAATTTTAGATGTAGACATTTCACTTCTCCATTCTCATATGAGATTTATTAGTATGTGCATCAAAGGATATTTTTAAGAAAAACTAATTAATCTTACTTTCCCTAGGTGCTGATTCATTCTTAATCATGTTGAGAAAAAAAGAACCTAATATGGAAATTTCACACGAATATTCATGTAATATTATTTTTTACAAATATTTAAATTATGTGTTTGTAATATATTAAATATTTTTAATTTTTATATTTTCATTTAATTTTTCTCTTTATCCCAAATTTTGGGGATTTTTTTCATATCCCTATTTTTTGGTATATTATATCTTATTGTTTTTATTAAATTTAGTAACATTAAAAATAATATAGGCTGTTACATATTTCACCAAATATTTGTGAAATAGTTCAAAATAATTTTCAAACAAAACAATATTACGTGAATATTCAACTACATTAATAGTAAAGACCGATTAAATTTAAATTTTAAATAGAATCTTAAATATATAATCACTACTTTCAGGTATGTCTTTTGAAACGCAATACAAGAATTACGTCACCAAATACTGAGCCTTTGTATTAATTACAGGTTTTGAAACACGTCTTAGTTTCCAATGTTAAGCTTTTGTAAATCATATTTTCTTTCTTGAGATTTCAGTTTTTGTTTTTCAAATTTTTAGAATCTCATTTATTACGTGAATTATCACATATATAGAAATTCACCGCCTCTCTTTCAACACTCATTTTACTTTGCTTTTTTATTCAAAATACGGACTACCTCTTTTAAAACTGCCTGAATTCTTCTTTAGAAAATTCTATAAATAAAAAAAGCCCCAAGTTATGGGGCTTTTAAAAAAATTTAACTTACTCACTGACTGGATAAAGCAATCCTTGATCGACTCGAAAGATTTGACCTGATCCAAAGTCGATCTGCTGCAACTCTCCTTTTAATTTTGGGAAGCCAGCAATTTTCTCCAATTGCGGTGAACGTTGAAAATTCTTCGTTTTAGGATTGTACATCCAATAAATAAATCGCTTATCTTCTATTTTTCGACCATCAGAGGTATCTGAAAGTACAACATCATAGTATCCATCAAAGTTTACATCTAAGAATCCCATACTATTCCCAAAGGCATTAAAGCCTTGTAACGACTGCAAAACTTTGCCATTTGATTTATTAATCACATCTACGCGTTTTAGAGACTTCCCATAAGGTTGGTCTGCGGATTGCACCCCATAAAACTTAAACAGCAGGATAGGTTTATCTACTGCTTTAAATGCAGGTTCAAACTGTAGATAACTTGTAGATGGTGATGCCGTTTTTTCCATCAGTTCAGCTTTAAACGAGCCTGTATTGGCATTCAAGGTTCCTGCCAATCGATAAGCTGTTGCAGCACTTTGTTCAGTCACAACATTGACTGAATTCATGTCAATAAAATCAGCTTTTTGAGTCCCTTTAAAGTTAATTTGTTTTGGTTCTTGTAGATCAGTTAAAGTCCCATGCGGATTCCAAATGCCAGCATACAAATCTAAGAAATAGCGCCCTTCAGTCGAACGAAGCATCCGCTGCATGGATATCCGAACCTCAGGTAAAGGCTTTAACTCAGGTTGTGCTATCTCAGCATCTTGTGCAAAACTCACCACTGGTAGACAAAGAGCGAGTAAAAGAGAGAGTTTTGATATTTTCATTGCAATTACACACTCCATGCAGCATGAATAATGCCTACTCTATCACAACCTAAATTCAACACAGCTGACACAAATATAGGAGTTTTGAAACCACCCATGACTCAAAACCATCAAATTAAATTTGATTCACTTTTAAAGACCATGTTTCCAAATCTAATGAAATGCATTTCAAACCAATATTAGATTCAATACATAGATCTTTCAGCAATTCAAACTGATCTACCTTATGATCAATTACGGGCTTCACAAGCTCTTGCTTTCTTCTAAGATCAATATATGCATTTTTCCCAACATATACTTCAACAAAGGCTTCTTCAGGCAATTTTAATGTATAAATTGGACGCGTTTGCAATTGGACTCTTTGCCAAAGTTGGTCATTGATATATGCATGTGTTTTTGTAGAAAAGTGATACCCGAATTGAGCATCGCTAATATTTTTACAATACGTACTTCCTCTTCATATGCCCATTCCTGCATTGTATAAAGCAAACTATGCTTTATTAAAACCTCTTCATTATCCCAATTTAAAATATTTGAATTTCCTACCGACATTAATTTTTCAACACTTGCCACATTGGCCTGCTTCGGCGCTGTTTTTAAATATCTCAACTCCCCTTTTGTTGAAGGAATAATAAATTGATCACCATCTTCAAGGCCTGCTTTGCATGTGTCAATTCCGATCACAACACCTTTGTAACTATCCCCATAATGTGACCACATGAGTGGATTTAAAGCGGTTCTAGTCAAACTTTAAATCACATACTTTCTAGAAAACTGATTACGGAATGCCCCTATTGCTAAGGATGTCGGTACATCCGAATCATAAAAACCAAAACCAGTGCATTCAAATGGGTCATTAAAATCTTCTAAATGTGAAAAACCTAGAGATTTTGTTTTTAAAATCATTAAAGCTGCTTCAAAACTAACATTAAAGCGAGAATTTTAGAATCTCGCTTTTTTTGTGAACCTAATAGATCACACTGAATTGAAATTACTGGACTACTCTTAATTGAAATTAGTGGAATAATATTGATGATATATACATTTACGATTTTGTCCGCTTAGATCTAAGGCGCGAAAATGATGTAGGCATCGCTTACATCATTTGAGGCACGCAGCCTTGATTTTCTCTTCTATGAGGAAAAAAAAGCCCCTGTTAAAATCAGGGGCCTTTTGGCTTAGAAATTAGCTCTTTTCTTCGTCTACGATTTTGTTCGCTTGAATCCAAGGTACGCAAAAATAGAAAAGTATGCTCTTCTATTTTTAAGGCACGTAACTTTAGATATTAAAAAACCTACTCAAAATGAGTAGGTCTTCGTATTCAAATAAATTGATTCAAGAAATTAGTTTTTCTCTTTATCAATGATTTTGTTCGCTTGGATCCAAGGCGCGAAAATGATGTAAGTATCGCTTACATCATTTGAGGCACGTAGCCTTGATGCCGTCTTTTATAAGGGATAAAAAAGCCCCTGTTAAAAACAAGGGCTTTTTTGACTTAGATATCAGAACTTAGTTCTTTTCTTTGTCTACGATTTTGTTCACTTGGATCCAAGGTACGCAAAAATAGAAAAGTATGCTTTTCTATTTTTAAGGCAAGTAACTTTAGATATTAAAAAACCCACTCAAAATGAGTGGGTCTTCGTATTCAAATCAATTGATTCAAAAAATTAGTTTTTCTCTTTATCAACGATTTTGTTCGCTTGGATCCAAGGCATCATCGCACGCAACTTGTTACCAGTTACTTCGATACCATGCGCCGCGTTTTGACGACGACGAGCAGTCATAGAAGGATAGTTCAACGCACCTTCTTGGATGAACATCTTCGCGTATTCACCAGATTGAATACGTTTAAGTGCATTACGCATAGCTTCACGAGACTGTTCGTTGATTACTTCAACACCAGTTACGTATTCGCCATATTCAGCATTGTTTGATACTGAGTAGTTCATGTCCGCGATACCGCCTTCGAACATTAAGTCAACGATCAATTTAAGTTCGTGTAGACATTCGAAGTAAGCCATTTCTGGTGCATAACCAGCTTCAACAAGAGTTTCGAAACCCATTTTAACCAATTCAACAGCACCACCACAAAGAACTGCTTGCTCACCGAAAAGGTCAGTTTCAGTTTCTTCACGGAATGAAGTTTCGATAATACCAGTACGGCCACCACCAACACCTGAAGCGTAAGAAAGCGCAACGTTACGTGCATTACCAGAAGCATCTTGGTGAACAGCGATAAGATCAGGTACACCTGAACCACGTTGGAATTCTGAACGTACAGTATGACCAGGCGCTTTTGGAGCAACCATGATTACGTCAAGGTCAGCACGTGGAACAACTTGGTTATAAAGAACAGAGAAACCATGAGCAAATGCTAGCGTTGCACCTTGCTTGATGTTTGGCTCAATTACGTCACGGTATAGTTGTGATTGGAACTCATCTGGAGTCAAAATCATAACTAAGTCAGCTTGAGCTACAGCAGCAGGAACTTCTGAAACTTTAAGACCAGCATTTTCAGCTTTTTTCCAAGAAGTAGAACCAGCACGTAGACCTACAGTTACATCAACGCCTGAATCCTTAAGGTTAAGCGCATGAGCATGGCCTTGTGAACCATAACCAATGATTGCTACTTTTTTGCCTTGGATGATAGATAAGTCTGTGTCTTTATCGTAAAAAATTTGCATTGCTGTCTCCGCTAAAATGCTTTTGTTTCCTTTAACTTGATAACGTGATTCTGTTTGATTATTCACGTTTCAAGTACCTCACCCATAGGAGTGAGGTGAAAATATAAAATTAGATAGTTAAAACTTTTTCGCCACGTGCGATACCTGAAACACCTGAACGTACAACTTCTAGAATTGTATTTTCAGCTAAGGCATCAATAAAACCATCTATCTTTTCAGTTGTACCTGCGATTTGAATGGTATATGTCGTTGGTGTTACGTCTACGATTTGTCCACGGAAAATATCCGCAGTACGTTTAATTTCTGCGCGCGCTGAACCAAGTGCTTTGACTTTAATTAACATCAATTCACGTTCAATATGAGCACCTTCAGACAAATCAACAACTTTAACAACTTCGACAAGCTTGTTGAGTTGTTTGGTGATTTGTTCAATTTTATGCTCATCGCCATACGTGGTTAAAGTCAAACGCGAAAGCGTCGGATCTTCTGTTGGCGCTACGTTTAATGTCTCAATGTTATAACCACGCTGAGAGAATAAACCTACCAAACGTGAAAGCGCACCTGCTTCGTTTTCTACAAGTACAGAGATAATATGTCTCATTGTGTGCGCTCTCCTTTGCCTAACCACATATCTTTCATTGACTGGCCAGCAACCAACATTGGATATACATGCTCTGAACGGTCAACCATCACGTTAATAAACACGCACTTGTCATTGATCGCCATCGCTTCAGCAAGCTTCGACTCGAGTTCATCTGCATGGTCAATTTGAATACCTACATGACCATACGCCTCCATTAATTTAGGGAAGTCTGGAAGTGACTCAACATACGAGCTTGAGTGACGACCTTCGTAGTTCATGTCTTGCCATTGCTTAACCATACCTAATGCACGGTTATTCAAGCATAGAATTTTTACATTCAAGCCATATTGCTTACATGTAGATAGTTCTTGGATACACATCTGAATCGATGCTTCGCCAGTAATACACACTACTTGCTGATCTGGGAAGGCAAGTTTAGCTGCCATAGCATATGGCAAACCTACACCCATGGTTCCTAGACCACCTGAGTTGATCCATTGACGTGGACGTGTGTATTTGTAGTAAAGCGCACCAAACATTTGGTGTTGACCAACGTCTGAAGTAATGATGGCTTGACTATTGGTAATTTTATCCAACGCTTCAACAACTTGCTGTGGCTTCATCGAACCATCAGTTGGTTTGTCATAGTTCAAACCATGAACTTGGCGCCATTCATTGATTTGTTTCCACCAAGCCCCGATATCTTCAGGATTTGGTTTAGACACATTCAATTGTTTTAATTGCGCCAACATTTCAGTCAATACAGGCTCTACTGCACCCACAATTGGGATGTGCGCCATAATTGTTTTTGAAATCGTTGCTGGGTCAATATCAATATGAATGACTTTCGCATTTGGACAGAATTTCGCTGGGTTATTGGTTACACGGTCATCGAAGCGCGCACCTACACACAAAATCACATCTGCATTGTGCATCGTCATATTGGCTTCATAAGTACCATGCATACCCAACATACCGATGAACTGTTCATCATTGCCCGGATACGCACCAAGACCCATTAAAGTACTGGTTACTGGATAACCCAATAAATGTGCAAGTTCTGTCAACTGTGCAGAAGCGTTGCCTTGAACCACACCACCGCCTGAATAAATAATTGGGCGTTTAGCATGAATCAATTCATCAATTGCTTTACGAATTTGACCAGAGTGACCACGATGCGGCGGTTGATACGAACGCATTTTCACTTTTTCAGGATATTCGTAAGCAAATTTCTCTGCAGGATTCGTCGCATCCTTTGGAATATCAACAACAACAGGACCCGGACGGCCACTTGAAGCGATATAAAATGCCTTCTTAATAATCGAAGGGATTTCGCTTGCATGACGTACTTGGAAGCTGTGTTTTACGATTGGGCGCGAAATACCGACCATATCCGTTTCTTGGAACGCATCCTCACCGATAAGATGGCTTGCAACCTGACCTGACAAAATCACCATTGGGATTGAGTCCATATAGGCAGTTGCAATTGGAGTTACGGTATTTGTTGCACCAGGACCAGATGTCACCAATACGACACCTGTTTTACCTGTGACACGTGAGTAAGCATCAGCCATATGACCAGCAGCTTGCTCGTGGCGCACTAGGTAATGATTGATTTTTTCTTGTTGAAATAGCGCATCATAAATATGCAGTACTGCGCCGCCTGGGTATCCAAAAACATGTTCAACGCCTTCGTCCGCTAAAGCGCGAACAAGCATTTCACCACCAGATAAAAGTTCCAACGTGATTCACCCTAATCTTTTTTCACGCACAAATGGAGGGCATTTGTCGTGGTTAATTCATTAACTGTGTGCTCTGTTATAGCACACAAATTTCATAGTTTTCATAGCAATAAGAAAAAAATCTGACCTGCTTGCTGTTTGAGCAATATGGGGTCTAAAACATGTTGGGATAAACATATTTTGTTGGCTTTGTTCAACCTCTCGGCTAGAGAAGAAGTCCATTGCTAAAATGCACTCATTCGAAGGGTGATCGATCTAAGGCATATAAAACTAAAGACAGCATTTTTGTAGTTTCAACCATTAAAGTCAAGTTTAAAAATGGGCTTTTTTCTGATTACTTACAGACCGTTTATTTTTTAAGCACACTCCCGTTCTTTGCATTCTTTGTAGTTTGTTTATTTATAACCAGTTAGCATGTATTTAATAAAATACTTTTATAAATCTAATAAATAAATTAAATGAATTGCTGTGGATTTTTAATTCAATTGCCTCACTTTCAACTTAAGGCATGGATTAAATGATAAAAACACAATATTTTGATTGCTTATAAATCCCCCAATTCATCATTCACAAAGTTATTCATCCCACACGATGCCCCTTTTATCCTTTGTGCTAAAAAATGCATAGATTCTGCTGTCAAAAAAGCGCAAAATTTTCAGCATAATTTTGCATGATCACTCTAACTTTGGGACTGAATTTATGATGAAGACGACGATTGCTCGCACTGCCTGTATTTTATCTAGCATGGCATTTTGCCTGACCAGTTTGGACCTTTCAGCGAAAGAATATTACAAGTGGGTGGATGCAAAAGGTTCAACGCATTACACCACCACGCCACCGCCAAAAAATGCGCAGCGTAAAGGTAAAGTGAATACCTATGGTGCAACAACGACTACGCAATCAACTCCAGCAAAAAACCAAGAAGAGGTTTCACGTGAAGCCGAACAGTCGAATGAACAAAATGAGCAACTGGCGGAACAACAACGCGAAGCCAATGCAGCGCTCCGCCAAGGTCAAGCCGTAGCCTCCGCACCACAATAATTTACGCCAAAGTCTGCAATTTTGACTTAAATTATTT
The DNA here is from genome assembly GCF_013419735.1 of Acinetobacter sp. YH12064. Classification (NCBI taxonomy): domain Bacteria; kingdom Pseudomonadati; phylum Pseudomonadota; class Gammaproteobacteria; order Moraxellales; family Moraxellaceae; genus Acinetobacter; species Acinetobacter sp. YH12064. The sequence goes on from NZ_VOZP01000012.1 coordinate 80,810, forward strand.
ACATCTACACAGCATCGCAAAATTCACTCTAGGCGTATTTTGCGCTATGCTGTAGCACAAACTTTTTAACCGTTATTTCTATTTACGTTTATGACTACTCACATTGACCCTGAATATCAAGCCAGTGCGATTGAACCTACAGTCCAACAAGACTGGGAAAATCGCAAAGCCTTTAAAGTTGCCGACCAAGTAGAAGGACCACGTCGTTATATCCTCTCTATGTTCCCTTATCCAAGTGGCAAACTGCATATGGGTCATGTGCGTAACTACACCATTGGTGATGTGATCAGCCGTTTCCACCGTTTACAAGGTGAAACTGTGCTACAACCCATGGGTTGGGATGCTTTCGGTTTGCCTGCTGAAAACGCGGCAATTGCACATCAAGTCGCTCCTGCAAAATGGACTTTTGAAAACATTGCCTACATGCGTGACCAGTTGAAAAAGCTTGGTTTGTCTGTAGATTGGGATCGTGAATTTGCAACTTGCACACCTGAATACTACCGCTGGGAACAATGGTTATTCGTACAGCTTTATAAAAAAGGTTTAATTTACCGTAAGCTTTCAACAGTGAACTGGGACCCAGTAGACCAAACTGTTTTAGCAAACGAACAAGTTGAAAATGGTCGTGGCTGGCGTTCTGGTGCATTGGTCGAAAAACGTGATATTCCAATGTACTACTTCCGCATCACTGACTATGCGCAAGAATTACTTGACGATTTAGAAACATTAAAAGACGGCTGGCCACAGCAAGTTTTAACCATGCAACGTAACTGGATTGGTCGCTCACAGGGTATGGAAATTACCTTCCCTTCAGCGAATCCAGACGTTTATACAGATGGTTTAACTGTATTTACCACTCGTGCTGACACACTCATGGGTGTGACTTATGTTGCGGTTGCAGCAGAGCATCCACTGGCACTTAAAGCTGCGGAAAACAACCCAGAGCTTGCTGCATTTATTGAAGAATGCCGTATGGGTTCTGTTGCAGAAGCTGATCTTGCGACTGCTGAAAAGAAAGGCATGGCAACTGGTCTTTCTGTGAAGCACCCAGTTACAGGTGAAGAAGTTCCTGTTTGGATCGCAAACTACGTCTTGATGTCTTACGGTTCAGGTGCGGTGATGGCAGTGCCTTCACACGATGAACGTGACTTCGAATTTGCCAACAAATATGGCTTAACCATCAAGCAAGTGATTGATGCCAAAGGTGCAGACGATGCAGACTTTGACGCAACCACTTGGCAAGAATGGTACGGTTCTAAAGAAGGCAAACTGGTGAATTCAGGCGAATTTGACGGTTTAGATTTCCAAGGCGCATTCGATGCATTCCTTGCAAAACTTGAGCCTCAAAAGCTTGCAAATGTAAAAGTTCAATTCCGTTTACGTGACTGGGGTGTTTCTCGTCAGCGTTATTGGGGTTGTCCAATTCCTATGATCAACTGTGAAAAATGTGGTCAGGTTCCAGTACCTGAAGAACAACTTCCAGTTGTATTGCCAACGGACGTGGTTCCAGACGGTTCAGGCAATCCACTCAACAAAATGCCTGAGTTCTATGAAACCACTTGCCCATGCTGTGGTGGCGATGCTCGTCGTGAAACAGATACATTGGATACCTTTGTAGAATCATCTTGGTACTATGCACGCTATGCATCTCCAGATTTCACTGACGGTATGGTGAAACCTGAAGCGGGTCAAACTTGGTTACCTGTGAACCAATACATCGGTGGTGTTGAACACGCAATTCTTCATTTACTTTATGCACGCTTCTTCCACAAATTGATGCGTGATGAAGGCGTCGTTCAAGGTAACGAACCATTCACTAACCTTTTAACACAAGGTATGGTGTTGGCTGATACGTACTACCGTGAAGCTGATTCAGGTAAGAAGACTTGGTTTAACCCTGCTGACATCGATTTAGAACGTGATGAAAAAGGCCGTATCATTTCTGCGAAATATCAAGGTGATGGTCAAGATGTCGTGGTTGGCGGTCAAGAAAAAATGTCGAAATCGAAAAATAACGGTATCGACCCGCAAGCGATTATTGATCAATACGGCGCAGATACTGCACGTGTATTCATGATGTTCGCGGCACCACCAGATCAATCACTAGAATGGTCTGACGCAGGTGTTGAAGGTGCAAACCGTTTCTTAAAACGTGTATGGCGCCTAGCATCTGGTTTCCTTGAACAAGGCAACTCTGCTGCAAACATCGACAAAGCGACACTATCTACCGCTGCACAAGACTTGCGTCGTAAAACACACGAAACCATTCAAAAAGTGGGTGATGACATTGCACGTCGTCACGCCTTCAACACCGCAATTGCTGCGATGATGGAACTTTTGAATGCAAACAATAAGTTTGAAGCCAAAGATGACAATGACGTTGCCGTTGCACGTGAATCAATCATTACCCTTCTAACTTTACTTGCTCCTTTTGCACCACATTTAAGCCAAACCTTATTGGCTGAGTTTGGTATCGAATTAACATCAGCACGCTTCCCTGCTGTAGACGAATCTGCGCTGACTCGCAATACACAGACGATTGTAGTGCAAGTGAACGGTAAACTTCGTGGCAAATTAGAAGTGTCTGTCGATGCCTCTAAAGATGACATTTTGGCACAAGCAAAAGCATTACCTGAAGTTCAGCAATTCTTGACTGGTCCAACCAAGAAAGAGATTGTTGTGCCGAATAAATTAGTGAATTTGGTGGTTTAAATTCCTTATATTTCCTTCTCCCTTTGGGAGAAGGTTGGGATGAGGGTAATTAACCTCTCCCTAACCCTCTCCTATGAGGAGAGGGAACAAAAGGATTTCACAATTCCCAAACAAAGCCCGTTGCGAGTCAACGGGCTTTGACTTTACAATCCACACAGGATTTCAACATTATCCCTTCGGGAAACAGAGGACACTTTATGCACTTGGTTCAACGTGTTGCTGCAATTGTATTAACTATGGGCCTGAGCGCAGGCATGGTCGGTTGTGGTTTTCATTTAAAAGGCACCAACCCTGCTGCTGTACCTGTAGCCTATTCCAATATGCGATTGGCACTTCCTGAAGATACGGATGATTTACATGAAAAGTTAGCGATTTATTTAGGTTCTGCAGGCGTGCAATTGAGCAATAATCAAAATGCCTATGTCTTACATGTGTTGGATTACACTCCACGACGTTTAGAACTCAATGGTAAATTGGTTGAAACTTTACTGCGCTTGAATGTGACATTCCAAATTGAAGATGCTCAAGGTAACCCTGTGACAGAACCACGTACATTGATGGCAACACGTAGCTACCAATACGACGTAGCAACCGTGAACACTGATGACCAAGAAGAAAAATATTTAAAACAAGTGATTATTGATGACATTGCACAACAGATCGTGCGCCAAATTTCATCAAACCGCTTACCAAAAGCGAATCCACTAACTGCACCGACCAAAGCTGAGTAAGAACCATCCATGAAACTTGACTATCTTCAGGCATTAAAACGTGTAGACGAAGCGCAAGGTGCCTGGGTGCTACATGGTCAAGAGCCATTACTTGAACAAAATCTCCTCGATGCATTTCGTAAGAGTTGGAACGCTAGAGAAATCGAGCGTCAACGGTATGACATTAGCTCTGCTGCTGATTGGAAAAATGTCTTTAATGCTTTAAATAGCTTGTCATTATTTTCCAGTCAACTGGCAATTGAGGCACATGGCAGCATTAAACCCGATGCCAATGGACTAAAACTGTTAAAAAGCTATTTGCAGCAAAATGAAAGTAACTTGCTGCTCGTGGTCATGCCGAAGCAAGACAGTGCGAGTTTAAAGACCAGTTTTTTCCAAACCATTGATGCAAATGGAGTCAATGTTGCACTGACTGCAAACTACCCTAAAGATCGTCAGCAAATTTTGGCCGTTGAAGCACAAAAGCTTGGCATTCAACTCGCCAATGATGCTTGGCAATGGCTAGAACAGCATCATGAGCACAATTTACTGGCGGCAAAAAATAGTTTAATGCGTGTCGCAGATACTTTTCCTGAAGCAGAGATGATTCAGATTGATCATCTGTACTCTTGCTTACAAGATCAGTCACGCTACACCACCTATGATTTAAATGATGCCATGCTGCAAGGCAATTTGGCGCAATCAATTAAAATTTTTCAATACTTAATCGCTTCAGGCGAGCCGATGTCGCTGATTTTATGGAGTATCAGTAAGGAAATGCGTTTGCTGATGCAACTGTTTGAGCAGCCACAAAATGCCTTGCAAATTGGTATTTGGAAAACCAAAGTCGGGCTGTATCAACAAGCGTTACGCCGTTTAAATGCGAACGATTTTTTGACTTGGCCTGCCCTATTACTTCGTTTAGACGCGTCAATAAAAGGTTTAGGTCATGAAAATCCTGAGCACTTGGTACAACAAGCTATTGCCAGCTTGTGTGGGCGCAGACTCTTCTAGTCTAATAAAAGGCTGTAATAACTTGCATTGCAGTATAAAAGAATAATTATCATTACTATTTGTTCAAAAAGTTCACAATTTATCCGTATTTAAATCTTATAATTCAATCATCTTTATAAACTTTTAACTGCCAATCATGACAAAAATAAAACCAGCAAAATTGATCGTAGCCATCATCGTTGCTTTGGCAATCGCTGTCACTGCATGGCATTTCCTAAAACCTAAAGAAACTCAGCCGCAATATATTACTGCTGAAGTGAGTCGTGGTGACATTGAAAACTCTGTGCTTGCAACAGGTGTACTTGAAGCAACCAAAATGGTGAGTGTTGGTGCACAGGTTTCTGGTCAGGTGAAAAAGATGTATGTGCAGCTCGGCGATGAAGTTAAACAAGGTCAGCTGATTGCCCGTATTGACTCGGTACGTCAGGAAAATGATTTAAAAACTGCAGAAGCTAGCATCAAAAACCAACAAGCGCAATTGGCAGTTAAACAAGCAAATCTTGCAAAAGTCCAAGCTGAATATAATCGTCAACAAGCAATGTACGCTCAAGACGCGACTAGTCGTGCAGAACTTGAATCTGCGCTAGCAAGTTATAAAACTGCGCAAGCTGATATTGCAGCCATTAATGCACAAATCGAACAATCACGTTTAACTTTAGCGACTGCAAAAGAAGACTTAGGCTATACACAAATTGTTGCACCTATGGATGGAACCATCGTGGCGATTGTGACTGAAGAAGGCCAAACCGTAAATGCCAACCAAAGTGCGCCAACCATTGTGAAATTGGCAAAACTCGACACCATGACCATTAAAGCTGAAATTTCTGAAGCCGATGTGATGAAAGTCCAAGAAGGTCAAAACGTTTATTTTACAACCTTGGGTGACAGTGAAACAAAACACTATGCTACCCTGCGCCAAGTTGAACCTGCGCCGAACTCAATTAACACCGAAAGTAACAACAATACCTCTTCGTCTTCAAGTACTGCGGTTTACTACAATGCATTATTTGATGTCCCAAATGAAGACGGTAAATTGCGTATCGATATGACTGCTCAGGTGTATATCATTTTAGATGAAGCCAAGAATGTCTTGACTGTACCTGCCGCAGCCGTTCAAACCTCGAACCGTCCACAACGTAGCCGTAATAATGCATCTGCAAATGGTCAATCTGCTGATAAAAATACCAACGCAGAAGCTAAATCGAATAAAGATAATCCAAACCGTCCTAAACGTTTAGAACTAACCGAAGCTGAAAAAGCATTGGTCAAACAAGGTAAAGCGAGCGTTGCTATGGTACGTGTATTGCAAGCGGACGGTTCTGCACAACCTCAACCTGTATTACTTGGTTTAAATAACCGTGTGACCGCACAAGTGATCCGTGGCCTAAAACAAGGTGACAAAGTCGTAATTGCCGACGGTTCAGATACCTCTAATGATTCAGCGAAACGCAGCAACCGTGGTGGTGCTGTCGGCCCAATGAGAATGTAATGATGAGTCAAAATCAGACGCCTCTACTCGAGGTCAAGAATCTGACTCGTGAATTCCCTGCCGGTGAAAGCACAGTCCAGATTCTAAAAGGGGTCAATCTTGAGATTTACCCAGGTGAACTGGTAGCAATTGTAGGTCAGTCCGGTTCTGGTAAATCAACTCTCATGAACATTTTGGGGTGCCTTGATAAGCCAACCAATGGCAGCTACAAAGTCAAAGGGCGTGAAACCCGTGAACTTGAACCAGATGAACTGGCACAGTTACGCCGTGAATATTTTGGCTTTATTTTCCAACGCTATCACTTACTCGGTGATTTGAATGCTGCAGGTAACGTCGAAGTTCCTGCAATCTATGCCGGTGCAGATGCAACCGAACGCAATGCACGTGCCAAGCAACTGCTGACTGACTTAGGACTGGGTGAAAAAACCCAAAACCGTCCGAGCCAACTCTCGGGTGGTCAGCAACAACGTGTGTCGATTGCGCGTGCCCTCATGAATGGTGGCGATGTTATTCTTGCCGATGAACCCACCGGTGCATTGGATAAGAATAGTGGTATTGAAGTGATGCGGATTTTGCGCGAACTCAATGCCAAAGGTCATACCATTATTTTGGTCACGCACGACCATAATGTTGCAAAAAATGCGACTCGAATTATTGAAATTTCTGACGGTAATATCATCTCAGATCTGCCCAATGTGCCTGAAACAGATGATGAACCTTTAGAAAAGCAACAACTCGTTCCAAATACCCAGAAAAAAACCTCGAGCTGGCGCTCAGCCGTTGACCGCCTTGGTGAAGCCTTCCGTATGGCGATCCTTGCCATGAATGCACACCGGATGCGTACATTTTTAACCATGCTCGGGATCATTATTGGTATCGCTTCTGTGGTTTCTGTTGTGGCTCTTGGGAATGGTTCACAAAAGCAAATTTTAGAAAATATCAGCAGTTTAGGTACCAATACCATCACGGTGTATCAAGGTCGAGGCTTTGGTGATAATTCCAGATCCTCCCAAGTAAAAACATTGGTTCCAGCCGATGCGACAGCCCTTGCTGAGCAACCTTATGTCGATGGCGTTAGTCCTTCGGTTAATTCATCTGTTACAGCACGTTTTAAAGATACAGAAGCGTCGACCACAGTGAATGGCGTGAGTGAAGATTTCTTCTATGTCAAAGGAATGAACTTCGCTTCGGGTCAGCCTTTTGATAAAGAAAGCGTGACTGAGCAAGCGCAAGATGTGGTGATTGATAGTAATACTAAAAATACCTTCTTTGCCGATGGCACCAACCCTGTGGGTCAAGTCATTTTATTAGGCAGTGTGCCGAGCCGTATCATTGGCGTGATCGAAGAACAAAAAAGCATGATGGGTAACTCAGATAGCCTGAATGTGTATTTGCCCTATTCAACGGTCATGAGTCGTATGTTAGGTCAGTCGAATGTACGCAGCATCATTGTCCGCGTAAAAGATGAATACCCAAGTGCTGCGGCTGAGAACGCCATATTGAACTTGTTGGTGCAACGTCATGGCGCGCAAGATGTCTTTACACAAAACTCCGATAGTATCCGTGAAACCATTCAACAAACCACTGCAACAATGACCTTATTGGTGTCTGCGATTGCGGTGATTTCATTGATCGTCGGTGGTATCGGGGTCATGAACATTATGTTGGTTTCTGTGACTGAGCGTACTCAAGAAATTGGTGTGCGTATGGCCGTGGGTGCCCGTCAAAGTGATATTTTACAGCAGTTCCTGATTGAGGCGGTGTTGGTGTGTATCTTAGGCGGTGTGCTTGGGGTTTTATTATCTTTAGGTATTGGACAATTGATTAGTCATTTTGCCGGTGGAACATTCCAAATGGCCTATTCAACGACGTCTATCATTGCTGCATTTGTCTGCTCAAGTATGATTGGTATTGTGTTTGGCTTTATTCCTGCACGTAATGCCGCACAGCTTAACCCTGTCGATGCGCTTTCTCGCGAATAAGGAAATAATGATGCAAATGACCTTAACTAAACTTGCAAGTGCCTTCATTCTCGGAACTAGCTTAGTCGGCTGTGCCGCTGTGGTTAAGACGCCTTATGAAGCCCCTGCAACACAAATCCCGACGCAATTTCAAAATGCGAAAGCCATGAGTCAGCAAGTTCATGCAGATACTTATGCTGACCAATGGTGGACATTGTTTAATGATGCTCAATTAAACCAGTTGGTGAATCAAGTTTTAGCGGCCAATACAGACCTTGCTGTAGCAGGTATTAATTTACAGCAAGCTCGACTACAAGCAGGTTTGGCTGAAAATAAACAAGGGCCACGCGTGAGTTCAAGTGTCTCTACTGGACATAGCTTTGACCTTAACTCAGGTGATGACTCATCAAAAGGTGTATCACTCAGCGGTGGCGTTAGTTATGAAGTAGATTTATTTGGTCGCTTGGCCAGCCAGACTAAGGCAGCAAAGTGGGAAGCTTTAGCGACTGAACAAGACCTGCAAGCCACGGCCCAAAGCTTGATTGCAACAACAGCTAATCTATATTGGCAGCTCGGTTATTTAAATGAGCGCTACAGTATTGCGCAGCAAAACTTAGCCAGTACGCAAAAAACCTATGACTTGGTCAAGGTGCAATATAAAGCTGGCGCTGTGTCAGGTTTAGATCTAACCCAAGCGGAACAGTCGGTCCAAAGTCAAAAAGCAACCTTAAGCCAAATTGACCAACAAAAAGTGGAAACACGTACTGCATTGGCTGTGTTATTGCATCAACCTGTGCAACAACTGAATATTTCAGAGCCGCAGCGCCTACCTCGAATTGCATTACCGACGATTGCAGCGGGTTTACCAGCCGAGTTGTTGTCTCGCCGTCCAGATTTACAAGCGAGCGAATTAAGATTACGTAAAGCTTTGGCAAATAAAGATGCAACGAAAGCCAGTTACTACCCTTCGATTAGTTTGACTGGCAGTTTAGGCTCGAGCAGTACGTCTTTGAGTAACTTATTGCAAAACCCCGCTTTGGCTTTGGGTGCAAGTTTAAGCTTACCTTTCTTGCAATATAACGATATGAAGAAAGACCTTGCGATTAGCGATTTAGATTATGAAAAATCTATTATTCAATATCGTCAGACCTTGTATCAAGCTTTTGCCGATGTGGAAAATGCGCTATCCAATCGTACTGAGTTAAGTCAACAAGTTGCTTTGCAAGAGCGTAATGTGCAGCTTGCAGAAAAGACTGAGCGTTTGACTGAAGTGCGTTATCGTAATGGTGCAATTGCGTTGAAAAACTTGCTTGATGCACAGGAGACCACACGTAATGCACGTTTGTCCTTGGTTCAAACCAAGCAGAGTCAATACAATGCTTATGTGACCTTGATGCAGGCATTAGGCGGTAGTCCGATTCAGCAGTTGCCTTGATTAATATAATAAAAAGCCCGAAAGGGCTTTTTATTATAGAAAATTCCAAAACTTCAAATAATTATCAAACCCACGACCTCGTGTTTGCATAATAAATTCAATAAACGAAGTAAAACACAATAACCCTATATAAGCGCATAGAATACATATTAAATAGTGAGTGAGTCCAAATTTAGTTGAATTTAAGCTAACACCTTCAACCTCACGAGCATCATGATCATTTTTAAAAGAATAATTTCTATTAAACACGTGAATAAATAGATTACCTAATAATGAAATAAGATAATAAAAGAAAAAGAAAGATCGAGCATAGTCAATAATTTTGTTTCTTTTTAAACTTCCAGCCTCATCAACCACATATTCATATTTCGAATGGCTTTGTTGCACAAAGATTTGAAATGCAAAGCGCCCCTAATTGAGCCAAATTTAAGGCGTAACCTGGGTAAGTGGTCGACCTAATTCCGTAAATCTGTTGAGCACTGCTACACGTGCATGAATCTCATTCACTTGGCTATCTAAACTCCTTGCACTGAGTTTATCTCCTAATAATTTAATGCAGTACATCTTAGTTTCAACCAAACTTCGCCGATGATAGCCTGACCATTTTTTCCATAGTGTCCTGCCTAAACGTGTAACTGTTCGAAGTAATTCATTTCGCTCTAGCGAGCTACTCTTTATATCTTTCCATGGTTTCGCATTTTTTCTAGGTGGAATCACCGCATGCGCTTGCCGATCTGCAATGACCTGACGGCATCGTTTTGTGTCATAAGCACCATCTGTATAGACAGAATCGATTTGTTCATCTAAAGGGATTTGAGCAAGTAAATCTTCCAGTACCTGTGAATCACTGACATTATTGGTTGTAAGCTGAACTGCTCGTATTTGTAGGGTTTTAGCATCTATACCAATATGAAGTTTACGCCATTGGCGACGATATTCAGGTCCATGTTTCTTGCGCTTCCATTCGCCCTCACCTAGAAACTTCATGCCTGTAGAGTCTATGAGTAGATGCAGCCCATCGCTACTTTTTTGGTAGCTGATTACAATATCAATATGCTTTTGTCTTCTACAAAGCGTGGTGTAATCTGGAGCTATCCAATTTAATCCGCAAAGTTTAATCAGACTTTGCACAAAGCCAGTAACCATACGTAAAGACAGACGAAATAAGGATTTAATCATTAAGCAGCATTGGATGGCTGCGTCGGAGTAGGTTTGATTTCGCCCTTGTTTGCCTTTTGATGGCGCATACCATTGCGTAGCAGAATCAAACCAAATGGCAATATTTCTGCGACTCATGAGTGCTCGGTTATATGCGGGCCAATTGGTTGTGCGGTAGATTTTGTATGTAGGCTTCTTCATTTGAAAATTATATCGCTGAAAAAGCCCTCAAGAACAGCTTTGTGCAACAAAGCCATTCAGCTCTGTTTTTTCTCTTTTCGGTTTTCCATATCGGGTCTTTATAAAATTGAATAAGGTTCTGTTTGGAAACGTGAATAGTCTGAGGTTTCAATCTACTTAATAAAACCTGCATAGCCTGTTTGAAAAAATGGTAAAACTATTTGGTTCAAAAAATAATGCTTGGTGTAACTTGTATGCTGTAAGTTCTCTTGTATTTTATTATTGCTTTGAGTGTAATGTTGCGACTCGAAAATCGTCAAATCACTATCCCAACCAAATAATGTCAGGCTGTGTTCCACTTAATTTTGATTAACTATTTGACTTTGTTCAGATATTCGTCTTCCAAATATATCATAACCATAAATGGTGATTTGACTATTGTGATCACTTTGGATTAAGCGATTAAGGTTTCTGCTTATTTGGCTGGTTTCAATCACATTTTTTTGGTAAATTTAATACACATATTTTTCAAACACCTACACCTAAAATATTTTAAAAGTCTTCGTTTTTTTTATCTGGAAACAAATATTCAATTATAAGAAAAATTACTGAAACTACAATACCTATCGTTTGAGTTATTAAAAAGAAAAACATTAGATCATTAAAAGGCATTATATAATCATCATTAAAATAATTATAAATAACGGCTAAAAAAAATCCTGTCAACCCCAGTAAAACCCCCTTTATAAAACAAAACAAATAGGGATGATTATCTGCTTTCAGATTAGATATAAATGTACCTAACACAATTTCAATAATTATATTGAACATATAAAAGTACTTCCTTTATTATTTACTGTACTGTGGTTCATCTAACTTTAGACTCGGATTCTCTTTAATAGGCTTTGTTGTAATAGATTTTACTGCTGTTTGACCATAAAATATTCTTTTTCCAATAGTATTTGTAGTATTTTTATAGAAATTCATAGCTGTAACATATTCTACTCCATTTGCTTTTGCAAGATTTGCGCCAACTCCTCCTGCTAATGCTCCCACACCAGCTACACCAAGAGTTCGCTTATAATTATAGGCATTGCATTTACATCTAACACTATCAAATGTTTGAAAACCACCGTCTACTGCAGCAGAACCAACAGCACCCATTATTGGTGCCTTTGCACCTGCTCCAAAACCGCCACTAATTACTGTAACTCCATATGGTAAAGTAGCGGCGGCAGCTCCAACTGTACCTACATTTCTCATTCCTTGCTGATTTCTTAAAACATTTGCATCTTGCTTATTTTTCGCAACACTTGACATAGTTCCTGGCAATAATGCACCCAATATTCCAGTACTTGGTCTATTTTGTTGTTTGGATCTTGCATCTTTTATTTTTGAAACTTGCCAAGCAGCTTTTTGTTGAGCGAATCTTTCAGCTGCATGCTTTTCAACTAACGCATTATTCGCAGCAACTTTTTCCCTTTCCCCTTGTGCCATCAACCCCATCGAATCGACCCATTGATTCGGATCGCTCACATAAATTGAATTATTTAACCCACCAAACAACCCAATCGGATCTTTACTCACATACCTTGCACTATGTGGCTCATAATAACGATATCGGTTATAATGCAATCCTGTTTCACTATCGTAATATTGTCCTTGGAATCGGATATTGGTTTGATCAAGCAAGCTACTTGAAACCTCAATTGATAAAGCTGTGCCCCAAGTATCCTGTTTAATTTCCCAAACACACTCACTAAGTCATTAGTCAATGTTTGCGGCATACCCACTTGATCACAGTGGTAAAAGGCAACTCGTTCCAACTCAGCTTTGTTCTTTCTAGTTTCCGTTTTCCAAATCAGATCTTTATACACCGAATAATCCTCATGCTTAAATTGGACATAGTCAGGAGTTTCTAAAAGCTTGATAAAACCTGTATAGCCCGTTTGCAGTAGTGGCACAAAGCTCTTTGGTTCATAGACATAATGCTTAGTGTAGTTTTCATTATTTTCAGGGTTTTTGCTATTTGATTGTTGTGACTCCCAAATCATCAAGTCCCCGTCCTAGCCGAATAAAGTCAGGGTTTAGTGATTTTATTGGCGTTATATGAGTACCACCCAATTAAATCTTAATATTTTACCTTGCTCCCAATTTTTTCTTATTTTAACGCCTATTACATTCATAAGTTGTAGAATTTTTTGGATGTGAAAACAAAATATTCCATTCATCCTCTAACTGCATACCAGTAGAACCTGTATGTAGCTTTTCATTACCATAAATACTCATAGGAGTAATTATTTCTAATTCATCGACTCCATTACAATATATATAACTTGAATTTATTTTCTTATAAAACTCCCATGAATTGTTTTTTAACAACTGATTCTTATCCTTATTAAAATTTTCAATTTTAAAATTATTACTATAAATAATATATGAAACTTTATCCGAACTGTAAGATGAGAAGCTCATTTTATTGAGTAAAACGCTCCCAAACAATAATTCTGCCTGCTGAGTAAAATAAATATTTTTTGGACTTTTAGATAAATCATGCTTTTTATCATGCTGTGATGTACAGCCAATTAAAACCAACAAAATAAAGAAATATACAATATTAATTTTTTTAATCATAAGACTCTCGCGACATCTTCGAAGTAATACCAATATCTGCGTTTACACCTACTGTGCCTATAACTAATTCAACTGATTTAGCTCCATATGCAGGACTTTTTTTAGTCAACATCGGTACTACGTAATTTAATCCAACGCCAACACCTGGACCAACTATTGCCCCAAATGATGCCGAAGCGCCATTTACGACTTCATGTGTAAGATCTTTCATACCAAATCTATCTATTACAGCTTTATCTAAATTATGAATAATCCCAGCCGAACAACTAGCACCCACTAAATCTTTAGGTGATTTAGGCACTGTTTGTGTAATTAATGCTCCTTTGGATCCAGCTAAATACCATCCTTCTGACTCATCTGCCCATAGATTTTTAACTAAAGTTACGTTATGGCCAAGAAGACCGCCACCACAGGCTAGATAATCATAAATTTTACATTGGCACCCTTTTCTACGTGGATCCTCTCCAAAAGTAGAATTCTGCTTTTTATATGGTTCCGTCCTTCTACTAGGATACATTTGAGCATTACTTTTTGCTTGCTCATTTATACGTTCCACAAAACTAGGTTTGGATGAAACTTGATAGACATATGGTTGAGTGTTCTTTTGAGTATATATTTGCGCAAGTTGCTTAGTTCCACGATCCAAAGTTTCAAATGCTACTATATTTTGTTGTATAGCATTACGATAATCTTGACTAGCTTGATTACTATAATCTGATGATTTATAAGATGATGAATTATTTTTAGATATAGCTTGTGTACTTGAACGTTGGTTAAGTTTGGCAATGTATTCCTGAGCTTCAGAATTTAAACCCTTACTTCCAGGCACATACCTATCGGAATATGTCCCATCGGGATGAATAAATACTTTCGCCAACCCCATCGGATCTACCCACTGATTCGGATCACTTACATAAGCTAAATTATTAAGTCCGCCAGCTAGTCCAATCGGATCTTTACTCACATACCTTGCACTATGCGGCTCATAATAACGGTAACGGTTATAATGTAAGCCAGTCTCTCCATCATAATATTGCCCTTGGAAGCGAAGATTGCTTTGCTCAAGTAAATTATGAGAAGCCTTTATTTCTAAAGCGTCACCCCATACATTCTGCTTAATTTCCCAAATACATTCACCTCGCTCATTACTAAGCGTTTGTGGTGTACCAACTTGGTCACAGTGATAAAAAAGCACCCGCTCCAATTCAGCTTTATTTTTTCGTGTTTCCGTTTTCCATAGCGGATCTTTATAAACCGAATAATCTTCATGCTGAAATTGAGCATAGTCAGGGGTTTCTAAAAGCTTGATAAAACCTGTATAGCCCGTTTGTAGTAATGGCACAAAACTCTGTGGTTCATAGACATAATGCTTGGTGTAGTTTTGTTCCGCTTTATTAGATTGCTGTGACTCCCAAATCATCAGGTCACCATCCCAGCCAAATAAAGTCAGGATTTGCGCATTTTGGTTTTTCTTAAACAAGCGTCGGCCAAACACATCATAACCATATTCAGTCACCTGCCCCTGATGATCGCTACGAATCAATCTATTCAGGTTATCCCAAGTCAATTTTAATGTTTTACCTGCATGGCTGCTTTCAATCACATTGCCTTGCGCATCGTATTTATAGTTTTTACCCTTATATTGAGCAATCAAATTACTTTTGACTTGAGACGCCTGCGTGGCAATCGGGTCAATTAAATTCCCCGCAGGGTCAAAAGCAAAGCTTTCCGTTTTATGCACACTTTGACTCTGTATCAAACGGCCAACCGCATCATATTGATAATTCAGCTTGCCTAAACGGCTGTCGTTCACCTGCGTGAGTAGATAATTTTGATCATAATAATACTGCCGTTCCGCCTGATGCTGTACTCGCCCTAAAGTCTCGTGCTCTGGCTGAATCAGCTGCGAACTGAGTAAACCCACATCATTATAATTTTTGGTTTGAACCAATCCATTGGCGAGCATCCGCGCAGTTTCACGGTGTAAATCATCACGTTGGAATGCCACCATATCTTGTTGGTTAAAGGCGATGCCATAGATATGCCCTGAACCATATGTCAGATTGGTTTGGACTTGTCCATCTGGGCGGATAGTCTTGCTTAAGTTGCCCAACTCATCGTATTCGTAACGCAACACTGCAGTCAGCGGCTTTAAATTTGGCACGTTATAGTGCTGATGTTCGCGTACCAACTGCCCGAGCGGATTTCGATAAAAGTTGATTTTGCTTTCTTTATTTGTCGCTTGGCTGAGTTGATTATTTAGATTGTATTCAAATTCTTCAGTTTGACTGTGTCGTGTTTGCACATGCGTATAGGTTTTTGAAGCAATTGAACCGTCTGCATGATAACCCAATTGGGTCAGGATATTCGGTTGACGTATTTGAAACAGCTGTCCATTGTCATTGTAACTATAATGCTTTTCTTCGCCATCGAAGGCCTGTTCACGCGCCAATTGGCCATAACGGTTATATTCAAATAAATACTCTGCATGGTTTTGATTTGTCAGCTTTTGAATTCGACCTTGCTTATCCCACTGATAGTCAATTTGGTGGAGATTCGCATCTATACGCCGTTCAAGTAGACCAACAGCATTATAACGGTATTGCGTGCTTAAACCTTTGGTATCCGTATGCTTCAGCAAGCGCCCTTCTTCATCATGCTCAAATTGTTCCTTTAAACCATCAGGATAAACAATTGCTCTAAGCTGGCCTTTGTCTTTACCTTCTGAGCTGTAGATATATGTTACTTGCTGCGCATCAGCAGATTGCTGGGCCGTCAGTGCGCCTTCTTCATCGTATTCCCATGCGCTTTCTTTACCTGAACAATCGCTATATGCGGTCATTTGCCCCAAATCATTGTATTGCATTTTTTTAACGCCGCCTTTGGCATCAATGACTTCTACAACTTGATTATCGTTGTTGTATTTATATTGCGTGCTATGACCTAAAGGATTAATTTCCTTTGTTACATTACCGTCTGCATCATATTCTTTTTTCCAGATATGACCTTCAGGATCTTTGGTTTCCGTCAAATTCCCTGCTTCATCATAGGCAAAACGGATGATGCCGCCATTTGGCTGTACAATTTTAATCAGCTGATTTTGATCGTTATAAACTTGTTCTGTTTCTAGGCCTGCAAAATCAATTTGACGGGTAATCCGTTTTTGACTGTCACGCGATAGCCATTTTTCACGGCCATCGGCTAAGCGTGTGCGATAGGTAAAACCATCTAAATCAAAATAGTAATAGGTTGGCACATTATAAGCATCATAGACAGCAACTTGGCGCAGTCTCGGATGCCACTCCAAACGAGTCTTAAAGCTGCCGTCATCTGCCCATTCCGCTATGGCTTTGGCATTCGCTTCTTTTGACTCATAGCGGATATTTTGCCCACGCCCTGTACGGTCGGTATAACGGGTCAGTTGATGCGCATCATTATATTCATAGCTGCGCAAGTGACCATTTTGATCAATCGCCTTTATTAAATTGCCTTGCACATCATATTCATAACGTGACACTGGCTCTGCCTGTTCATCCACAAAAGCAGCGATAACTTTTACTTGATCATTAAAGGCAAACTTGAGTTGATGCTTGCCACGCTTTAATTGAAAATCAATACTTTGCAGATAAGCTTGCTGTTCAAACAACAGATAACTTAAGGCAACTTTTTCATCTGTTTCTTCATTGAATTGCTGAATCAACTGATAGTGTTTTCCGCCATTAAAGCTGTGAAAATGGAAACTCCACGCTGAACCAAAGTTTAGTAGCAAATCTTCATTTTCTAAAGGTTCTACCGTAAAGCCTTCATAAGGCACCGTGTATGCTTCATAGGTAATTGAATCTGGTAGCTGATGCTTGCGCCCATTACTATCAATAAACAAATAGCCGTTTCTATTTTGGATGATGACATTCGAAAAAGGCATCATCCAACGAGCGCCTATCATGCTGCCATCAAACTCATGCATTTGCGAATTATATTGACGGCTAAAGCTAAAACCCACTTTAGGTAAATTAAAATCGGTGTGATTGACCCGTTCAGCACCTATAGCATAACTAATACTGTTATCAGTTGCTGAATCACTAGGTGTAGCATCCTCATTTGGAATCGAACAAGTCGAATCATTCAATGCGTCAGCCTGTAAAGCTAAAAACTCTAAAGTATCCCCTGTGGTGTGCTGCTCATGTTCCCCAGTTTGATTAATCGGCACACTGGCATTGGCTTTGTTACCTTGAGTTTTAATGGCTTTTAAGGTTTCTTGAATTAGCCATGCCAAACTGTATTTTAGACTTGCGTTAGCTTGACGTTGAATTTCATTTGGAAATGAACTCAATGCCTGAGTTGCTTGAGTTTGTAGCAGCGTGCCTGTTTGTTCTTTCCTTATTTTAGGTAGCATATTGGCAAGTGCGCTTGTTTTACTTAAATCAATCAGCGGTTTTGCCCAATTGCTAAATTGTTCTGCCGGATCTCGTTTTTCAGCACTTGCACCAAAGCTAATAGTCGGTGAAACCAGCCCCGACTGAATAGGTGCTGCAAAAGTGTTTAATATTGATGTTCCTAAATTTGTCGCACCTGAAAGCAGGCTAGGTAGTTTGGCCTGTGTTTCAGTCAGAAACTTTTCTAAATCTCCTGCCATTTGTGCATTTAAATGCAAAGACATGCGACGGATATCGGCTTCTTTGACTTTACCATTTTGCGGATATAAACATTCAGCCATGAGTCCCAATAAAGGACGTAAAGCCATTCGTACATGAGCTTCGGCTTTGGGTTCTAAATACAAACCTATCAGGTTCATACTCAGCACTGCTATTTTTTGTACAGCGGCATCCCCTTGTTCTTGCTCGGTGGCAAATAATAACAAGTCTAAAACTGCCCCAGATAATGCAAAGATATTCGCTACAGTCGGAACATTTGCATTAGCTTTTAGCTGCTCAAGGCTGGTATTTCCACACGCTTTTAAATAATCCTGAATTTGATGTGCTATAAACTTATGATCTTCAGTATGCGTCACACTCTCTAAATTGAAAATTGCCAATTCTACGGCTGGCTTATTTATTGTCTGTTGTTCTTGTTGAACATTTTG
The DNA here is from genome assembly GCF_013419735.1 of Acinetobacter sp. YH12064. NCBI lineage: Bacteria > Pseudomonadati > Pseudomonadota > Gammaproteobacteria > Moraxellales > Moraxellaceae > Acinetobacter > Acinetobacter sp. YH12064. The sequence continues at coordinate 99,183 of NZ_VOZP01000012.1, forward strand.
ATCAGTTGTCATGTAAAAACCTATTACTCAAATTCTAAATATTTAAAACTGTGTTTGGCGCTAGCTTTAGCAAACGCTAACCATTGTTCTTTTTCGGTCGTGTAGTTTCGCTATAAGTGAGATAAGGACTTGAATATTGCTTCCTATCTACCCAATCATCGTCACTGGCAAGGACAGGTATCGCTTTTTCTGGTGCAGCTTCCGCTACTTTTATTTCAGGCACTTTAGGCACTGCGACTGGTGCAGCTGTCACATTCGTAGGCGTTGCAGAGCCTTCTCGAATGGTTTCCGTATAAGTCAATGCGCGTGTGGAATAAGAAATTTTACGGCCCACTATATCCTTATCAATGGTTGCTTGTGAGTTCTGAACTGCGGCAGCAGTTGACCCAGAAACGATGCCGTTACTCATTCCACTTCCACCTAATACGCTGGATAAGCCTTGTGCACCCTGACCCAAACTTGCCATTTGTGAAGCAGAAAGTCCCAAGTTGAGTTTCGATGAAATTGCAGATAGTGCAGAGTTGGTGACTTGGTCTTTAAATTGATTTAATGCCTGTCCACCTAGATCTTTTAATGCATTTTTTCCGATATTTTTTAAAGAATCTGCATTTAAATTGAATAAGTTATCTTTAAGCTGTGAAGTTAAATTTTGCCCCAACGACCCGAGTGCATTCTGAATCAAGTCTGAAGCGCCTGGTACAACGTTTTCTGCCCATTGATAGTCACGCTTAAAATGACTCGCTGAATCCCAAGCACTTCGAGGATCTTTGTCAAACTCAACTTTAGCTGGTCCTGGTGCAATACCCGTTACTTGAGCAAAGCCATTGCCGTCTAATTTTCCTGTAACTTGCTTGCCCAAAGCATCAATCACTTTAAATCCAGTTCCGCTAAAGAAATCTTGACCACCATAGCTCTTGAGCAGCTCTAAGGCCCCTTTCATCGGATTAGAAGCAGGAAGTTGTGCAGACTTGCTAGCACTCGATGCTGGTTTAAATAGATGCTGCCCCGCATTCACTTCAAACTTTCCGCCTGTTTTGGAAAGAATGCCTGAGCCATTTAAAGTAATTTGGGAAGATGCACCCGTAATCACGATTTCTTTGGGACTACTGATTTCAATTTTATCTTCAGTCGAAGAAATGGTAATACCTTGCTTCGCCAAGATATCCAGTGCATCTGACTGTGCTTGAATTTCAATTTTGCTTTGCGCTGCAATGGCTTTAATGCCACCTTGTGCTGCAAATAAACTGACTTTGCCCAGTGCTTGGCCCACAATATTTTTTTGCGTACTCAGGTTAATGCTATCACCGGCAATTTGGTTGATCATGCCTGTTGCTGATAAATGAATATCCTCCGGTGTACTCAGTGCAATACCATCCACTGAGTTAAGTAAAAGAATGGCTTTTTTAAATTTAGCGATATCTTTTTCTATTTCACTGGCAAAAGCTTTTAGCTGTTCAACAGATTCAATTTCATCTGTTTTTTGTTGTTTTGCAATATCACTTAAAGACTTACTATTACTATGACTCGTCTCCAGCTGTGTTCTTGCAATCTCTGCATCTAAATGTTCACCATTGGCCTTTTCCTGTTTATAAGTCGACACCAATAAACCTTGTCCAGCTCGTAGCGCCCCCCATTGATCGGTCCGCAGCTCAAAACCTTCACCCCGATCTTCACTTTCTGCTTTATCTTTTGGATGACTGAGCTTACCGAGGTTCAGTTGGCTCGCACCATGACTACTTTGCAGCTGGGTACTAATTTGCCCCGTGGTGTCATCAAAGCGTAATTGACCAAAACCCTCTCCCGCCACTTCTTTGGAACGAATTCCCGCAAGTTTTTTGGTATCGGGTAATTGTCCTTTATTGTCAAATTTAGTGGGACTACGCTGCGCTTCATGAATACGACCCACGACAAAAGGTCGGTCAATGTTGCCATCAAAGAAATCAACGACGACTATTTCACCAATGCGAGGTAAGAAGCGTGCGCCATAACCTTCGCCGGCCCAAGGCGTCAGTACATCAACCCAAGCCGAGTCAGTATCGTTGTTATTGGCACCTGCACCTCCATCATGGCCATGATCATCAGAACGGGTAAACAGAAAACGGACTTTTATCCGCCCCCATTCATCAACATGAATTTCTTCACCGGCAGGCCCCACAACTTTGGCACGCTGCGGATGTGTTACTGGTCGATGTGTAAGTGGATTAAATTCAGGAACGGTCGTAATATTTCGACGTTGCAAAGCCAAGGTATTGGCTTGGCGTTCATCCGTATCGCTTTGTTTGACTTGCCACTGACTTTGATGGATCAGTTGTGTAACTTGATCGGTTAAGTCTTTGGGTAAATTATTTTGGTTATAAAAAGACTTGGATAAAATCAAAAACTCTTGATCTGCACCACGATGCTGGTCAATCTCTGGATGCTCATCCAATTTGAACCAATAACCAACTTGTGTATCACGCACGGTACTTTTAGCAATAAATTGTTTGGCTTGAGCTGCATAATAATCACTAAAATTTTGATTGAGACGTTCAACTTGAGCACTATTAGAGGCAGTTGCAGCATCTTCACCATTCAGATCTTGCATCCATGCAGGGCTCACATGCCATGCCTGCTCTAAGCTTAAGCTCGCATTATCTTGATTTTGACTATGTAGGTGCTTGCTTTGTACTGCACCACCACCCTCGTCCTGTTCAAGCACATCCGCTTGCCATCGTTGTACATGTACCGACGTCGGTTGCAGACTGCGCTGACCGATAAAACTGGTCATACTGTCATTTTTTTCAGTCGCACTACTGCGATGAAAACGGATATTACGTCGCTCCAAAGCTTGATATTGACTATTATCATCAATCAAACGTAGCTTTTGGGCTGCGATGGGTGCCGCAGACGATGTTACAAAAGATTGAGCTTCATCAACCAACCAATGAATGCCTTCACTGCGTAGTAAGCGAGTAATAAAATCATAGTCGGTTTCATTACTTTGCATCATGAATGGTCGAACGTCATACTCTTTTTTTAAGCCACTTAAGTCCAAACTTAAGCTCGCTGCAAAAAGTGGGCTCTTTTTTTGCCATTCCTTAAAAATAATCTCGACCACATCTTTGACCGATTTATTCATAAACACACGGCTATTACGACGCTTATGCCACAATGCCGTTGCATCTTCTAAGGTCAACTTATATAGCGTTAATGCACCATCACTTTGGCCTTGAAATGCTTCTGTAATGATCCCGGTAATACGAAAAAGTTGACCCGCATCGGTTACCTGATCGATTGCGACTTGTGTACCAATAAATTGTTTGAGTTCTAAGGTGGCAGAAGTTGAGAGACAGATGAGCTGAACATTCAAACCTTCACTTAAGGCATGTTCCCCATCAATACGTTGCAAGAATACTTGTTCATTCAGCGTGGTATTGGAAAATTGAATATGCAAGGCACGTTTTTGTGGACTAATGCCCAATTTCTCAAGTGCAGAATAAATATTGTTCAGCATGTTTATTATCAAAAATCGATTTTTTATAAAATACGGCGGTATTTAATCAAGAAAACTCATATTTTTCTAGGCATAATCTGCCTGCTTTTTTGGGTTTTATGTAAGTAAAAATTCAAATTTCTACATCAATTCTTTATGTTATTTTTACTCTATTTATTTCTGCATTAAAAAAATGTAGAGACCATCAAACTAAACTTCAGGTCTCTTCATACCACCTTACTGCCTTGCATCACGATTAATTAGTATTTAAAAATGCGTGAATATTCTCCAATTGTTCTTGTGCTTCGACATAGCCTTGCAAGGCCGCTTTTTCCAAATATTGCTGTGCAATTTTAAGATCACGCTCTACGCCCATGCCATGAATATATAAATAGCCCAATCGCGTTAACGCCGCAGCACTCATCCCCTGAGCCGCTTGTGCATAATAGCTATGCGCTTGGGTTAAATCTTGCTGTACACCTAAACCATGTTCTGACATTTCACCAAGTTGGTACAAGGCAGTCACATTACCCAATGCTGCCGCTTGCGAGAAATACTGCAATGCTTGTTGGAAATCTTGTGTTCCCCATTGTCCTTTTAAATTAACTAGACCTAGTTGCGTGAGTGCATCAGGATGACCTAATTTTGCCGCTTTCAACAATGCCCGCTGGCTTTGAGCTTCATCAAACTGTAGATCAGGCAAGATATTGTCCACGGCTAAACGGTAGAGATACCAAGCAGCATCCTGCGAACCTTGTTCTGCGGCTTTTTCCAGATAACTCAGACACTGATCACGATGTGGTAAAGGATATTCTGGCAATGCATAAAAACGTCCAATCACATAATTCTGATCGGCGACACAAGTAATGGACATATCATTTAAGTGTCTTGCCGCTTCAACTAAAAGTTGCTGCGCTTGCTTGATATTTCGCTCAACACCGACGCCGTGTAGATAGCATAGGGCCAAACCAACTTGGTTAATGAATAATGGTTTGAATTGATACGCTGTTTGATATAACTCAAATGCTTTTTGCGGATCATCACTAACCAAATACTTTTCAAAATACAGCGCTGCAATAAGACTAATTGCATCAGCATCTTTAAGTTGAGCAGCTTCGGTCAGAAAGCGAAAACCTAAAGTTTCCTGCTTCTCCAAATACCAACCATGAAAATGTGCAATGCCTAATAATCGGCTGGCTGCTGCAACTTTGTGCTCTTTGGCCTGCTGCAAAAGATCATGATAAACCCGCTGACGCTGATCGACGTCGATTTTACCCATCAATACTGCTTGATAATATTCATACAACTGCTGCTGGTGCCCGAGTAGCAATCCTCGCTTTAAATATTGCAATGACTTTTCATCATTTTGTGCAAGATACTTTCCTTGAGCATAGAACTGCTGCAATTGCTGAATAGCCGCTATATGGTCTTGTTGGGCAGCTTTCAGTAAATATTCCAATCCCAGAGTAATATTTGGCGTGGCTTGTTTTAAATAGAACTGTGCCAATTGATACTGTGAATTGGCATGTCCATTGTCCGCATTTTTTTGCAACAAATCTAAATGTTGCTGCTCGGCATGTGTCTGATCTTCTGGGTTTAGTTCGGCGAGTCGATATTGTGCATCCAAATGACCGCGTGAAATCGCATGTCGATACCAGTATTGCGCTTTTTCAAGATTGGGTACACCGCCATAGATACCTTCTTCAACTTGCCCCAATACATATGCAGCATCATCGCTGCCTAAACTATTGGCTTTTTCCAATAAAGCCAGCGCATTTTCCACACTGACTTCTCGGCCTAAACCTTGTAAATGCATCTGTCCCATAGCGACATAGGCCTGTGGAATTTCATGCTGTTTGGCCAAATTTTGATACAACTCATAGGCACGCGCATAGTCGGTTGGTGCATCAAGCATTAAACGTTCTGCAAATTTCAGCTGTGCATCTAATTGGTCTATCCACAAGTCATGCCCAACCGCTTTAGCCTGATCGCGTTTTACTGGATCGGGTCTTTTCCACATCCAAAACGCAAGTGCTCCCATCCCCAAAATTAGTATCAGTAAAAACCACATACTCGCCCCAAAAAAATCAATATTTTAATTATTCCAACATTGTGTCTGATTTTAATTCTATATACAAAAAAAGCACCGAATTCGGTGCTTTATTTTTTTCAAAATGAGATAGCTGTCATGCTTTTGCTCGTTTTGCATCAAGTTTTTTGAGCACCTCTGACACAGCCACCATCGCAAAGCTGGACGTCACGACTACTGCTGAACCATATCCACCACAACGTAAGCCCGCACTTGGACAAACATCAGCACTGGAAAATGGATTATCAATCGAATAAACACAGGTAATCCCAAACTTTTCTTTCGGCTTTTTACAAATGCCTTTGCCGCGTAATTGTGTACGCAATTTCGCTAACATCGGGTCTTGCTCAGTTTTAGATAAATCCGCGACTCGGATTTTCAGCGGATCGAGTTTACCGCCTGCACCACCCGAGACAATCAACGGAATTTTATTAAAACGACAATGTAACATGAGGGCGAATTTCGCTTTCACGTCATCAATACAATCTAAAATTAAATCGGGATTGCCGGCTAATATTTCTTTCACATTTTCAGGTGTGAGATAATCATCAATCAAATTTATTTTGATTCGGGGATTGATCGCACGGCATCGCTCTGCCATCACTTCAATTTTTTCATGTCCCAATGTCGTGCTCATGGCAGGCAATTGTCGATTAATATTCGATGCAGCAACGACATCCATATCGACCAAGGTCAGCTCACCAATACCAGTACGCGCTAAAGCTTCGACCGCCCATGAGCCTACACCACCAATCCCTATCACCATGACATGACTTTTTTCATAATGATGAAAACTTTCATCACTATATATTTTGGCTACGCCAGCAAAACGGCGGTCATATTCATCATCTTGGAGCAGTTCAGTCATAGGTTTGGAGGCAGTGTTAAATCAACCGCCATTTTAGCAAATTTGCTACTTATTTTCTTTGATAAAACGCAATTCAGCAGTCAGCGCAACAGAGCGGCATTCGCATCAGGTCTAAATCCATCAAAATAAACATTTACAGCAAACGGAGGTCTGCTTTAAAAAGTATAACCATAGATCTCAAACTCAAGTGTGTATTGCCATGGACATCCATCCTCTGCCAAATAATTTAAAAATTACCGATGACAAAAATGAAATGGATTTAGACACCGTGCATCGCTTTTTAAGCCATACCTATTGGTCAAAAGATATTCCAAAACATGTGGTGAAAAAAGCGATTGAAAACTCTTTGGCCGTAGCCTTACTTCTCGATGATGAACTCATCGGTTTTGGTCGTGCCATTACGGATTATGCAACTTTTGCTTATTTAGCCGATATTTATGTCGCCGATGAGCATCGAGGCAAAGGCTATTCAAAATTAATTGTGAGTACTTTATTTGAAAAATGTGGCGCCGCAGATCTAAGACGCATGTTACTTGCAACGGCGGATGCACATGGTTTATATCGTCAATTTGGCTTCACTGATTTGGCTCAGCCTGCAAGTTTTCTCGAGATTCATCAAGCCAACATCTATCAACGATAGAGAAAATATCTTGGATAAAAAAAAGAGGCTTTCGCCTCTTTTTCGATCTTATAACCTTAGTCTTTATTCATAATAAAGAAATATTCACGGTAGTATTTAAGCTCTGCAATCGAGTCACGGATATCATCCATTGCTAAATGCGAGGCATTTTTCTTCAAGCCACCCATAATCTCTGGGCGCCAGCGTTTCGCCAATTCTTTCACTGATGATACATCGAGATTACGGTAGTGGAAGTATTGTTCCATTTCAGGCATTAAACGATGCAAGAAACGACGATCTTGGCAAATTGAGTTACCACACATTGGTGATGATTTTGGATTCACCCATTTTTTCAAAAATTCTAAAGTTTGCTGTTCAGCATCTTGTGCTGTCAATTTACTACGACGTACACGTTCGATCAGACCTGATTGACCATGTTGGCGAGTGTTCCACTCATCCATTGCATTGAGCACACGATCAGACTGATGTACCGCAAGCACAGGCCCTTCCGCCAGAATATTTAAATTATCATCCGTCACAATTGTTGCAACTTCAATAATCTGGTCGTTATCTGTATCTAAACCTGTCATTTCAAGGTCAATCCAAATCAGGCGTGTATCAGGTGTGCTGCTCATAAATGTGCAATCTTATTAGGCTGTAAAAATGAACATAGTAGCAAATTTATTGGGCTTGCGCTGTAAATAGACCCTGCTTTCATGCTATTTTTGCCATCTAGTTTTCATGGTTTTTTAGGATATGAATGGCTTTAATTCGTAAGCGCCGACTGACTGAACAGCAGCAACGTCGCATTCAGAAGCAACATAAATCTCGTCAGGAAGAAATCGATACTTCTGCAGATTTGGAAGGCTTGGTCGTCCAACATTATGGTCGTCAACTTGAAGTTCAAGCGCTGTCTACACCCGACCAACATCCTGAAAAACCCATTGTGCAAGCAGGTGAACCTGAACCCCATTGGAAACCCATCGAATTAGGCAGTGTTTGGCGCTGCCATACCCGTACCAATCTCGAATTATTGGTGACGGGTGACCGTGTCAAATGGCAAGCTGACCCGATTACAGGTTTAGGGATTATTACCGCGATTCATCCACGCCAATCTTTACTGACACGCCCTGACCGTTATCACAAAGTGAAACCTGTCGCAGCCAATGTCAGCCTGATTGTGATTGTATTTGCACCGCTTCCTGAGCCAGCACCAGGCCTGATTGACCGCTATTTGGTGGCCTGTGCAGATGCCGATATTCCAGCTTTATTGGTCTTAAATAAATCAGACTTACTTAAAGACAACGATCCGATCTTAACGCTATTACAAGAATATCGTGACTTGGGCTATGAAGTCATGCAAACCCAATCCGATGGTGACTTAAGCACACTTTCTGCTCGGCTTTCTGGTGAAACTGTCGCATTTGTAGGTCAGTCTGGGGTTGGTAAGAGCACTTTAATTAATGCCATTGTTCCGGATGCTGCGCAAAAAACCAATATTATTTCGGAAAACTCCGCGCTCGGTCAGCACACCACCACCTCTACGCGCTTAATTGCGTTTGGTGAAGGTTCTGCATTGATTGATTCACCAGGAATCCGTGAATTTGGTTTATGGCACCTAGAATTGGAAAAAGTTCAGCAAGGTTTCCCTGAGATCGAATCACATTTGGGTTATTGTCAGTTCCGTAACTGTACGCATAAACACGAAAAGCAATGTGCGCTTAGAATGGCGGCTCAAAATGGCGAAATTTTGCCGCGCCGATTAGACAGTTATTTACGTCTGATCGACGAAATCACGGAAGCGCAGCAAAAAAATTAATTTTTATTCTGTTCATGCCCTTGAAGGGGTGATTTTGATCACCATATTTATGGGCTATACTCTTGGCAATTTAAAATTGTAGTTAGGTGAATTGTGGAACGTTGGTTCGAATTTATGGGGAATCACCCCTTCTTATTTGGAACGCTGGCTGTATTAGTCGTGCTGTTCTTTATTCTTGAAGGCCAGCGTAATGGTCGCAAAATTTCACCTCAATCTTTAGGGATTTTAGTTAAAGCTAAAAATGCTCAATTGATTGATTTACGTGATGCGAAAGACTTCCGCGAAGGTCATATTAGCGGTAGCCGTAATATTCCATATAGCCAAATTACAAAACACATTGAAGAGTTAAAAACTTCTGATCGCCCGTTGGTTTTTGTATGTAACCTTGGTCAAGTGGCAGGTTCTGCATTGCAACAAGTCGGTCATGCAGATGCATACCGTTTAGACGGCGGCATTAGCAACTGGAAAGCTCAAGGCTTACCTCTAGTTAAAAGCAAATAAGCGCTTCTTAGGAGATTAACATGGCTGAAGTTACGATTTATTCAACAACTGTATGTCCTTACTGCATTCGTGCAAAACAGCTCCTAGAGCGTAAAGGCGTGGCTTATAAAGAAATTAATTTATCAAATGAAGCGCCTGAAGTACGTGTTGAATTGATGCAACGCACCAACCACCGTACCGTTCCTCAAATTTTTATTAATGATCAGTTTATTGGCGGTTTTGACCAACTTTATGCTTTAGAGCGTGAAGGCAAACTCGACGGCATGCTATCTTAATTTTAAACATAAATCGTCACCTCATATTAAGGAATAAACAATGAGTGAAGAACAACAAGCTCAACCACAATTGGCATTAGAGCGTATTTATACTAAAGATATTTCTTTCGAAGTACCTGGGGCTCAAGTATTTACTAAAGAATGGCAGCCTGAACTAAATATCAACCTTTCTTCTTCTGCAGAAAAAGTTGATCCAACACACTTCGAAGTTTCACTGAAAGTTGTCGTTCAAGCGAACAATGCGGGTGACACTGCATTTATCGTTGACGTTACTCAAGCAGGTATCTTCCTAATCGATAGCGTTGAAGAAGAACGTCTTCCTTACATTCTTGGTGCTTACTGCCCAAATATCTTGTTCCCATTCCTACGTGAAGCTGTGAACGATATGGTTACTAAAGGCAGCTTCCCACAATTATTGCTTACACCAATTAACTTCGATGCTGAATTCGAAGCGAATTTGCAACGTGCGCAAACTGCTGCTGAAGGCCAAGCTTAATCGCTTATCTTCAAATCTAAAAAAGACCGCTTTTGCGGTCTTTTTTATGCTTTATTTATTCCCTCTCCTTCCAGGAGATGAGAAACACTGTTTCCAAGGGGAGAGGTTTTTATTCCCTCACCCTAGCCCTCTCCCAAAGGGAGAGGGAACTTAAAGAGAATTACTCAGCATCTGCCATTAGATCAGCGCTCATACCTACAGTATTAAAGCCAGCATCAACATACAAAATTTCACCTGTAATACCATTTGCCCAAGGCGAGCAAAGGAACAATGCTGCATTACCGACATCTTCAATGGTGACATTGCGTTTAAGTGGTGCGACTTTTTCATTTAGGTCTAACATTTTACGGAAAGATTTAATCCCTGAAGCCGCTAAGGTACGAATCGGACCTGCTGAAATCGCATTTACACGAATACCTTCAGCGCCAAGACTTGTTGCCAAATAACGTACGCCTGCTTCTAGTGACGCTTTTGCCATACCCATAACGTTATAGTTTGGCATTACGCGTTCAGAACCTTGGTAAGTCAGCGTCAATAAGCAACCTTGACGTGCAGCCAATAAAGGTTTTGCCGCACGAGCCATCGCAATAAAGCTATATGCACTGATGTCGTGAGCAATTTTAAAACCTTCACGGTCTGTAATATCAGTGAAATCGCCATCTAAAGTATGCGCCGGTGCAAAACCAATTGAATGCACAACACCGTCTAGACCATCCCAATGTTTAGCAAGTTCAGCAAAAGCGGTATCTATTTCAGCGTCCACTGCGACATCACATGGGAAAACTAAAGTTGAACCAAATTGTTCAGCAAAATCATCTACACGTTTTTTTAATTTTTCATTTGGATATGTAAAAGCCAGTTCTGCACCTTCGCGATGTAAAGCTTGCGCAATACCAAATGCGATTGATAACTTACTTGCAATACCCGCGATTAAAAAGCGTTTGCCAGCCAATAGTCCTTGTGCCATGTGAAACTCACTCAAAATAATTTAACAGCATAATGCCAAGTCTAAAGCATTTTAGAAATTGCATAATGCGCCTTTTTTTTAGAAAACCATCATTGCATGCACGATGCGAATAAAATCAGATTCAATCAAGCGGCGTCAATATTTGTTGCCGCTTAAGCGTCCAGATGCAATGCTTGTAATGAATTAGTCCATAAGATCTGTGCAATCTCAGATTCAGTACGGTTTAAGCTCTGAGCTAGCCCCTGCAATACATAGGGCAAATTGACCGGCGTATTACGGGTACGCCCTTCCGTCGAATGCTGACAACATAAGGGTGTCATATCTGGACAGTCAGTTTCTAAGACCAAATGATCTACACCCAAAGTCTGAACCACTTGATGTAATTTTTTTGCATTGGGATTAGTGATTTGCCCTGTTACACCAATTTTAAAACCTAGCTTGGTAAATGCCTTCGCTTCTTCAACACCACCACTAAATGCATGTGCAATACCACCGAGCTTAAATTGATGCTTTTTCAACATCGAAAGCACCTCCGCATGGGATTTGCGAATATGCAGCAATATCGGTTTATCAAACTGCTGTGCTAACTCAAGTTGTGTAGAAAAATACTGCTGCTGCTTTTGAAAAAGTTCGGGCTGTTTATGCTGTTTCAAAAAGGTATCTAAACCTATTTCACCGACAGCAACACAATCATGCTGCTTTAGCATCTGCTCCACATCGAGCAAATGTTCTGTACGATGTTGCTCAATATAAAACGGATGTAAGCCGGGAGCTAAATAGCTTTTTGGAACATTGGATAAACGAGCTAAAAACTCTTGAGTATGCAGCAAATCTTGAAAACGTGACTGTACAAAACCAATCAATACTAACGCATCGACACCCGCCTGTTTGGCAGCATACGCCAACTGTTCCCGATCAGCGTCAAAATCGGGAACATCAAAATGCGTATGCGTATCAAACAGTGAGTAAGTCATTGAACTAATTAATTTGCTTTTGCGGCTGAGGCTTCAGCAGCTTCAACTGGAGGTAGATATTGCTTTTTCAATACACTTTGCAATTGATCATAAGGAATGGTCAAACGTGGTAAACCCACCACATACGGCCCAATTTCATATTCGGCATATTGCAAAATTAAACCTTGCTGACTCAGATAAAAATTATCAGACAGTTTAAATTTCCAAATCTGTTCGTATTCTTGAATATTGTCTGCCAACTTGGCATCTTTCACCCAAGTTTTAAATACTTCATAGCCCCGCTTTTCAAGCTCAGCACGTTGATTTGGCAATAATATGTCGTTGAGCTGCACCAATTTTTGAGTGCTTAAATCAAAGTTGTAATATTGCTGTGCAGAAGAACCATGCGCTCCACCTAAATATGAACTGGTATTTAAAACCACTGTTGCCAAGGGTTTTTCAGCATTTAATATTTTAGGTTTAATCATCAAACTGATTTGCTGATTGGCACTTAAAGATTTCAACTCTTTATCTAAATTTAAGAACGCTTGCATGTAAGGCTGCGTGGCTTTTTCCAATTTTAATTTGGGCGTTTCAACCTTTGCCAAAGCAGATTTTGCTTCAGACGCTGCAGCAACTTCACTTGCAGCGGGAGCATCAGTACTCAGCGTTTTATCTTCTAAAGGCGATACAGATAGAATTTCGCCTAACTGTTTTAGAATTTCCGCATCAATAAATTCATCAATAAAGGCTTGATTACTGTTTAAGCGTTCAACTGAAATTTCAGGACAAACCCCGCCATCACATTCAGGTAAATTCAGTTGTAATTTTTCCGCATCACCAATCAGTTTTGCACTCAAATCTGGCTGTTCAGTTTTTGCTTGATCCGGCTTTTTTTCAGGTTCAGCTTGTTGTGGCTGACACGCCGTGAATGCAACAGAAACTGCCAATATTGAGCTTGCCCAAATTTTATTTTTTTGCACCATTGCTTCAACCTTTCATTTTGAATAATTGATATTTATTTTGGTAAATATCTTATCAAATTAAATACTTTCGTTGATTAGAACATATGCTGATAAACGTCAGCTTTCAATACTTGTTGTGTTTGCGCTTTGCTGAGATAAATATCCAGTTGTTTACCATCTTTGACAATTTCATCTGTACGGTAATGCAAACCAACGCCTTCTTGATCAAAGAACCAATCTGCTTGGCCCCAATAGAGTTTTTTCGGTGCCGATTTTTTGACATCTACCTCTTGTTCATCTAACCATTTGCTATAGGCTTGCTGCACAATAGCATCCATATTTTGCTGTTGCTTTGCTTCAATAATATCTAAAGGTTTAAGATTCTTTTTCGCACGGCGGTCTGCCACAAAAAAATAATAACGCTCTTTGACCGTGATATTTTCCTGTTTGGTATCAACACCGATTTGCAGCAACACATATTGATTCCGTTGATATGGAACTCGTGTGTACATGGCCAATTCATAGGCTTTATTGGTTTTAAACTCTGCCTGCCAAGCATCTGATTTTTTCACATACGCATCGACGGCTTGTTGGAGATTCATATTTTGCTTTAATGCAATCTGATCTTGTACGACGCTGGCCTGATTTTTTTCAATCCAACCATTCAACCACGTATCTACGGTCTGAATGGTTTGTATCTCTAAATCAATACAACTTTTATTTTCACAAAACGGTTTGGCGATTTTTGCGGCTTGCTCTTGGATATTTAAATAAGGCAAAACATCTGGATTAATCACAGCCGCTTCAGAAGCACCACCGTCGGCCGGCTTTGTCGCTTTGTTTTCTTTTCCTGAATCACATGCACTGAGCAGCAAAACACTCCCCAAAAGTGCAAAAACTGTAGCATCCTTGAATTTTTTCATGATGTCCTAAACGACCAAATGATTGCGTAATGTATGGATTTAAAAACTCTACCACAAAATAAAACAGCTTCACGAAGAAGCTGTTTTATTTCTGTAAAAGAACAACTTAGTGTTCACGTGTATTACTGAACACAATATCCGGATAACGTTCTTGCATTAACTGTAAATTCACACGACTTGGTGCAAGATAAGTTAAATGACCACCGCCATCGACAGACAATTGGTCGTGTGCTTTTTTCTTAAATTCGTTGAATTTTTTCTCGTCATCACACGATACCCAACGTACGGTATTGATACTTACAGGCTCATAAATACAATCCACTTTGTATTCTTCTTTCAGACGATATGCCACCACTTCAAACTGAAGCACACCCACAGCACCCACGATTAAGTCATTACTGTTTTGCGGCATAAAGACCTGAGTCGCCCCTTCTTCTGAAAGTTCTTTTAAGCCTTTTTGTAGCTGTTTTGACTTCAAAGGATCTTTTAAACGCACGCGACGGAACATTTCAGGGGCGAAGTGAGGAATACCGGTAAAGTGTAAATCTTCACCCGAAGTGAAGGTATCGCCGATCTGAATCGTACCATGGTTATGCAAACCGATAATGTCGCCCGGCCATGCTTCTTCAAGGTGCTGACGGTCACCAGCAAGGAACGTTAAAGCATCACTAATACGCACATCTTTACCTAGACGCACATGTTTCATTTTTAAGCCTTTTTCATACTTACCTGAACAGATACGCATGAATGCAATACGGTCACGGTGTTTTGGATCCATATTGGCTTGAATTTTAAAGACGAAACCAGTGAAGCCTTCTTCAGTCGCTTCAACTTTACGGTCTTGAGTTGGATGTGCTTTAGGTTCAGGCGCATATTGACTAAATGCATCCAAAACATGGTCTACACCAAAGTTACCGAGTGCCGTACCAAACAACACTGGCGTTTGACGACCTGCCAAAAATTCATCACGGTCTAAAGGTTCATTGGCCATTTGAACCAATTCCAATGATTCTTCAAATGCAGCCCAAGCGAGTTCGCCGACTTTTTCACGCAAATCTGCATAGTCATAGCCATCACGGACTTCAATATCCGTAATAGTTGAACCGAAACCTGCCTTATAAACGTAGAATTTTTCTTCGAGTAGGTTAAATACACCGGCAAAGTCACGACCTGTGCCCAGTGGCCAAGTAATCGGAACACATTTAATTTTTAAAACGTTTTCGATTTCATCAAGCAGTTCTAATGGCTCACGAATTTCACGGTCCATTTTGTTGACGAATGAAATAATCGGCGTGTCGCGCATACGACACACTTCCATCAATTTGATCGTACGGTCTTCGACACCTTTTGCACCATCAATCACCATAAGCGCAGAGTCAACAGCGGTTAATGTACGGTAGGTATCTTCAGAAAAGTCTTCATGCCCTGGGGTGTCGAGCAAGTTAATCATCTTGTCTTTAAACGGGAACTGCATAACAGAAGTGGTGATCGAAATACCACGTTCTTTTTCCATTTCCATCCAGTCAGACGTTGCCGCACGATCAGATTTACGGCTTTTTACCATACCTGCAACCTGAATCGCCTGTCCCCATAACAACAGTTTTTCTGTCATTGTGGTTTTACCGGCATCGGGGTGGGAAATAATAGCGAAAGTACGTCGCTGAGCGACCTGTGTCGCTAATTCTTCTTTAAAACTCATGAAAGACACCTACTGCAAAACTCGCAGTGCAAAAGATCAGATCTGATCAATATGGAAAATTGGCGATATTGTATCAGATTGACCATTAAAAATAATCAACCACATCGGGTTGAGTCAAAATCTTAGCGTGGTGTGTCTTGATGTTTTACATTGGATGACGACCTGTTTTTATCGACGATATAAAGCATTTCTCTGTCTTTTTTTCTCACTCATTGGCAATGCGATCAGACTACAAATGACTTTATTCAACTTTCATTTTCATGCTTTCTTCAAGCTGTGCCACTGGCATCGGCATTCCTAACAAATATCCCTGCAACTGTTGGCAACCTAAACGTTTTAAAATTTCTGCTTGTTGTTCTGTCTCTACACCTTCTGCAGTGACCGTTAAACCCAGTCGAATTGCCAAGTGAATAATACTTTCTAAAATAATTTCTTCTTTAGAACCGACGCTCAAATTGCGGATAAACTCACGGTCAATTTTCAGTTCATCTACAGGCAGTTCTTTTAAATACAAGAAACTTGAATGACCCGTACCAAAGTCATCAATCGCAACTTTAATTCCCATCTTTCTCAAATGTTCAAAAGTCAAGATACTGGCATCGATATGATGCATCGCTGTTGACTCGGTAATTTCAATAATTAAATTTGATGGGTTAATTTCATACCTTGCAAAAAGCGACTCTAAGGTACTAAATAAATGTTTATGCTCAAACTGAATGGCCGATAAATTGACTGCAATTGGATACAGCGGCATATTCAGCTTTTCCCAGTGCTGAATTTGCTTACAGGCTTCTTCAAGCGCCCAATAGCCCATGGCAATAATCAGTCCAGTTTTTTCCGCGCCATTGATGAATTTATTTGGCGTCAACATACCTAGAGTTGGATGATTCCAACGAATTAAGGCCTCTACCCCACAAATTTCACGATCAGCGGCATTAAATTTTGGCTGATAAAATAAGATAAACTGTTGTTCTTCTACCGCTTTATACAAATCATTGATTAGTTTCGTCTGACTTTTTTCTTCAAATTGGTCAGCGGTATAATTAAAAAATGAATAGGTATTACGCCCCTGATACTTCGAACTCAGCATTGCAGTGTCTGCATTAATCAGCAGATCTTGCAAGTTCGCACCATGTTCAGGGTACATCGCAATACCAATACTGCCTGAAATATTGATTTCCTTGCCTGCAATCAAAAAGCTTTCTTGCATCAATTCCAATATTTTTTCAGACATTGCTGTGGCAGAGTCATTGCTTGCCGACTCAAGCACAATCAGAAACTCGTCCCCACCGATTCGTAGCAATTTGGCTTTATCATTAATTAAACGGTGAATACGCGTAGCAATTTGAATCAGTAGTTGATCACCCACATGGTGTCCAAACACATCATTGACCGCTTTAAAACGGTCGATATCAATATAAATAAAAGCAATTTTATCTTGTCTTAAGCGATGCTCTGTAAATAGAAAATGTGCATATTCAGCCAAAAATAGTCGATTAGGTAAACGGGTCAAATTGTCCTGTACCGCTTGATTAGCCAGTTCTCGATTTGCGCGCATCAATTGCAAACTGCGATGTTCTAAACGTTGCTCAAGTACTGCAACGCTAAAGGCCGCCATCAACAATAAACTGGTGACAAATAAGACAATAAATAGCAATAAATTATGGTTAATTTGAGCCGCAACCAATACATCCATCGAGTTTAGCGGTACAAAATCAACAGCTGCCATACCAATATAATGCATAGCGACAATGCTAAAAGTCAGCATGACCGCAACAAAGGCATTCATGATGTTACGTTTAGACGAATACTTATTTTTAAATGTCAGCCAAAATGCCAAACACGAGCCACAGATCGCAACTAAAATTGAACAGATAACAATTAAAGGTTCGTATCGTTGCTCATAACCCTGAACGTCTAAACTCAGCATCCCCGTGTAATGCATTCCGGAAATGCCTAGCCCCATTAAAACTGAGCCTAAAATTAAACGAGGAAATGGTAGCGTCAGTCGTGTGGTTAACCACACGGCAAAAGTGGACGCGACAAAGGCAATAAAATAGGATGTCAGAGTAAGACTGGTATCAAAACTATGATTTGAAGGCAAATGGCTGGCCATCATGCCTACAAAATGCATGCACCAAATCGCAGCACCTAAAATTGCACCGCTGAATAATAATATGACATTTTCATATCTTGGTCGTGTTCCACGGAACAACATTTGTTCGAGTGAAACAGCTAAGTAACAACTTAATAATGCAACTACGATTGAACCAACGACCAGATTGTAATCATAATGAATATGGGTCATATCAAGCGTTCCGCTTAGGTTATCGTGGCACTTTCTTTAACCGAATTACCCAATCTATCTCTTCCCTTTAACTTGTTACATTTTCAATTACTTACTTATTTTCTCTTAGAATCTATTAGTCTACGGTAATGGTCAAGTCTTTCTTTCAAGATTTTAAGCAACTGATTAATTTAAAAAAATAAAGCTTGATGAAGTTCACTAAAACTTAAACTTTTGATAAAAATTGCATCAGGTGTTTATTATTTTAGAACAGTTTTTAATCATAATAAAATGAATAAGTTAGAATCATTTATAGATTGCTTTCTAGATTTAAATCGAACACCGCCCTACTCACAAAAAAAATAGCGAGCCGTAGCTCGCTATTTCTCAATGGATAAATTCATCTTTTCTGTCAAGAACTCAAGCAATCATCTCAATGTTATTTATGGATGAATTACTTACTTTTTGGCTGTTGTTGTATGCGTTTTGCCTTGTAATTTGGCATAGTCCATTAGCACGTTTGCTGCTTCCGTCACAAAGACTTCTTCTTCAGGCAGTGCTGGACGTTGGTTTGCCTTCATTTTTGCACGTGCCTCCACCAATGCATCCATAGACGCTTGGTAGCTTTCCCAGTTGGCATAAGGTTTTTGACCCACCACTTTACGACGCTGATTTTCAGCATCCAAAGACTTTTGCTCTAGTGCCAACAGCTCGGCTTTACGCTTCGCTAAGTCAAGCACCACACGCTTTTGCTCTTCTGTCTTTTTCGCAATCGCAGTACGTTGCTCTAAATATTTAAATTGCGGATCAATGCTGACACGTTGCTGAGATGACTTAATCAAATCGGGAACATAGGCTTGGATCGAGCCTTCACGTTTAAACGGTGCTGTAGGAATGGTATCCCACTGTAAAGCATTTTTCGCTTTACGTTCACCAAACTCTTCATTGTAAATATCAACCAACTTAATATCAGGCACGACCCCTTTATTTTGGGTACTGCCGCCAGTCACGCGGTAAAATTTACGTTGCGTTAAGGTTGCTTGACCATAGGCTAAAGAGTCAAGTTGTACCTGCGCTGTTCCTTTACCCGTTGTGGTGCTACCAATCACCACACCACGTTCATAGTCTTGAATCGCAGCAGAATAAATTTCACTCGCAGACGCCGAAGCCAAGTTAATCAATACTGCCAATGGACCTGCATAAGTTTGCGCGCCCCCATCATCATCTTCAAACACGCTGACATTGCCATTGCCATCACGGATTTGCACCACTGGACCTGATTTAATCACTTGACCAAGCATACGTGCCACTTCTTCAAGTGAGCCACCAGGGTTGTTACGCAAGTCAATGATGATACCTTCAACATTTTGAGCATCTAAAGTTTTTAAGGCTTTATTGGTATCTTCTGACACAGAACGGTAGTCTGTACCTGCACGACGTGCACGATAGTTCAAGTAAAACGATGGAATTTCAATTACACCGAACTTATGTTTTTTGCCATCACGCTCAATTTCAACGGTACGTGAACGCACGCCTGCATCTTCTTCTTGAATCACATCACGTACAATTGTGACATTTCGCGCTTGATTCATGGACGCACCAGCACCCAATAAACGTAGAGTCACTTTGGTGCCACGTTTACCACGAATCAGTCCGACAATTTCATTGCTCGGCCAACCGATCACATCCACCATTTTGTCGCCATCTTGGGCAACACCAACAATGCGATCACCTGACTTGACTTGTCCTGATTTGCTGGCTGGACCACCTTCTACAATCGTTTCAATTTTAGTGTAGTCTTCGTTGCCACGTTCAGGACGAATCGATACCCCAATCCCTTCCAATTGCAGCGTGGTTTGACGGTTCAATTCCATCGCATCTACAGGTGGGAAATAGTTACTGTGCGGATCATACGTCAGCATCATGGCATTCAGAGTTTTGTCGAGCACATCATCGCTTTTTAAACGACTAATCCGCTCTAACTGACGTGTATAACGCTTGGTTAAAGTCTGTTCAGGTGTTAAGTCTTCAGGACCTGTTAAGTCTTGACCATTTGCCAGTGTTGGGTCATCTTTCAACGCTTTTTGTTTGGCTTTCTCTTCTTCTTTGCTGATGGTTAAGTTGATCAGCTGAGAGACCAACATTTTATTCCAATGCGCACGCTGTTCTTCTGTCGATTTAAAGAATGGCGCTTTTTCACGATCGGTTTCGATGTAGTTATTCGGTTGATTTAAATTCTGTGGCTTTTTCAGCTCTTCCAACATATAGGTGTAGAACTGTTTTAAGCGCTCACGATATTGCGCATGAATCGCATACGGCCCTGTTAAATTGCCCGCTTTGAGATTTGCACCAAAAGTTGAGCCATAACGTTTTTTATAATTTTCAATATCTGATGCCAAGAACAACGTATGTTCAGCATCTAAACTATCAATATAAAAATCTAAAATACGGTTAGATGTATTGGCATCTAAACGCTGATTTAAATAGTGTTGACGGTCTACCAATGTTGCAAGCTGACGTGAGACCAAGGCTTGCTCTTGTGTGGGCTGAATGGTACCCGCGCTCACTGCTTCTGTATTATTGGCAGCAATTGCGTCATTCACCACATGAGTGAAAAAGAATCCACCTGTCGCAATCGCAACGGCACAAGCTAATGTTTGAAGTTTCATAAATAATTTGTACTTCCTTGGTATTAAGACCAATATTACCGTGTTGGTTTTCGACCTGAATTGAATAGATTCAAAATCTTAAACAACTTAATATGTTTATGTCGTGTAGTTTTATCATATTCTCTGCTGACAAAGTGTAGCAAATCATTGCAGAATTCAGGTATTGTTTTTCCTTAAAAATTCCAACACGGACACCGAATATGATTGGCGCATTAATGCTCGACATTGCTGGCACAGAACTTACCCAAGAAGATATTGAACTATTACAGGCACCACAAGTTGGCGGCATGATTTTATTTGGTCGTAACATTGAATCTCCTGAACAAGTTCGTGCCCTAACCGACCATATGCGTCAAATTCGTCCTGATATTTTAATTGCGGTCGATCAGGAAGGTGGTCGTGTACAACGCTTAAAGCAAGGCTTCACACTCCTACCAGCTATGGGTAAGTTTGGAGAACTTTACTTAACTGAACCTGAAAAAGCTGTTGAACTGGCTGAACAATGTGGCTGGTTGATGGCAGCTGAAGTCCTTGCGGTCGGCATCGATTTTAGTTTTGCACCAGTGCTGGATTTAAATGATGTTAGTGATGTGATTGGTGACCGTGGTTTTGCCAAAAATATGCAAGACATCATTCCACTGGCAAGTGCTTTCTTAAAAGGTATGAAACGTGCGGGGATGGCATCTACAGGTAAGCATTTCCCAGGCCATGGCTCGGTGAAAGCAGACTCACATGTTGCTGCTGCCATTGACCATCGTAGTTATGAAGAAATCTATCAAAAAGACATGCAAAGCTTTATTCAACTGCAACCACAGCTTGATGCCTTAATGCCTGCGCATGTGATTTATGAAAATATTGATCCTAATCCTGCTGGATTTTCACCGTATTGGATACAGAAAGTCTTACGTCAAGAGCTCCAATTTGATGGCGTTTTATTCTCCGATGATTTAAGCATGCAAGCCGCTTGTGTCGCTGGCGGCGCAGATGCTCGTATCCAAGCAGCATTAAATGCAGGTTGTGATATGGGCCTCGTGTGTAATAACCGTGAATCTGCATGCATTGCACTTGATGGGATTCAAAACTTGGCTCTTCCAAATCAAGAACGTCTTGAACGTATGCGCGGCAAAATTCCACAAATTGAGATTGGACAAAGCCTTGAACTCGGGGCGGACTGGCAAAACGTGCGTAACCATATTGTGGATTTTAAAAATCAATACTGCTAATCCACAACCTTTAAAATCATAAAAAGGAGCACGACAAGGTGCTCCTTTTTGATTTATGATGAAGTCAAAATAAGTGCTTCGGCGCTATACAAAAATTGCCAATAAAAACAACATTAGGTCAGGACGACATGACACAAAGTTTATCGGAACATCGACACATTTCCTTTACTGCACATTACACCGGCTATATTTGGTACAGCATGGGGATTTCACATCCCGTTTTTGCTACGCGTAAAGGCAAATTTTTAGCACGTTTAGTCCATCCTTTAGAAAGCTGGGCAGAAAAGAATGTGGGCGGTAGCATGCGTTCGACGCTTAAACAGCGCCATGCCATGATCGATCAACATTTAGATCAACTCATTGCCCAACACCCTCAGCTACAAGTACTCGAAATTGCCTGTGGCCTCTCCCCGCGCGGTTGGAATTTTCGTACCAAGCATCCTGAAATTGACTATCGTGAACTCGACTTGCCAGATATGGCAAAAATCAAAACACAGGCACTCAAACAGATTGACCCGCATGCCCCTGAGGTCTTAACTGGCGACATTTTCACTCAAGATTTTGAACGTATTTTTCAGAGTTTTGACCCTGAACGCCCTTTGGTGGTGATTAGCGAAGGTCTGATTAATTATTTTGATCAAATCCTACTGAATAAATTATTGCAAGGGATCACCGAATATGGCGCCTCGTTTCAGGAATTGCATTATCTGACCGACATCTATCCAGAACCCGTTAAGAACCGTTTAGCACGTTTTATTTGGGCCAGTAGTAAATTACTCAAAGTCATGTCTCGCAGCGCTTTTACTTTTCATTTTCAATCCCCTGCTGAATTACAGCAGTTCTTCAGTCATACAGGATTTGAAGAAGTAGACGTCGTTCAGCCGGCCTTATACTTTCCACAACAGCAGCAAGAACAAGTGATTCCTTTTCACGATGCAGAGCAGCACTGTGGAGATTTGGTTTGGATGGTTCATGCCAAAACAAAAAAACAGCGCTAAAGCGCTGTTTTTTTATATGTTCATGTTTTAACTTACAGCTTCTAATATCAACACATCTTCTTTTTGGCGTTGTACAAAACGCAATAAACGCTCTGCCAACTCAAAACTACCATGCTTAAACAAAGCGCGAACCTGCGTATCTACAACGTCAAAGATGAGACATTCAATTTTAAACTCACCTTCTTCATCTTCTAGATGTAATGCCAAATCCCGAGGATATGCGTGCATGGAGTCCAACATTTCAGCCTGTACATTCAACAACACCCCAAAATAATTTAAATCTATAATTTGAGTGTCAACCACGAGGTCTGAATGGCGATGAGATAAATGCGTGAATGGCTGTTGTACACTTACACGCGCTTCGCCACGGCGTTCAATATTTTGCATTTGCTCTCGGCTCATTGGAATGATCCCATCCAACTGCTGAATAGACTCACCGCGTAGATAAGTTGCAAACAAATTCATGGTTTCCTTACGACGTTGCAACTGCGGTAAATGATCCGCATTGGCAATCATGGCAAATTGCATATTCGGACATTGCAAGGCAAAGCCCGCATTTTCATGTGGCAAAGTAAAACTGTCGTACTGCCCGCATGACACCAATACATCACACTGTGGAATCGGCACGTCTTGCAAACGCAGCAAACGATTACAGTTAATGTCATAACGCTCTTGTTCGGTATTGGTGAATTCAGCCATTTGTCTAAAGAACAAACGCTTCGCTGTCGGTGACATCCGCGTCACATCAAGTTTGGCATGATTGACCAAATATAAAATCACCGCTTGGCCAAATTCATCCATGCGCTGTTCTTTCATCAAGTGCAAGGATTCTTCAAGCAACATGCGCCAGCTCTTGCGCGTTTTTTGCATTACGCCCATCAATATCATGCGGTCAATCAATTCAGGACGTTGATCCGCCAGTCCTGCAGCCACCACTGAACCTAGTGACATCCCCATCACGGATACTTTTTCTAGCCCGACGATATCCAACCAAACGCCTAACATCTGTGCCAGATCACCCAACTCTAAAGTCCCTGCCGACACCGAAGTATCGACATTGGTAATTTGCTGATTTGAGCCCATAGAGGGTAAATCAATTAAAATAATAGGTCCTGCCGCAAATAGTTGTTCGACACAATATTTGTAGGAATTAAAGTTTTGAAATGCACCACCAATAATAACAATCGGGGTGCGATGAATGGTTTCAGGTTGTGCAATGGCCATATATTCGACCTTCCAGCCATCAATCCATGTCGTTCTGGCAGGCTGTTTAAAGCTTTGCTTGTCATATAGATCGAAAAAACTGTAATGCGTACTTTCCTGTACGGTGGGATCCATTTGGATAATGGAATTCATATTCCTTTCCTCCATTCCTGCCTTATTTTTATTGTCAGGAATTCATTTAGAGACTCTGCTCGACTTAGCGTCCTGCTCTTTAATCGTTATTTGTACGACTTCAATGTCGCTATTGTTTCATTCTATACAGAGGTTCATTTTACAAGCAACTGATATCCCCGCCGCTTATCTACTTTTGTTCTAAAAACAATTTCAAAATGTTAATTCTGGTCAGCAAGTACAGTCGAATATGCACTTAAGTGCTTCATTGTTCAGTCACAGGCTGTTAATATCGAGTTGAAATTTCTAAGTGATCAAACCGCTATGCAAGAGTCTATTGAACAATACATGCAAACGGTAGGACAGCAAGCACGCACAGCATCACGTGTGCTCGCAGGGGCTTCTACCCAGACTAAAAATAATGCTTTATCAGCAATTTATACTGCTTTACAAAACAGTGAAACTGCAATTTTGGCAGCTAACCAAGTGGATATGACCAAAGCGCATAACAACAACTTGGATAGTGCTCTACTTGATCGCTTAGAACTTACCCCCACACGCTTTAAAGGCATGCTTCAAGGTCTAAAAGATGTAATCGCACTGACTGACCCGATTGGCGAAATCACCGATATGGCCTTTCGTCCGACAGGTATTCAGCTGGGCAAAATGCGCGTACCGCTAGGTGTTGTTGGCATGATTTACGAATCTCGCCCAAATGTCACCCTTGAAGCCGCATCTTTAGCGCTTAAATCAGGTAACGCGATTATTTTACGTGGTGGTTCTGAAGCTTTGGAATCTAACCAAGCAATTGCGGCAGCGATTCAACATGGCTTAACTGCCGCAGGTGTACCTGAGCATGCCGTTCAAGTGATAAATACCCCAGACCGTGCTGCGGTTGGCCAATTAATTACTATGCCTGAATATGTCGATGTGATCGTACCTCGTGGTGGCAAAAGCTTAATTGAACGTATTACCAATGAAGCACGTGTGCCTGTTATCAAACATCTTGATGGTAACTGCCATGTTTTTGTGGAAGCTCAGGCTGATTTGCAAAAAGCATTACCTATTGCGCTTAATGCCAAAACACACCGTTATGGCGTATGTAATGCCATGGAAACCTTGCTTGTCGATGAAAATGTCGCTGAAGAGTTTTTACCACGCATTGCTGAACTCTATGCTGAGAAAAAAGTTGAACTGCGTGGCTGTGCTGAAACGCAGCGCATTTTGGGTGAGTCGATTGTTCCTGCAACTGAGGAAGATTGGTACACCGAATACTTGGGCCCGATTTTGGCAGTGAAAGTCGTTACAGGCTTAGATGAAGCAATTGAGCACATCAATAAATATGGCTCACACCATACCGACTCAATCATTACCGAAAACTTCAGTTTGGCTCGTCAGTTTTTGGCGCGTGTAGATTCAAGTTCAGTGATGATTAATGCCTCAACGCGCTTTGCAGATGGGTTTGAATATGGTCTTGGTGCTGAGATTGGTATTTCAACCGATAAAATCCATGCACGTGGTCCAGTCGGTCTTGAAGGTCTGACTTCTCAAAAATGGATTGTGTTTGGTGATGGTCAAATTCGCCAATAACACCCAATAAGACAACGAAAGCTGTGCTTTTCTGATTAAAGGCACAGCTTGACCCAGGGTTCACATATTGAAATATAAGCCTGCAAACACACAGGATATAGAATCGAAAATAGATATTTTGACAATTAAATGCTTCATAAAAATAAGAGAAGTTCAAATTACCTGCTTTTTTGCAACAATTTAAGGATTACAGCGCAGCAACCGCATGTTATGTTCTATGTATATCCCTTAAATCGTATAAATTTTGAGGACTATTTTATTAATAAATGAAAACTATGAACTGATAAATTTTAATTATTATTGTGCTCAGGGTCGATAGTGCTTAAGTCTAATCTCCTAAAGTCTATCTAGGACGATAAAAAAACCCATGATAAAACATCATCACAGATCTAAATTGCATCAATCAATACAACTGCAATCAGATCAATATTATGGATAAGTATTTCAATTAGAATTCGGGTATTTAAACGTGTCTACATCAGTATTAGTAATTAACTGCGGATCTTCTTCTATCAAATATGCGTTAGTTTCTGAGCGCCGTGAAGATCGTATTTTTGGTCTAGCCGAGAACCTAGGTTCTGCTGATGCACGTATTAAAGGAGTCACTACAGGTGGTGATGCGCTTGAGCTGTCTATTCCACATGCTGACCATGAAAAAGCCCTCGAAACTATTTTAGAGCGTTTGGCTCACCATAATCCTCAAGCGATTGGTCACCGTGTTGTTCACGGCGGTACATTAACCAAAGCTGAGCTATTAACACCAGAAATTATTGAACGTATTCGTGAAGCTACACCGCTTGCTCCATTGCATAACCCGGCTCACTTGGTAGGGATCGAAGCAACCATGCGCTTGTTCCCTGAACTTCCGCAAGTAGCCGTATTTGATACAGCATTCCACCAAACCATGCCGTCTCATGCATACCGTTATGCATTACCAAAATTCTTGTACACACAACATAACGTACGTCGTTATGGATTCCATGGTACTAGCCATGCCTACGTATCTGAGCGTGGCTCAATGTTGGCAGGCAGCTTTAAACAAGGTGGCTGGTTAACTGCTCACTTAGGCAATGGTAGCTCGACTTGTGCGATTTGGAATGGTCAATCTGTAGATACGTCAATGGGTCTGACTCCACTTGAAGGTGTGGTCATGGGCACACGTAGTGGTGATGTTGACCCAAGTATTCACAGCTTCCTTGCGAGCAACTTAGGTTGGGATATCTACAAAATCGACAAGATGCTGAACAGCCAATCAGGCCTACTCGGTTTGTCTGATCTTTCAAATGACATGCGTACGTTGATCGAAGCATCGGAACAAGGCAACGAAGATGCAGCACTTGCCATTGAAGTATTCTGCTACCGTTTAGCAAAATCTTTGGCAGGTCTCAGCTGTGGTCTACCACGTATTGACGGTTTATTCTTTACCGGTGGTATTGGTGAAAATTCTGCCTACATTCGTGAAAAAACAGTTTCATACTTACCGCACTTTGGTTTCAACCTTAGTAAAGAATTAAATGACAACTTAAAACGCGGTACTGAAGGTCGTATTGACCACGGTACTGGCCCACAAATTTGGGTTGTTCCAACCGATGAAGAAGGCCGTATTGCCAAAGAAACTGAGCATGTTGTAGACGAGGTGACAGCGTCTGCTACAAAAAAGTCTGATGCTGAAGCTGCGATTGCATAAGCAATCGCATCAGCCCCTTCGCCTTCAATATTAATTTTTAGCTTTAATTTAGACACCGTATGAAAACAATTTTACTCGTGCCAACTGGGGAAGGTGTAGGTTTAACATCTGCATGCTTAGGTTTAATTTATGCTTTGGAATGCCAAGGGGTCAAAGCAGGTTTTCTGAAACCATTTTCACAGGAAAATGTCGCAGATACCGTAGACCGTACAACGGCTCTTTATCGTCATTTATTTAATAATGAAACGGTAGAACCCATTCATCATGCCACCATCGTGAAACAACTGAGTCATGATGAAAGTGATGAATTGCTCGAAGAAGCAGTTCGTTTGCACCGTGAAATTGCAAAAAAGCATGATCTGATTATTGTTGAAGGCTTGGTTCCAAACAGCCGAGATAACTTTGCCTCAGAACTCAACGCAACTTTAGCAAAAGCACTCGATGCTAAAGTGATTATTGTCAGCACAGCAGATATTCAAAATGCCACGAAAACTGCTGAGAAAATTGACAGTTCTCTACGCCAATTCGGTGGTGCAGCATCTGAACGTACTGCGGGCGTTTTGTTTATGCGCACACGTGGTTTGCCAGAAGAATCTGCGCAAATTCCTGTCACGCTTGATCCAAATCTGCGTTTAATCAGTGATACCAATAAATTTGTACTCGAATTACAACAAAGTAATCCGCAAATTGGTTCTACACAGCTACCTGTCATTGGCCTCGTTCCATTTAGTAATACGCTCAGCGTACCGCGCATGTCTGACTTGGCGACACATATTCAAGCGGAATGGATTAACCAAGGCGATGCTGCTCATCGACGCGTACTACATAGCAGCTTAGTTGCCTCTAATATTGAACATGAACTTCACAAATTTGTGGCAGGTGAACTGATTATCAGCGCCTCTGACCGTATTGATGTGTTGTTGGCTTCTAGCCTTGCAAGTAGCAATGGTATTCCACTTGCCGGTTTGGTTTTGACTGAACACCATCAACCGAACCCACAAGTTTTGGATTTCTGCCAAACTGCGATTAAGCAAGGCTTACCGATTTTACATACGCCTTTAAGCACTTTTGAAACGGCACAACAACTTTCAAATTTAGGCAATGAAATTCCTGTCGATGACGTAGAACGTGCAGAACAAGTGACCCGCTTTGTTTCAAGCCACATCAATGCTGAGTGGATTACTGAAGTATTGAATGGTTCGTATCAACCCCGTTTGTCCCCTTCTGCATTCCGTCATGAATTGGTACAAAAATCGATTGCTGCGAAAAAACGAATTGTTCTACCTGAAGGTGATGAACCACGCACCATTCAGGCGGCTGCCATTTGTCAATCACGTGGCATTGCACACTGTATTTTATTGGCAAAACCTGAAGCCGTGATTGAAGTTGCAAAAGCACGTAACATTGAATTGCCACATGATTTAGAAATTATTGATCCAGATCTGATTCGTGAAAACTATGTGCCTAAAATGGTTGAGCTGCGTAAAGGTAAACTCAATGATCTACAAGCACGTGAACAGCTACAAGATACTGTGGTTTTAGGTACCATGATGCTTGCACTCGATCAGGTGGATGGCTTAGTCTCAGGCGCAGTACATACTACGGCGAATACTGTACGTCCTGCATTCCAATTGATTAAGACTGCACCTGATTATTCATTGGTTTCTTCTGTGTTCTTTATGCTGTTGCCTGATGAAGTCTATGTATATGGTGACTGTGCCATTAATCCAGATCCAAATGCAGAACAGCTTGCAGAGATTGCGATTCAATCTGCAGATTCAGCGAAAGCTTTTGGTATTGACCCACGTATCGCAATGATTTCGTATTCAACAGGTACTTCTGGTACAGGTGCAGATGTCGAAAAAGTGGCTGAAGCAACACGTATTGCCAAAGAACGCCGCCCAGACTTACTTATTGATGGCCCGCTTCAATACGATGCTGCTTCGGTGGAAAGTGTGGGACGCTCTAAAGCACCTGACTCCAAAGTGGCTGGTCGTGCCAATGTGTTTATTTTCCCGGACTTAAATACAGGTAATACAACCTATAAAGCAGTTCAACGTTCTGCAAATGTAGTCAGTGTTGGCCCTATGCTGCAAGGTTTAAACAAGCCTGTAAATGACTTGTCTCGTGGCGCTTTGGTCGATGACATCGTGTTTACCATTGCATTAACGGCAATTCAATCTGAACAGCAAGAAGCTTAATTTTAGTTTTGAGTTCTTAACCACCCTTTCGAAAGACTGGGTGGTTTTTTTATTCATTCCGGTTTTCCCGCATTTCAATCTTATTTATATTGCGATAATTTTCATCTTATTAATTCTTGTCATCTTAGAGTCAATATTATTGCTTATGGTATGAGCGCTTTTTTAATTATTCAAAACTTAGCTATATCATGACAAACTTAAAATTTTATACTCCATGTGCCATCTCTACATTAATATGGGTTTGCTTAAGCGCACACTCCATGGCCGCAGATTCATATCTAACACCTGACTTAGCTCCAAATAGTCTTGAAATATTATCTACTCCTCCACAAGCCTATAGTGGAGATTTTATTCGTGATCAAAGTATTTTTAAACAATCTCAATATTTGAAAAATACGGCTCGCTGGCAGCAAGCACAAATTGATGCTGATGTTTCAAATGCACACTTAGGGCGACCTTTTTCACATGCATTTGGCGTAGAAATTAATGAGAAAAATACACCTATTTTATTTGAAATTTTAAGAAAGATTAAACTTGATAGTAG
This sequence comes from Acinetobacter sp. YH12064, assembly GCF_013419735.1. Classification (NCBI taxonomy): domain Bacteria; kingdom Pseudomonadati; phylum Pseudomonadota; class Gammaproteobacteria; order Moraxellales; family Moraxellaceae; genus Acinetobacter; species Acinetobacter sp. YH12064. The sequence continues at coordinate 129,363 of NZ_VOZP01000012.1, forward strand.
ATACTCTACTCAAACTGCAAAAAAGAAATATAGCCGTGAACGTCCATATGGCTATTTTAATGTCAGCACCTGTACGCCTGATGAGGAAAATAAAAAGAACCAATTTGTTTCATATCCATCTGGCCACACCACAATTGGTTGGACTTATGCATTGGTTCTGGCGCAGCTTCGCCCAGAACGCCAAAATGAAATTTTCAAACGTGGCATTGAATTTGGTCAAAGCCGAGTCGTGTGCAATATGCATTGGCAAAGTGATGTCGATGCTGGCCGTATTATGGGTGCAGCACAATTTTCACGCTTGCAGGCAGATCCACAGTTCCAAGCCGATATGATCAAAGCCAAAACTGAAATTAACCATCTTATTTCTGCCACACATACAAAATCTGATTAAAAAAATCAGCATCTTGTCCCATTGCATAGATAGTAGATCACATGCATGGGCAGTGGTTTTTAATAGATGTGCATGTCCAATATAAAAATAAAGCGCTTAGAACCATCTAAGCGCTTTATTTAATTTAGCAGGAGTAGTAATCCCTTTTTATTTTGATTTAATCTGCTTCAGTTCTGGCTTGCCATAAGCCACTTCAAAACTGGCGACGGTCGTCATTTTTCCACCTGGTTTTTCAACAAAGTCTAGAACCTTTAAGTCTGTACGCATATAGTCTTTAAAAAAGTCTAAAGTCTGATAACCGCGTTGATCATTGATAAATTTGATGTGTGGATTTAACTTCAGCACATCTTCCTGCCCTGGACGGATTGGTTGACCATTGCCGGTAGAGGTTATCGATGTAGTTAAAAATTCGGTCGCAATCGATGGACTCTTAAAATCATTCAAATCACTTGGAATATTCGCTGCAAAATATTGATGCAAATCTCCTGATAAAATTACCGTATTACCATGAGGTGCATTTTTTTTGATAGATTCAATCAAGCGCTCGCGTGCGTATGGATAGCCATTCCACGTATCTTTCCCAAAATAAGCTTTGCCTGATTTGTTATAACGTACCCAAGGCATAACCTGAATTTGCTGTGCCAAGACATTCCAACGCTTATCATGGCGCATTTGCTTCGCCAACCATTGCTCTTGTGCTTTACCAAGAACCTGCTCATTTCGGCTATTCTCAGTACGGCAGTAATCTACTTTATCAAACCCATCTTCTAACTGAGCTTTGGTGCATAAAATTGGAGAACGGTATTGGCGTGTATCTAAAATATTCATCCGTAGCATTTTGCCATAATCTAAAGTACGGTAAGCAAGGATATCTGGACCATTCGGCTTCTGTTTTAAGCGTACAGGCATATATTCGTACCACGCTTGAAACGCTGCTGCGCGGCGCAGTAAAAATATGTCTTTCTTCTCGCCTTTTTCTTCAATATCTGCAGCCCAGTTGTTATCCACTTCATGATCATCAAAGGTCATTGCAAAAGGTGCAGAGGCATGTGCAGCTTGTAAATCAGGATCCGCACGGTACTGCGCATAACGAATACGATATTGCAGTAAAGTTTGAATTTCAGGACCAATATGTTGACGTGCAGGAATTGAAACTCTTAGATCTCCAATTGCACGTCCCCCGCCTTTACCCTCTGGTCCTTCATAAATATAGTCACCATAGTGGAAAACTAAATCTATCTCTTTTTCTTTGCTCAAGTAGTCATAAGCCGTGTAATAACCTGTTTCATAATGCTGACAGCCCACTACAGCGACTCGAACTCGTTCTGGCATTTGATGTGCTGCTGGCGCCGATTTTGCTGTACCTACAGAACTTTCATAACCGGCCAATCTAAATCGATAATAATAGCGTGTCATCGGTGCTAAACCACTTATCTCTACATGTACTGTGTGATGTAAGTCAGGATGTGCCTGCGCCTTCCCAGTTTGCACAATTTTCTTAAATTCAATATCTGTAGCAATATCCCAATCTACTTCAACTGCTTCTTTCGGCATCCCACCATCCACTGAAAGTGGATATGGTGCAACTCGGGTCCAAATCACAAAACCATCTGGCCAAGGTTCACCTGAGGCAACACCTAATTGAAATGGGCTAATCGGAAATTTGGCATTTGCCCACGTGCTTACTGGACTCAGTCCAGAAAATAACGCTAAAGACCCGACTCCCATCAAACCCTTTAAGAATTGACGACGATTCGAATTAATATGATTCATTTTTATTTCTCTATAAACTTATTAATAAATTAATCTGATCAGTTTTGGATTAGAAAATTGGCATGGTATAGGTCAAGTAGATACGGCTTTGTTCCTGCTTGGTTCCTGTACTTTTTTTGAATTTTCCGTATTGAGCGGTAAAACCTAAATTTTTGAATTTGCCTTCCGGCACTTTATAACGCAAGGTATAGTCAATTTCGGACTCAGTTGCACAACCACATTTACCAAAGTCACGTCCTTGTACTTTCAGGAACGATACATTTAAGCCTTTTAAGTATTGATTATTGAAGTCATATCGATAGCCATACCATGTGGACTTTTCGCCTGCATTAGTAAAGTTCTGCAACAAACGATTTGTTGGCAAATAAATGAACGTACCATCCGCACCATTATCTAAACTGCCCTGATTCATATGCAGAAAATCGCCATCATCACCAATTTTTTGCGCGCCAAATTGCAGCTGATGATTTTTAAATTTGTATTTGAAGTCTACACTGGCTGTCTGATTATCTACTTTGGCACCATAGCCTTTTTCACCACGCTCATTAGCTCCAGTCGCTTGAGTATCAAATAAACGTAAGTCCGTATTAAAACTCTGGTTTTCACTGAATGGAAATTTGTGTTTCACGCCGATAAATTGCTGTACATAAAAATCATCCAGCTCACCGGCATAGTACTGTAGCGTTAAATTTTTATTGGGCTTCCAGTCCGCACCGCCAAACATAAACCCATCACTGGTTTCTGTTGCGCCTTTAATAGAAAGCTTTGACGCATCTCGTGATGCACGTGGAATTGCTTTAGTGACGTAACCACCCGTTAAAGTCAATCCCTTTACATCTTTAGAAGTGACTTGACCACCTAAATAGGCAGATTCGAGCAAGCGAGCAAAGCTTCGACTTAAAATGGGTAAATTAGGGCGTAACTCCCCGACTTTTACATCAGTTTTCTGATAGCGCGCTTTTAAAGTGGGATATGCACGTGTCCAATAATTTGTTGGACTACCATCACCCTCTAAAGGAAACATCAACGAATTTTTGGCTTTATCTTTACTGCCGTCTAAACGTATACCTGCTGCCGCAGTAGCATCTAAACCAAAACCGACTTGACCTTCGGTAAAGCCAGATTGATAACTCAATTCAATACCTTGTCCCCAAACTGTCGAATCTTTATCGTTAGGCTCTTGATCTTGATCAAAATAATAATTTTTAAAATCTATTTCTGCTTTACTATCTTTAATAAATTCTGCTTGTGCTGCCTGCATTGTCAGCATGGGGGTGAAAACCATACAGCAGATGAGTGCTTTGTAATTCAACGTCTAACCTCTTTGGTCCTTGAGAAATACTGCAATAACCTAAAGACTCTGTATGACAATACACTTGCAATCCCATGACAATTACATGAAAAATAAAACAAAAGTTAAATATAAATATTTGATAATATAAAAATTAAAGTTTTTTTTGTTTTTAAGCACTTAAATACGAAAAAAGTTGACCATTAAAAGGACTACAAGCACTCCATTTTTTGACTACTAAGCTCTAAGCCTGATTTTAAAGAAGATTGCTCAAGAACTTTTATAAAACCTTGTTTAGAATAAAATTGAGTAGCTCGTAAATTACTTAATTCAACACGAAGTACAATTTTTGTATAACCTTGGTTTGCTGCATATTTTTTAGACTAGATATTAAAAGATCAGCAACACTCTTTCCTCGATAATTCTCATACAACCACATTGCAACTACATTAAATTCATGCTGTTTATCAATAATACCTCCAGCCATGCCGACTGCTCTTATTCCGTCAAATGCCAATAGAAACTGACATGGTGTTTTTTGCGCAGCTCTATCACGCCATTCAGACTCACTATGAGTTTTGGTTTTTTCATAAGTTGCTGTAAATGCATCGGGACTGTCTTGTAATGCTTCTAGCCGTAAATTTTTCAGTATCTCCCAATCTGATTCAATAGTTGGACGAATAGTAACAGTACCCATTTTTTATTTTATCTGTCATCTATTTGCTTAAAATCATAACGTTTAGAATTGAAGTCTTGTAAAAAATTTGAAAGCAACAAAGATCATCGATGATTATCACACACACTGACGCAAAGACTAAAAATTAGCTATTACTCATGATTAGATTTGAAGATTTGAAGATTTGAAGATTTGAAGATTTGAAGATTTGAAGAAGAATATTATTTTTTATAAAATTTAAAGCAAAAAAAAGAAGATAAAGCTTTAGGCTTGATCTTCTTGTTGACCGTAGAACCAAGTTGCTGCGATAAACAGAGAAAAACCAATAACTGACAACACTGGAGTAACCATATATTTCACACTCTAACTTTGATGACGTCATTATGTAAAAGTTTTATGACAGTTATATGACAAATATGAAATATTCAAAAATAATAAATATCTTTTATTTTCAACAATTTAAAAATAAAAACATATCTCCCTCTCTAGTTTTGTGACAAATATTTCATGAAATATGACAGTGAAAACGTCATTTTCAGGCCATTTATGACAGCGAGACATGGCACTGTTAAACCCTATTAAACTTTCGGCCAAAGATTAAGCGAAATACCCACACAACTGTGTTTTTGTCTTATAATTTAGCCCGCTAGCTATCAGCCCGCTCAAGAGATATTTGTATGACAACTATTATCAAGCAAGATGACTTGATCACATCGGTAAAAGATGCGCTTCAGTTCATTTCTTACTATCACCCACAGGACTTCATCCAAGCGATGAGCCGTGCGTATGACCGTGAAGAAAACAAAGCCGCAAAAGACGCGATTGCACAAATTTTAATTAACTCTCGTATGTGTGCAGAAGGCCATCGTCCTATCTGTCAAGATACGGGTATTGTGAACGTATTTCTTGAAGTGGGCTTAGACGTTAAATTCGATTTAACCATGAGCCTAGACGATGCAATCAACGAAGGTGTACGTCAAGGTTATCTTGAAAACTCAAACATTCTTCGTGCATCAGTATTAGCTGATCCTGCTTTTGGTCGTAAAAATACCAAAGACAACACCCCTGCTGTAATTCACTACAAACTCGTTCCGGGTAATAAAGTTGATATTACTGTTGCTGCTAAAGGTGGTGGTTCAGAAAACAAATCTAAGCTTGCAATGCTTAACCCTTCTGACTCTATCGTAGATTGGGTACTTAAAACTGTTCCAACAATGGGTGCAGGTTGGTGTCCTCCTGGTATGCTCGGTATCGGTATTGGTGGTACTGCTGAAAAAGCCATGATGCTTGCAAAAGAAGCATTGATGGAAGAAATCAACATGGACGAATTACTTCGTCGTGGCCCACAAAACCAAATCGAAGAACTTCGTATCGAAATCTTCGAAAAAGTAAATGCTTTAGGTATTGGTGCTCAAGGTCTTGGCGGTTTAACCACTGTTCTTGATATCAAAATCAAAGACTACCCATGTCACGCTGCGGGTAAACCAGTAGGTATGATTCCAAACTGTGCTGCAACTCGTCATGCGCATTTCCAATTAGACGGTTCAGGTGTAGCGCATATTCAAGCGCCTAGCCTTGAAGACTACCCTGCAGTGACTTGGGATTCATCAACGTCTAAACGTGTTGACTTAGATAACATCACTCAAGAAGAAATGAACTCTTGGCAACCAGGTGACACACTACTTCTTAACGGTACAATCTATACAGGTCGTGACGCTGCGCACAAACGTATGGTTGACATGTTAAACAAAGGTGAAGAACTTCCAGTTGACCTAAAAGGTAAATTTATTTACTACGTTGGCCCTGTTGATCCAGTCGGAGACGAAGTCGTTGGTCCTGCTGGCCCAACAACTGCAACACGTATGGATAAGTTCACACGTCAAGTGCTTGAAGCAACTGGCATGTTCGGTATGATTGGTAAAGCGGATCGTGGCCCTGCTGCTGTTGAAGCAATCAAAGACAACAAAGCAACTTACCTAATGGCTGTTGGTGGTGCTGCTTACTTAGTATCAAAAGCGATTCGTGAAGCTGAAGTGGTTGCTTTCGCTGACTTAGGTATGGAAGCGATCTACAAATTTGTTGTAAAAGACATGCCAGTATCTGTAGCTGTTGACGTAAATGGTACTTCTGTACACGCGACTGCACCAAAAATCTGGCAAGCAAAAATTGGTAAAATCCCAGTAGTTGATGCTGCTGCGAACTAATTTCGCCACATTCAAGATCTAAAAAAAGCACCCCATCGGGTGCTTTTTTTAATGTCAATATTTAGGCTGTTTGTCCAATGACATTCGCTATTTAATATTTTCACACACTCAAAAACACGAGCTAATTACATTACCAAGTTAATGGATTCCACAGTTTAAAAGGCTTGGTCAACTGCACATCTTCCGCAGGATCATAATGAGGTGCTTTCAACTTCTGCGCACTTTTCCGCACTTTTCCAGTGTTTTGATCTTCTGCCACAAAGTTAAAACTGTTGGATTTCAACTCTGTAAATGCGATTTCATTTCGACCAATTTTTTCAGGCATGAGCAGCAATGGCCCTGAAACCGTTCTTTTACTGGATAAATTCTCTTCATCATATTTAATGAAGTAAGTTTGACCTGCTTCAACATCAAAGTCTAAATATTTAGGTTTTTGAAAATGATTCACCCCCAAAGGGCGACTGGACGATAAGCGGTAATTCCCTGCCGGTAACTCCACCCAGTAATAATGATTATTCAATAAACTTGGAATACGCTCACTGTTCAGAAATAAGCTGCTGGCCACAATTTCTTGACGATTCCATTTACTGTCTGGACGATATAAATACACAATCGCTGCTTGATCATGTTGAGCTTTCACTTCTTGAAAATGTCGACCTTGTTTCTGATTGACCCAACCACCAATGGTAAACATACCCAATCGATATTGCTCAATATGACCCGGTTTACTTTCAGGATCCACGGGCTTTAATGTTGAAGCCAATGACGTTTGCTCAATGGCTGATTTTCCATGACAACCCAGCAGCGCTACACTGCTTAAAAGTAGAATTGCAACTCCACGCATGATTATCCCTCACTGCGTCTTTTTTTATTTTTACACTTTTGTTTTCAGTTTTTTACATTCAGGCATCCACGCCATCCTGCTGAGATTAACATTCTGCCTTTATTTTTGGAAATAAAAAACGTGTGCAAATCTTGGATTTACACACGTTTCAGACGAATAGCGCTTAAGCAGATTTAGAGTTCACAACTTTTAAATCTGACTTCGGTGCAGCTTCTTCAGTTTTCTTTGGTTGACGTTCTGATTTAAATTCAGGTTCCGCTTCACCATTAATCACCGCTTCATTGATGACAACCGTACCCACATCTGAACGACTTGGTAGGTCATACATCGTTTCAAGCAATGAATTTTCTAAAATCGAACGTAGACCACGCGCACCCGTATTACGGTCAAGGGCTTTTTTAGCCACGGCACGTAATGCTGAGTCTTCAAATACAAGGTCAACATTTTCCATTTCAAATAAATATTGGTACTGACGTGTCAATGCATTTTTTGGTTCTGTCAGAATCTGCATCAATGCTTCTTCGTCGAGTTCTTCCAAGGTGGCAATCACAGGTAAACGACCAATAAATTCAGGAATCAGACCAAATTTAACCAAATCTGTCGCTTCAACTTGGCGGAATAAGTCAGATAATTTTTTAGTTTCATCTTTCTTACGCACTTCAGCTGTAAAGCCGATACCACCTTTTTCTTGACGCTGCTGTACGATTTTCTCTAGACCAGAGAATGCGCCACCACAGATAAACAGGATATTTGAAGTATCAATTTGAATAAATTCTTGCTGCGGATGCTTACGACCACCTTGAGGCGGAATCGACGCAACCGTACCTTCGATCATTTTCAATAACGCTTGCTGAACACCTTCACCCGATACATCACGAGTAATAGATGGGTTTTCAGACTTACGGGTAATTTTGTCGATTTCATCGATATAGATAATGCCCTTTTGCGCTTTTTCTACATCGTAATCGGCTTTTTGAAGGAGTTTTTGAACAATGTTCTCAACGTCTTCACCCACATAACCGGCTTCAGTTAAAGTCGTTGCATCTGCCATCGCAAATGGCACATCTAAAAGACGCGCAAGTGTCTGAGCAAGCAGTGTTTTACCTGAACCTGTTGGTCCAACCAACATGATGTTACTTTTCGAAATCTCTACACCGTCTTCTGGTTTTTTACCACTGGTGCCAACTTTTAGGCGTTTATAGTGGTTGTATACCGCAACAGAGAGGGTCTTTTTCGCAACATCTTGACCAATCACATATTGGTCAAGCGCAGCACGGATTTCATGCGGTTTTGGTAAAGGACGAGTTGCCCAGTCATTTGATTCAACTTGCTGACTGGTCTGAACTAGGTCAAGACATACGTCCACACACTCATTACAGATGTACGCGTCCTCACCTGCAATCAGTTTCCCGACTTCAGACTGCGTTTTACCGCAAAATGAACAATGCTTTTGTCCTTGAGGATGTTCGGACATATTCACTCCAATAATTAATTCTTTAAAACTTATGGGCGTTTAGATAAAACTTCGTCCACAAGACCGTATTCTTTCGCAGCTTGCGCTGTCATAAAATTGTCACGGTCAGTATCTCGAGCAACAGTTTCGTAGTCTTGACCACTATGCTCTGCCATTAAACGATTTAAACGTTCTTTGATGAATAGAATTTCACGTGCATGAATTTCAATGTCAGATGCCTGACCACGGAAACCACCGAGTGGTTGGTGAATCATGACACGGGCATTTTCAAGACAGTAACGTTTGCCTTTAGCACCGGCATTAAGCAGGAATGCACCCATCGATGCTGCTTGCCCCATGCAGTAAGTCACAACATCAGGTTTAATAAATTGCATGGTATCGTAAATCGCCATACCTGCAGTAACCGAACCGCCTGGTGAGTTGATATATAAATGAATATCTTTATCTGGGTTTTCTGCTTCTAAGAACAACATTTGGGCAACAATCAAATTTGCCATGTTGTCTTCAACTTCACCGGTTAAAAAAATCACACGTTCACGCAAAAGGCGTGAATAAATATCAAAAGAACGCTCGCCACGAGATGACTGTTCTACCACCATTGGCACTAGTGCGTTTTCAATTGTTGGAACATACATACGTTATTTATTCCTAAATTTTTCTGACTCAACCCATAATTCACAATATGAGGGATATTTGTCGAAATTGCAAAAGATTCCCAATTAAATAACAGATATTTTTTTCATAAGCATTGTGAAATCAGGACAACTTATTTGGGGGCAAATTTCGATAAAAAAAGGCGCTTAATGCGCCTTTTTTTGAAAGCTAGAAATTAGCCTTGTTGACGAGCTTGTTGCTCTTTCAATAAGTCTTCATAGCTCACAGTTGTATCAGTTACTTTAGCAGAAGCTAAGATGTGATCTACAACTTGGTCTTCTAGTATAACAGCTTCGATTTGAGCACGTTGCTGTTTATCGTTGTTGAAGTATTCGATTACTTCTTTAGGATCTTCGTAAGAAGAAGCCATGTCTTCGATGTAAGCATCAACACGTGCAGCATCAACTTCAATTTTAGCATCAGCTAATACTTTGCTGACTAATACACCAAGTTTAACTGATTTTTCAGCTTGCTCTTTGAATAGGTCATCTGGAAGCATGCTTGAATCAAACGCTTTAGCGCCTTGAGCACCAAACTGTTGAGTGAATTGTTGGATCATTTGTTGACGTTGACGGTCAATTTCTTGAGCAACCATTGCTTCTGGAAGTTCTACTTCGTTTGCAGCTACAAGGGCATCAAAAGTTGCACCTTTCACTTGGTTACGAAGACCGTTTTTCACTTCACGTTCCATGTTTTTACGCACGTCAGCTTTCAGTTTTTCAACGCCTTCTTCTTCAGTTAGACCGAAGATTTTTAAGAATTCAGCATCAACTTCTGGAAGTTTTTGTTTTTCAACAAGCTTAACAGTGATTTTGAATTGAGCAGCTTTACCAGCAAGGTTTTCAGCTTGGTAGTCTTCAGGGAAAGTTACATCGATAACTTTCTCTTCGCCTTTCTTCATACCAACGATACCGTCTTCGAAGCCAGGGATCATACGACCAGAACCAAGAACGAGTTTAAAGTCTTCAGCAGCGCCGCCTTCAAACTTCTCGCCATCAACAGTACCTTCAAAGTCGAAAGTTACTTGCATGTCTTTTTTAGCCATGCCTTTAGTTTCAACCCATGAAGCACGTTGTTTTTGAAGATTTTCAATCATCTTCTCAACGTCTTTGTCGTCAACTGAAGTTGCTTTACGTTCAACTTCTAGGCCTTCGAACTTAACTTCAACTTCTGGATAAACTTCTACAGTTGCTTCATAAACTAAAGCATCATCTTTCATTTCAGTTTTTTCAATGTTTGGCATACCAACAGCATTGATTTTTTCTTGTTGGATCGCTTCGAATACTGTGTCACGAATGATGTCGTTTACAACTTCTTGATAGATACCAGCACCGTATTCACGACGAACAACGTTTACAGGTACTTTACCTGGACGGAAGCCGTTGATCTTCACAGTTTTGGCAGTGCGTTTCAAGCGAGCTTCAAACTGCTCGTTAATACGGCTCGTCGGTACAGATACATTTAAACGACGGGCAACGCCCGAAACCGCTTCAGAAGTTACTTGCATGGCTTCCTCGATAATTTGTTAGTTAAAACAGTTTTAAAAAAAAGTGCCACATTATATGACAACAATTAAAGATATACAAAAATGGATTATAACACTATAAATTCAGGCATGGATGCCCTTCTTATTTTTAGAATTTTTCAGCTTTTTTCGAAGAAATATTGATTATTTTTTAATTCACCATTGAAAATGAGAAACTTTCTCACTATTATTCTTAATGATATTTTTTTAATTTATTTTCATATATTTATCTTGTCCATATTTGGTATTCTTTTATGAGTAAATTTAATCTCAACCCTCTTTCCGCTGCTTTATTTGGGGCAATTGTAACTACTACGAGTTTCGCACATGCTGAAACGACTGAATCTCAAGCTCAACAGATGGAAACCATTGTTGTTTCTGCAGCGGGCTTTGAACAAAAGATCAAGAATGCTCCTGCTTCAATCAGTGTTGTTACAAAAGCAGACATAGAAAAGAAAAATGCTTCTAGCATTGCAGATTTACTAGCTGACATTCCGGGCATTGATATTCGTGACGGTATTGGTAAAACATCCGGCTTAAACGTAAAAATGCGTGGTCTAGGTAATGACTATAGTTTGGTTTTAATTGATGGACGTCGCCAAACAACATCTTCTGACGTAACTCCAAATGGTTTCGGTGAATCATCAAATGGTTACTTACCACCCCTTGCTGCAATTGAGCGTATTGAGGTCATTCGTGGTCCTATGGCTACTCGCTATGGCTCAGAAGCAATGGGTGGTGTAATCAACATTATTACTAAAAAAGTGTCTGATACATGGACTGGTAATGTTACTGTGAGTGGTAACCTCATGGAACATAATGGGGAAGCCGACTCAGCAAAAACCAGTTTTGTTTTAAATGGCCCTCTTATAAGCGAACGATTAGGGATGCAGCTACGCGGTTCTTATTTAGACCGTCAAAAATCTGAACGTATTCCAGGTACATCTGGCCGTGACCCACGCCCAAGTGAAGCAGATAATTTTGATTTTGGTGGTAAATTATCCTTTAACTTAGATGATAAAAATAGTTTCTGGTTAGATGGCTTCCATTCAAGTCAAAACTATAAAAATGATGATAATCGACTGGGCACTCAAGACACACCGAGCCGTGCTAATGGTTATAAAGACGAACTAGAATTTAACCGTGATCAAATTTCTGCTGGACATGAGGGTAACTATGATTTTGGTAAATGGTCATCTTACGTAAGCCATACAACTACTGAAACCGTAGGCCGTACTATTCCACGAAACACATTCCCATTAAATGCATTTGCAGGCACAGATCGTACATTAGAAAACACTGACTTTGTTGCTGATACACATATCGTCATGCCTATTGCAGATCATAAAATCACAGTAGGTGCCGAATATAAAGAAGCAGAAATTGCCGACGATATTGCGGGAATAGGCTCAAAATTCAAAAAAGACTCATTATCTTTCTACGCTGAAGATGAATGGCGCCTTTTAGATTCAGTTGCTTTAACTTTAGGTGGACGTTATGAAGATCATTCAGGTTTTGGTGGTCACTTCAGCCCACGAGCATATTTAGTTTGGAATACTAATGAAAATCTAACACTGAAAGGTGGTGTAAGTACGGGTTACAAAGCACCTTCTGCAAAAGCATTACACAATGGCGTGATTAGTGTTAGTGGTCAAGGTGCAACTTTTGGTGTCGGCTCTCCTAATCTTAAACCTGAAGAATCCACCAACTATGAATTAGGCTTTAATTATAACAAAGGTAGCTTTGACTTAACCACAACGGCATTCTTTAATAAAATTGAAGATCTGATAACTGATGGAGCTGACCTTTGGAACTGTTACTCTGAAACAAATCCAAACCAAGCAGGTTGTGTCAGCTATGGTTCCCATATTACTCAAGATAGTTTTTCACAAAGTATTAATGCCAATGAAGCAGAAACTAAGGGCGTTGAAGTTAGCTTGAAATACAGCATTATCCCTGAATGGGATATTAAAGCTGCATATACCTATATGGAAAGTGAGATCACAAAAGGTGAAAATAAAGGCTCGTACCTAAATAACGTACCCAAAAATGCTTTTAATATGACATCTACTTGGCATATTAATCCTTCACTCGATGTTTGGTTACAGCATGAGTATAAATCTGATCGTAAACGTTATAGTACAGTCCAAACTGCTGGTGATGCTGGCATCATTTATGCTGCAACTGGCAATAAGTTGAAGGGGTATAATTTATTTAACCTCGGTACAAGTTATAGCCTTAACGACAATATTCGTATTAATGGTTCTATAAATAACTTATTAGATAAAGACTTCACAAGCAATGGAACTTATATCAATAGCCAAGGTGTAGAGACATCTTACTATGACTATATGACCATTGGTTCTTCAATGGCTGGAACTTACTTAGCTGGTCGTAACTACTGGTTATCCATTTCTTATGATTTCTAACTTTTAGTACTTATAAAAGACAAAACTAAAAAACCTGTTTCGGCAGGTTTTTTTTGCATTAACAATTACGATTTATGCTTATTTAATTCACAATCATGTCTATATTTATAATCTCAATTAAACATAAAAAAACAATATATTTTATCAATATTTAAATAAAACATAGTCTTAATTAATACTTGTTATATCATTACATTAAATACTACTATCACAATATGATTATTTATCGTGATTTACAATTACACAAAGATGTAAGAACAAATAAGAATCATTATTATTCGCATACAAATTCACTATTCCAAATCGGGTTCGAAATGGCCTTCATTAAAACACGTAAGAAAATTGTTTCTTCAGCAATTGCTTCTTCTCTTTCTGTCATTGCTGTTAATGCAGTCGCGCAAGAGCAAGTTACTCAACTTCCAACGATTAACCAAGAAGTTGTTGCTGAAAAGGCACCAAGCTTAAAAGTTGATAAATCTGCGAATGCTAAATTTGTTGCTCCCCTTCTTGATACACCAAAATCTGTATCAGTGATTTCTAAGCAACTGATTGAAGACACGCAAGTCACAACTTTAAGTGATGCTTTACGTACAGTACCTGGTATTACCCTCGGTGCTGGTGAAGGCGGCAACCCAAATGGCGACCGTCCATTTATCCGTGGCTACAGCTCTGAAAGCTCAATGTATTTAGATGGTATTCGTAATTCAACCTCCCAAAACCGTGAAATGTTTGCCATAGAACAAGTTGAAGTCACCAAAGGTTCTGCTTCTGCTATGGGTGGTGCAGGTACTGTTGGCGGTAGCATCAACATGATTTCTAAAGTGGCTAAAAAAGGCGACCACTTAGAAGGTACTGTTGCTGGCGGTACAGATGCTTATGCACGTGTAACACTAGATGGCAATAAAGATTTTGGCAATGGGATTGCTGCACGTGTTGCCGTTATGGGACACATGAATGAGAAAGCAGGTCAAGCTGACGGTGCTGAATACAAACGTGCAGGTATTGCCCCTAGTATTACTTTTGGCTTAGACACCCCTACTCGTGCAACTTTAAGTTATTACTATTTAAAATCGGATGACACTCCAGATTCAGGTGTTCCATATTGGGATGCTGGTTTAAGTAAACCACAGGGTAAACCTGCGGAAGTAAAACAAGGCGTTTATTATGGTTGGAAAGATCGTGACTTCCAAAAACAAGAAAACCAAGCAGGAACAATCAAGTTAGAACATGATTTAACTGACAACTTAACCCTCACAAACACTGCAATGTACAGCAAATCTAAAAATGATTATGTTTGGACAAACCCTGATGACTCCAAAGGCAATGTAGCCAATGGCAAAGTATGGCATCGTCAAAACTCTGCCATCACAGATAGCGATACCTTTACAAATCAATTAGCATTGACAGGTAAATTCGCTACAGGTGCCATTAATCACAGTTTTAATGTCGGTGCTGAATATAGCAAGCAAGAAACTGACAAAGGTGGTTATAACATCATTAACAGTAAAGATGGCAAAGTTTCCTCAACGGGGTTTTACAGCGACTGTAAAGACCTTTCAAGCAATTGGTGTACTTCTCTAAACAATCCAACTCAAAAACCATTTTTAGATCGTCTAGAAGCCCGCCAAGACTTTGATGCCACGGTTGAAAGCACTTCTGTATATTTATTAGATAGTATTGAAATCACACCACAATGGTTACTTGATCTTGGTGTGCGCTGGGACAAGTTTGAAGCTGCACAAAACTTTCGTGCTACATCTTCAGCTGCTGCATATACAGCTAACAATGATTCAGACTTCTTTACATATCAATCAGGTATAACCTTTAAACCTGTTGAAAATGGTTCAATTTATGCAAGTTATGCTACCTCTGCCAGTCCTGTTGGCTTAAATGCTGGTTGGGGAGATAACAGCGAAACCATAAATGCTAATAACCAAATGATCGATCCTGAAGAAGCACAAACTTACGAGTTGGGTACTAAATGGGACTTGTTAAATGATCGTTTGAATTTAACAGCAGCGATCTTCCGTACTGAAAAACAAAATACTCGTGTACAACTTGACCCAACAACTTATGCGAATGTAGGTGAAAGTAAAGTTGATGGTGTTGAATTAGGATTAAATGGTCAAATTACCGATAAATGGGATATTTCGGCAGGTTATACTTATCTTAATAGTGAATTAACAAAAAATGGTAAATCATGCCGTGGTTCAGGTTCAACAGCAACTTGTACAGATAATGCCATTTATAATGGCAACCAAATGCCTAATGTACCTAAACAAGCAGCAACATTATGGACTACCTATAAGATATTGCCGCAATTAACTTTGGGTGGTGGTGCAGTATATTCAGACAAAGTTTATGGTGATGTTGCAAACATCAAATGGGCTCCATCTTATGTACGCTACGATGCTATGGCGCGTTATACCGTTAACAAAAATGTGGATTTACAGTTGAATGTAAATAACCTTTCTGACAAACGTTATTTCACTAAAGCCTACGCATCTCACTATGCCACTGAAGCAGAAGGCCGCAGTGCAGTTCTATCTGTTAACTTTAAATACTAAGAAGAAATAAATACCATAAATAATTTATGGTATTGACTCAAATAGCCTCGCTTCGAGGCTATTTTTGTATATGATCAAAACATTAATATTACAGTTCCAAAGGGTTAGGCCGTGATTCACCATATCCCAAATGTATTGAGTAAAGAACAGGTCAACTACTTCCGCACAGAAATGCAAAAAGTAGAATGGATTAATGGTCAAAAAACTACGGGCTCACTGTCTAAAAATGTAAAAAACAACCAACAGCTAGATATAGACCATTCATTAACACAGCATTTAGGTGACATTATTCTGCATGAATTGTCACAACACGCGCTTTTTACATCAGCGGCTCTCCCCCTCAATATTTTGCCGCCCTATTTTAACCGCTATGAAAATGGTGAAACGTTTGGTTTCCATGTCGACAATGCCATTCGTTGGATGCCCGACAGCAATCAAAAAATTCGTACCGATTTGTCCTGCACGATTTTTCTAAGTGAACCTGAAGAATATGAAGGTGGTGAACTTGTGGTTGAAGACACCTATGGCTATCACGAAGTGAAACTCCCTGCCGGAGATTTGATTTTGTATCCATCTACCAGTGTGCATGAAGTTACTCCTGTGACTGCAGGCTGTCGTATTGCTTCATTTTTTTGGTTGCAAAGTATGATCCGTGAAGATGCTGAGCGTCACATGTTATTTAATCTCGATCAAAGCATTCAAAATTTGCGTATGCAATTGGGTGATGCACATAGTGAAGTCGTCAAGTTGACTAGTCTGTATCACAACCTTATCCGCAAATGGGCCGAAATTTAAAGCTCAAGGTCAATAGACATGGACAAACTGACAATGACTGATCATAACATTTTAGCGCCACTCACTCAGATTCCAGCTCATTTGCAAACCATTGCAGATTACGAAAAACAGGCTGAGCTGCACCTTTCTCAAATGGTGTGGCAGTACTTGCAAGGCGGCTCGATGGATGAACACAGTGTCCGTGGCAATTTGTCTCAGTTTGAACAGATACAACTGCTACCACGTATGCTGAAAGATCTAACCCAAGGTCATACCCAAATCGAAATCTTAGGGCAACGTTTCCCACATCCTATTTTTGTAGCCCCGATAGGTCATCAACAACAATTTCATCCTGATGCCGAAGCTGCAACAGCCCTCGCCGCCGAAGTCCTTGGCAGCAATATGATCCTCAGTACGTTTACCAATACAGATATGCGTGAGTTAAAGCAGGACAATCCTTACAAATGGTTCCAATTGTATTGGCAAGGTGAGCGCGAAAAGTCATTATCACTGGTCAAGATGGCAGAAGAACATGCTTACACAGCGATTGTAGTAACCATTGATTCCCCGCATACAGGGATTCGTGACCGTGAACGTCGAGTGTTTTTCCATTTGCCTGAAGGCATGCAACATCCGCATACCCCTGCACATATCCCATTGCCTGAGCTCAACGATGGCGACCATCCCGTATTTAACGGTCTGATGAAAATCGCACCGACATGGGCCGATATCCTTTGGCTCAGTCAAAACACCTCATTACCGATTATTTTAAAGGGCATTGTCAGTCCACGTGATGCTGAACTTGCCCTGCAACACGGTGTACAAGGCATTATTGTGTCGAATCATGGTGGGCGCGTACTGGACGGTTGCATTTCCCCTCTCACCGCCTTAGAACTGATTAAAAAAGTTGTGCCTAAGGATTTTCCAGTTTTATATGATGGTGGTATTCGTCGTGGTTCAGATGTGTTTAAAGCGATAGCCTTGGGTGCATCTGCCGTATTAGTCGGCCGTCCCTGCATTTATGGTTTAGCTACAGCGGGCGCTTTAGGTGTTGCCCATGTACTCAAAATACTGAAAGAAGAATTTGAGATTACGATGGCATTGATGGGAACAGCCACCGTCGATGAGATCAACAAAGATTATATTTTTCAAAAAAGCTAATTTTATAGAAAAATATTTTCCAGTAATGGCATCTTGACGCAAAAATAGGAAATTATTTCCGGAATATATGGACTAATATTTAGTTATACATTTACGAGCTTACGGTAAAGCTAAGTCATGTGAATCTTTACAGATTTATTTCGACTTTCGACTAAAGACTCCGAAATTAAACTTGTAAATTGTTAGAATAGACACAATCTATATAAGTAGTACCTTGCCGTTTATCCACGACATTTATCCACGGTGCTATAAGGAGTTTTCACATGATGTTGGCAGATCCAAGCAAAAAATACCGTCGCATGTACCAACGTGTAGACTTACCAGACCGTCAATGGCCAAATAACGAAATCAATAAAGCGCCGATCTGGATGAGTACCGACCTTCGTGACGGTAACCAAGCGATCTTCGAGCCAATGAACATTGAACAAAAGTTCAAAATGTTCCAAATGCTTGTGAAAATTGGTTTCAAACACATTGAAATCGGCTTCCCTTCTGCATCACAAATCGACTTTGATTTCACCCGTTTGTTGATCGAAGGCGGGCATATTCCCGATGATGTGTACATCGAAGTTTTGGTTCAAGCACGTGATCATTTGATTCAACGTACATTTGAATCTTTACAAGGTGCAAAACGTGCCATCGTGCATATCTACAACTCAAACTCGCCAACATTCCGCAATAAAGTGTTGAATGTTGATGTTGCTGGTGCAAAACAATTAGCGATTAATGCCGCAACGAAAGTCAAAGAATACGCTGCAAAACAGCCTGAAACTGAATTTGTATTCCAATACAGTCCAGAGTGTTTTACTGCAACAGAATTAGAAGTTGCTAAAGATGTCTGTGATGCGGTCACTGAAATTTGGGAAGCATCTCCAGAGAACAAAGTGATTTTAAACTTGCCTGCAACGGTTGAAGTTTCAGGTCCGAACGTCTATGCAGACCAAGTGGAATGGATGCACCGTAACATTCAACGCCGTGACGGTGTGATTATTTCTGTGCACTGTCATAACGACCGTGGCTGTGGTATTGCCGCTTCTGAGTTGGCCATTATGGCTGGTGCTGACCGCGTCGAAGGTTGTGTGTTTGGTAACGGTGAACGTACAGGTAACGTGGACGTTGCAGCGATTGCATTGAACATGTATACCCAAGGTGTTGCGCCAAACTTAGATTTCTCAAACATTAACGAAATCATTTCAATCATTGAAGAATGCACAGGCTTGCCGGTACACCCTCGTCATCCGTATGCTGGTGATTTGGTCTTCACCGCGTTCTCTGGCTCACACCAAGATGCCATTAAAAAAGGTTTCGAGTTCCAAAAGAACGAAGAAATGTGGGATATGCCTTATTTGCCAATCGACCCGAAAGACTTGGGCCGCGACTATGATGCCGTGATTCGTGTCAACTCACAGTCTGGTAAAGGCGGTATTGCGTACTTGTTAGAATCAAATTACAACGTGGTGTTGCCTCGCCGTATTCAAATTGAATTCTCGCAAATCGTACAGCAAAAAACAGATGAAGACGGTACTGAGATTTCTGCACAAGCGATCTGGTCATTGTTTAAAGACACGTATGTGGCTGCCAAAGATACGCATTATGCTGCGAAAAACTACCGCTTACATGATGAAAATGGCAAGCAAGTCATTGAACTCGATATCGAAGTGAACGGTGAGATCCAGCAATTACGTGGTGAAGGCAACGGCCCAATTTCTGCTATCTTAAATGCATTGCAGTTGCCGATTGATGTCTTGAACTATGAAGAACGTAGTATCAGTTCTGGTGCGCATGCCAAAGCATTAGCTTTAATTGAACTTCAAGTGAAAGGTACAGGTAAGTCTGCATTCGGCGCAGGTGTGCATGACAACATCGTGACTGCATCTATCGAGGCGATTATTGCCAGCACTAACCGTTTAATTGAACAAGGTGTTTTGAGTACTGAACAAGTGATTGCTGCTGCAGTCTAATTCAATGCTATAAATATCAAATAGCAATAAAATGACTTTAGAAGGATACCCTCAAGTGGTATCCTTTTATTATTCATACTAAAGATTTAAGGCGAATTATTCCTGTGTCTTTTCCAGCTGACTCAGTGGGCTTAGTTACCCCACAAAAGTTTATTTTTGAAGAGCCGTTAGAGCTCGAATGCGATCGCATACTCCCACGTTTTGAGCTCATGGTTGAAACTTATGGCGAACTGAATGCGGACAAATCCAATGCAATTTTGATTTGTCATGCACTGTCAGGCCATCACCATGCTGCAGGTTATCATCATGAAGATGACCGTAAGCCGGGCTGGTGGGACGCATGTATTGGACCAGGCAAAGCCATTGATACGTCAAAATTCTTTGTCGTAGCACTAAATAATATTGGCGGCTGTAGCGGTTCTACTGGACCGACCTCTCCAAATCCTGAAAATGACAATCGTCCTTATGGTCCTGATTTCCCATTAGTGACTGTCCGTGACTGGGTCAAAACCCAAGCCATGTTGTCTGATCGTTTAGAGATTCAGCAGTGGTATGCGGTGATTGGCGGCTCTTTAGGGGGCATGCAAGCTCTACAATGGTCTGTGGACTATCCAGATCGTTTACAAAAGTGCGTGATTATTGCCAGCACACCTAAACTGTCTGCGCAAAACATTGCCTTTAACGAAGTGGCACGTCAGTCGATTTTGTCTGACCCAGATTTCCATGATGGTCGCTATTTAGAAAATGACAGTTATCCTAAGCGTGGTTTGATCTTGGCCCGTATGGTCGGTCATATCACTTACCTCTCTGAAGAGGCCATGAAACAAAAATTTGGCCGTGACTTAAAGTCAGGTAAATTTATGTATGGCTTTGACGTCGAATTCCAAGTCGAAAGTTATTTGCGTTATCAAGGTGAGCAATTTAGCCGTAACTTTGATGCCAATACCTATTTGATCATGACCAAGGCTTTAGATTATTTCGATCCATCACGTGAATATGAGCAATCATTAAAAACCGCGATGTCTAAAACCAAGTGTCAATTTTTAGTTGTTTCGTTTACAACGGACTGGCGTTTTGCCCCTGCTCGTTCGCAAGAAATTGTAGATGCATTAATTAGCAATCATAAGCCTGTGAGCTATGTGGATATTGATGCTGAACAAGGCCATGACTCTTTCTTGTTCCCGATTCCGTTATATGTGAAAAGCTTACGTGCATTCCTAGGCGGTGTAAAACACCTGCAAGAAACACCGAAGGAGACCAACTAATGCGTATTGATCATCAACTGGCTGAACGTTGGATTAAACCAGATTCAAGCGTACTCGATTTAGGGTGTGGTGACGGTGAACTGCTTGCACATATGAGCAAAAAGCACAATATTCGTGCATATGGCTTAGAAATTGATCAAGAAAAGATTGCAATTGCAGTCAGTCGCGGGTTAAATATCATCCAACAGGACTTGAACTTAGGTTTAAGTCGCTTTGCCGACCAGTCTTTTGACTATGTGGTTATGGCACAAGCCTTGCAAGCTGTAGATGCACCAGACGTTCTCTTAAGAGACATGGTGCGTGTGGGGAAACAGGCTATTATTACCTTTCCAAACTTTGCACATTGGAAGACTCGTTCTTTCCTTGCATTAAAAGGAATGATGCCCGTTTCAGACGCGTTACCCTATATGTGGTATAACACGCCCAATATTCATTTATGTACTTTCCGTGATTTTGAAGCGCTGTGTGCTGAGAATAACATCCGGATTATTAACCGACTTGCCGTGAATGGGGATCAACAAGACAGTTTACTCAGTAAACGTCTCCCAAATCTATTTGGTGAAGTCGCAATTTATCGAGTGAGCGCTCTATGAAAAAATTATTATTAAGCACGACGCTACTGATTGGACTTTTTAGCATACAAGCCCATGCGGATTATGTTGCTCCATCATCTTCAGTTTCTAGCCAAGCTGCTCAATATTCAATTATGGATATTCACAGCTTAAGTAAAGCTGCTAAAGCAGGTCAGCCCGGTGCTCAGTTTTACTTAGGCACTAAATATCAACAAGGTAAAGACGTTGCCAAAGATGAACGTCAAGCTTTTGCATGGTATAAGGCTGCTGCTGATCAAGGTTTATCTGCAGCACAGCTTAATGTAGGTCGTATGCTTGCAGATGGCATTGGGACTAAAAAAGATGAAGCGCTTGCTCGTCAATATTTCGAAAAAGCAGCCAGCCGTGGTGATAACCGCGCAAGCTTTAACTTAGCCATGATGGAAGAGCAAAAGAAAAACTACATGGGTGCATACCAATGGTATGAGCTTTCTACCCGTGATGGCATGCTCGACAACAAAGTGATTAGCTTGTCTGAAGGTAAGAAAACTGCTTTGGCAGCCAACTTAAGCCAAGACCAAATTCGTCAAGCACGTGACCGTGCAGACAAATGGATTCAAGCGCAATAAGTTTTTGAATCTTAAAAAGCACCTTCGGGTGCTTTTTTATTGCCTGTCAACCACAGCATCTTGTTAAAATAGCCTCAAATCTTGTTTTATGGTGAATATTCACATGGCTTCAACTGATTGGTTATCTCAAGGCACTTTGGTGCTTGCAAGTAATAACAAAGGCAAAATTGCAGAATTTGAAAAAATGTTTGCGGAACTGAATTTGCCTGTTGAAGTGATTCCTCAAGGTCAATTAAACATTGAGGATGCCATCGAAGACGGCCTAAGCTTTGTTGAAAATGCCATTATTAAAGCGCGTCATGCGTCGAAAATTTCAGGCAAGCCAGCCATTGCAGATGATTCTGGCATTTGCGTTCCTGTACTCGGTGGCGCACCAGGAATTTACTCTGCGCGCTATGCAGGTGAACATGGAAATGATGCCGCTAACAATGCCAAGTTGCTTGCTGACCTCAAACCACTCCGTAAAGAGGGTGAAGCAATCGAAGGGATGTTTGTATGTGTCTTGGCTTTGGTCCAACATGCAGAAGACCCACTCCCACAAATTTTTCAAGGGGTTTGGCGCGGTGAAGTGATGGAAGCAGCACGTGGTGAAAATGGCTTTGGCTATGACCCACTGTTTTGGCTGCCTGAACTAAACGTTTCTAGTGCTGAATTATCAAAAGAAGAAAAAAATAAAATCAGCCATCGTGGTCAGGCGATGAAATTATTTAAAGCAAGTTTGAAATAAGTTAAATTGGAGTTAATCTTAATGCCAAAGATTAACTCCAATCCCTGAATAAAAATAGAATAATTATGGCACTTCAACCGATACAGATCATATGCAACGCTTGCCATCACACTTCAACTGAAATCCCAACACGCTCATTTCTTGGTTTTCAAAAACTAAGCTGCCCTCATTGCCATGCGCAACTAACCTACCCGCTCACCTCAGGCTTTCGTACCACTTACGTTATTTTTGCAGTGGTGATCGTGCTGTCGATCATGCTTAATCTGTCGCAAGGTCAGGTTGGATTTCCAGGCCTGATAGGTATCGCAATGATATACGCCCTCGTGCGTGATTGGCAGATTCGAAAACAGCTCAAGTAGTCGCCCTTTGCGGGCATCTATAATTCACTTTTCATTTTAAAGCGAAAAAAGATGCAAAATTAACCCATAAAAACTGACGACGATGCAGCTCATAATCGTGCCTGAAGCAATATAACGTGCCGAAGTTCCTGTTCCTTGATAATGCGTTTCTAAAGCCACAATATTGGCGGCAGGGGGTAAGCAGAACAGCATGAACATCACCCCAATATATTTCTCGATCTGGGGAATCGGAAGAAAGGCATAACTCAAACTACAGATCACCGCGCCAACGGTGAGTTTCATCGCATAAATACGACTACTGTTAATCAGATCATGCCACTTTACCTTAGTTTGGCGCAGCCACATCCCTAAGACGCACATCCCTGTGAAACTCATTCCAATTTTTGCAGCTTGATAGAGCCAATCTAAGATCTGATGTTCTTCTAAATGCTGCAGTCCAACTATTCGACAGACACCTGCAATCATCAAGGCAAATACAGGCGGTGACATCGCCACTTTTTGAATCACGCTCGACCATGGGAGTTGGGCTGAACTGACGGCTGTCACGGCCCACATATTGCCAAAGATAGAGCCACCAACATACAGAGCCACCATCGCTGCACTAATTTCAGGACCGAACAGTGCTAATGCAAAAGGAAAACCCAGCCAAGCCAAGTTCAAATAACTGACACACAAGGCACGTAAACTATCTTTTAACAGCCAGCGAAATAAATAAAACATCAGCACGGCAACACTAAAGCTAAAGAGCATGAGCGCTAAACTGCCTGCTTGATAGAACACCATGTTGTAGATGATCACGGCTGGAATAAAACAGCGTGCAAGTAAGCTAGAGAAAATCGATTTGAGCGATGCGGTTCCTGATAATGATGCCAATCCGAGGCCACTTAAAAAACCCAATATCGGAAGAAGAAACGCCACTACACCACCCTCACTGCTCAATCCAAGCATAGTAACACTGAACATAAGCTTCGCTGCTGTCTTTAAACTGCAACATCTTGGTCACTTCACTGTCATCTACAACTGCTGAAATGTTGTGCAGACCAACAAGAGGATAACAAGATGGCTGGACTATCGATTTGGCATGTACTGATTTTTGCAATTGTGGTGATTTTACTCTTTGGTACATCAAAACTAAAAAACTTGGGCAAAGATGTCGGCGGCGCGGTCAAAGATTTCAAAAAATCGATGCGTGATGAAGACGCAGCAAATACACAGCTTAATGAGCCTCGCACGCTAGAGCATGAAGCTCAAAATAAAACCAATTCCTCAGTTCAAAGCTAAGGAGTTGTCATAATGCTTAATATTGGTATTAGCGAATTACTGGTGTTCAGCATTATTGCGCTGATCGTACTCGGCCCAGAAAAACTGCCTGAAGGTATTCGCTTTGCAGGTAAATGGTACGGGAAAGTTAAACGACTGATCAGTAACGTGCAAACAGATATTGACCGTGAACTTCGCATGTCCGAACTTCGTGAAGAAATGCAAAAAGAAATGCAACGTATTCAACAGCTCGAAGCGCGTATGCAGGCTCAGATGAATGAATTGCAACAAACGCAACACCCCATAGAACAGACTGCGCTAAAACAACAAGAAGCCGTCCTACCTGACAATAAAAATTTATCCCCACGTTATCAGTACATCGAACGTGGTCAGAGCACGATCTTTGCCGTGGCTACCCCCAAATGAAAAAAAAGCACGAGATTAAAACAGACCAGGTTCCCACATTAAGTTCGACCGATGTATTAGCAGAATATCAGGTGGCCGTATGACAGATCTTTCACTGAACAATTCA
Organism: Acinetobacter sp. YH12064; assembly: GCF_013419735.1. Taxonomy (NCBI): domain Bacteria; kingdom Pseudomonadati; phylum Pseudomonadota; class Gammaproteobacteria; order Moraxellales; family Moraxellaceae; genus Acinetobacter; species Acinetobacter sp. YH12064. The sequence goes on from NZ_VOZP01000012.1 coordinate 154,410, forward strand.
CAGAACACTGTGCCTGATTTGGAAGAAATGCCGATCACCAAACATTTGGTGATTTTGCGTCGGCATTTGATCAAAATTACAGGGCTCATTTTGATTCTGTTCTTTTGTTTATTGCCCTTTGCCAATCAAAGCTATCAATTGATGTCAGAGCCACTGCGTGCGCAGTTGCCGATGACCTCATCCATGATCGCAACGGATGTGACCGCCACCTTTATGGCGCCGTTCAAGTTGAATTTCTTTGTCGCGCTTATGCTCGCGATGCCTTTCGTGATTTATCAACTTTGGGCCTTCATCAAACCTGCACTGTATGAAAAAGAGCGTCATTTGGCGATGCCCTTATTATTCGGCAGTATCGTCCTCTTCTATGTCGGAATTGCATTTGCCTATTGGGTTGCTCTGCCCTCCATCCTACATTTTTTTATGAGTGTTTCCCCTGAAACAGTCGCCCCGATGACGGATATCAATAGTTATTTAAGTTTCTGCTTAAAGCTTTTTTTGGTGTTTGGGCTGACCTTTGAAATTCCCATCATCACGCTAATTTTGATTTTGATCGGGGTGGTGTCTACTCAAACCTTGGTGGAGAAGCGTCGTTTTATTATCGTCGGCTGTTTTTTTGTCGCCATGTTTGCCACGCCACCCGATGCGCTTTCGATGATCATGCTGGCCATTCCCATGTGGATGCTCTTTGAGCTGGGTTTGTTCTTTGGCAAGCTGATTGAAAAACGACGTACATCTGCAACTTAAACAAACTGATGTTTCGACAATTTTGGTGAGTTTTACACCTAAGAGGCTGAGATAGCCTCTTTTTTTATGCGCCCATTTAATGTTTTGCAATTTTCATGCAGCGAAATCTAAACGCCTATTTCATCAGTTTGCAACATTAGCTTCAAAGCATTGTCATATTTTATCGATAGTTTTATGTGATCAACTTTTACCCAGCACACCTTTGCCAGGATTTAAATTCATGACAAACATGCCATATAACGAAGATCAAGAACTTGATAACAACACTTCGGATAACCTTCATTTTCGTGACATTTTAGAACAACGCATCAGCCGTCGTAGCTTGATTACCAAGACTGCGAGTGGTGCAGTCGCACTTGCATTGGCATCTTCATTAACGGGGTGTAATGATGACAATGACTCAGGTTCAAATAGCAATACCAAACCACCAGTTACAGATCCAAATCAAAAACCGACCAAGTTCAATTTCACACCAGTGAAAAAGAATTTAGACGACATCGTGACCGTTCCTGAAGGCTATCAAGCGCATGTGCTATATGCGATGGGTGACTCGATTAACCCTGCATACCCAGCATGGGATGATAACAATGTTCCTTCTGGCCCGAGCTTCCAATTCCGCTCTGGTGACTGCCATGACGGTATGAGCTTCTTTGGTTTAAATATCACCTCTGGACGTTATGATGCCAAACAGTCTGACCAAGGTTTGTTGGTGATGAACCATGAATACATCAATCCAACCTTCTTACACCCGCAGGGCCCAACCAAAGTAGATGGTCGTCGCCCTGAAGATGAAGTCATCCGTGAAGTCAATGCACACGGTGTTTCTGTCATTCAAATTGAAAAAGACAGCAAGACTCAAGCCGTTAAACTGGTACAAAACTCTCCATTTAACCGTCGTATCACAGCATCGACCGTAATGGACTTTAAAGGCCCAGTTGCAGGCTCAAGCTTAGTTTGCACGAAATTTTCAACCAATGGCCAGCAAACCCGTGGTACACACAACAACTGCGGTAATGGCTATACCCCATGGGGAACTTACCTGACGACAGAAGAAAACTTCATTGGTTACTTCGCTCGTGCGAAAGCAGATGATGCCAAACGTAGTCCTGCTGAAATTGTGGCACTCAACCGTTATGGCCTAAAAGCGGGTGCAAACTCACGCTATGGTTGGGAAACAGCGATTGGAAGTAATGAGTCTCAAGATTTATATGACCGTTGGTCGGCGAATGTTACCGGTACTCAGGCAGCAGAAGATTATCGTAATGGTCCAAACACCTTTGGTTGGATTGTCGAAATCGATCCATTTGACCGTCGTGAAAACCCCGTAAAACGTACAGCACTGGGTCGCTTTGCACATGAAGACTGCCGTGCAAGTCGCTTACGTGAAGATGACAACCTCGCGTTTTACATGGGCGATGATTCACGCGGTGAATACATCTATAAATTTGTATCCGACCAAAAATGGAATAAAAAAGATGTCAACGGTGGCTATGCCGCGGGCGACAAATACATGAACAACGGTAAGTTATACGTTGCCAAATTTAACAATGATGGCAAAGGTCAATGGATTGAATTGAGCTATAACGTCAATGGTTTAAACCAAAGCAACAGCGTGTATCCGTTTAGCTCACAAGCAGATGTTCTGACCTTCGCACGTCTTGCCGCAGATGCTGTCGGTGCTACCAAAATGGACCGTCCTGAATGGGTTGCTGTACATCCAGACAATGGTGAAGTCTATGTGACCCTCACCAATAACTCGAACCGTGGTACGACGCATGCACTTGATGCAGCCAACCCACGTAACTACACCGACCCTGAAGGTGGTAAAGGCAACGTCAACGGTCATATTATCCGTTTCCGTGAAGATGGTGATACAACCACAGCACTCAGCTTTACTTGGGATATTTACCTGTTTGGTGCTGAAGCAAAAATGGCGAGCAACATTAACTTATCTGGTCTAAATGACAACAATGACTTGTCTTCACCCGATGGGATGTGGTTCGACCCACGTGGTGTGTTATGGATTCAAACCGATGACGGTGCTTATACCGATACCACCAACTGTATGATGCTTGCTGCGCTTCCGGGTCAAGTCGGTGATGGCACAAAAGCCACGACATCATCGGGTCAAGAAACCATTGTGGGTGCAAAACTGAATGATGAAAACTTACGTCGCTTCCTGACAGGACCAAAAGAGTGTGAAATCACAGGTGTGACGATGACACCTGACTACAAAGCGATTTTTATCAATGTGCAACATCCCGGCGAAGATTCAGCATCCTATGCTGAACCGACCAGCCACTGGCCTGCATCACAAACCAATGCAGCAGCGACCTCACGTCCACGTTCTGCAACCGTTGTCATCACCCGTAAAGATGGTGGTGTGATTGCTGGCGAAGCGGTAGAACAAGCTCAGCCAACACAAAAAACCGCATAAGACACCTCTAAAAAAATAAGCCGACGAATCGTCGGCTTTTTTTTATGGCTTTAAATGCACTTCTATCTGGGTGATCTGTCCTTGTTGCTCACCCTGCTGCTGTTTTTCCTGCCAATGCCACTGTGAATCCCGCATACATAATAAATTTGAACAGCGGGTGCCATACACTGGACTTTGAATAAAGGTTGAAGACAACAAATGTTCCATTTCCGCCTGAATCCCAGTATTGGGTAACAATGCTGGAATGATTTTACGTTCATCTTCCAAAATATCCCACGCAGCGGCGTCTATATCCGCCTGTGGTTGCTGGCTTTGTAGCATCGGCAAAAATTCTTGCGTGAAACGTTTGCGTAAATGTCGGGTCTTTTCCCAATGTTCAGTCATTAAACCATTAGATGTGACATACACCCCTTTGGCTAAGACTTGTGGCCCTTCACCGCGATTACTCATATAAACGGCTTGAGTGGCATCGCCAACGAATAAATTAAAGCCGGCATAATTACATTGGATTTGTTCCAGTGCTTGCGCAAACCGAATGGGCGTTTGCTCAGATTCTAAAAATTGCTGAATCAAAGCGCCACGTGAAGTGGAATATGCAGTCTGATCACGACCATCACGAAAATTGGTCACAATCGCCCAACGCCCTTGAGCGGTTATCCCCATCCATGTTCCACCAGACTGTAAGTCCTGCCCTGCAATAATCGGACTATCTACCCATTGCTTTAGGCCTGCCGTCGGTCGATGATAAAACTCATCACGATTCGAAATCAGGCAGAGTGGCATGTCATCCAAGACCTGCCAAGCAAAAGCCACAATGCACATATTCAACTCTCAATATCTTTACACATTGAATGTACAACATTTTTCAGCACATTCAGCTAAAATCTGTGCAAAACATAATGACAAGGAACAGCAATGCTGACATATCCAAATATCGACCCTGTGGCGATATCACTGGGGCCACTACAAGTTCACTGGTATGGTCTGATGTATTTATTGGCCTTTTTATTTGCATGGGGCTTGGCAAGCTACCGCGCAAAACAACGTGACGGCTGGAACGCAGAAATGGTCTCAGACCTGATTTTCTACGGTGCATTGGGTGTCGTGATTGGTGGACGCTTTGGCTATGTCTTCTTTTATGGTTTCGATCAGTTCCTTGCCAACCCATTGTGGCTATTCCAAGTTTGGACAGGCGGCATGAGCTTCCATGGCGGTTTCCTTGGGGTCATGATTGCCATGTTAGTGTGGTGCAAGAAATATAAAATGACTTGGTTCCAGACCCTCGACTTTATCGCACCCTGCGTTCCAACAGGCTTAATGTTTGGTCGTATTGGGAACTTTATTGGTGGCGAGCTATATGGTCGTGCAGTGACCGACCCTAATTTTGCTTTCGGCATGATCTTCCCGACCGATCCACTTCAGTTGGTGCGCCATCCGTCGCAACTCTATCAAGCCCTCTGTGAAGGTTTAATTCTGTTTATTGTGCTGTGGTGGTTTAGTTCAAAACCTCGCCCACGTTATGCCGTTTCAGCCCTGTTCCTCATCGGATATGGAATCGCACGCTTCACCGTTGAATTCTTCCGTGAGCCGGACAATGGTCAACTGTTCATCGGATGGATGAGTAAAGGTCAGTTCCTGACAGTTCCGATGATTCTGATTGGACTATGGATGATGTGGTATGCCTACCAGAAAAAAATCTATGACTGGGGTCCACAAAAGAATCACTAATATTTTCTAAATGTCTTTAAGCAAGCGAGGTTTAAGCCTCGCTTTTTTATGCGCTGAAATTTACTCCTTCATACGCATTTACTGCACATGAAGTGACTGAATTAGACAACTGATCTGTGCTAAAGTTTATTCAGCTTATTTTAAAACTATCGATCCATGCTTGAATTTTGGTTTAACCCCAGCGTTTCTGTACTTAAAAAAATCCTGTTTTTTATTGCGATGGTCGTACTGACCGGTGTTCTGTATTGGATGGAACCCTTAACACTTCAAGCCATTCTCATGTTCATGGGTACAGGCGTGATTTTCCTGATTTGTCGTTATTGCAAGATTCATTTTGCAGCAAAAAACCCAACTGGTTTACTCTATCGTTTATTGACGTGGATTCCGATTGCACTGCTGTTGGCACTGGTTTTTATCAACATGAATAAGGGTGAAATTTTGATTCCGGGTGCTCAAGGCATTGGCTTTATGGCTTTGGCAATCTGCCTGCTCTCCCCGATTTCACTGCTGAATAAAAACGAGAAAACTTCACCCGAAGGTAAGGTTTAAATGCTGACGTTTTGGTACTCTGAGCGCTGTAACCGACAAATCAAGCTCATCATTTGTATCAGTACCTGTGTGCTTATTTTTCTATGCGCTGAACAAAAACAACTAGATCCCCGCTTTGCGGGCTTCAGTTTAGCCATTGGTATGATGATTGATCTGCTTTATAAGCTCAGACAAGACAAACTAAAAACACTGTCTCCGTCATTAAAATGCGGTTTGGCTGGTTTGCCAATTTTATGTTTAGTGTGCTTAATTTATTTTCTACCCAATGAGCAACGCTGGATTTTAGCGCTGCAATGTGTGGGCTTTACTGCAATTGGATTATTTATCGTCTCGATCTACAGTCAGCGTGCAAAAAGGTTTGAAGACTAACCTTTTATTCAGCCACGGGCTGTTAATCCGCTAAGCGATAATAGCTATATTTCACATTTGGAGTTCGATAGACCGCATAACCCGCTTGACGATAATCAGACACCCAATCCTTACCTGAATATGCTGCGATATGACCATAACGGCTACTTTGATTGCGGTCGATAATATAGATATCGCCTTTCTTAGGTCGATCAAACGCTAAATTAATTTTTTGATAACCAATTTTTTGTAATGTGCTGCCCCAATCTGCTGCGGCAACGGGGTGACCGTTAAAACGTGCCCCTGCGGACTCAAGTGCTAAACGAACACTGCGGGCACATTTCTGAGTACTGCTTTTGCGGGTAATGCCTTGTAAAAATCCAGTCAAACGATCGATATCGATACGCTGACCATTTCGGGATACCACATTTTTAGTCGCTGCTTTTTGAGTGGTATTGGACTTGCCCGTATTTTTACTCGCCTGAGAACGAATTATGATATTTGCCTGAACTGGAGCATGCACTTCACTCAAGTTTACATTGTGATCATAAGCCATTCTTTAACCCACACTCCCGCCTATATTTAGGCATTCAAAAATTTTAACGAGGGTGATAGTACCGCGTAAATCATGTTTTTTCATGTAAAAAATGTAAGATTTCTTAAACAAATCTTCACATTTAAATACGACCGTCTATTTTTAATTCAAATATATTTATTTTTTATATCAAACTCTTATTCAGAAATAATAGCCTAAAATCACCTCTTCATAATGAGAAAAATCACGTGTATTTTTTAATCAAACTTATCTGTATTTTTTTCAACGCTGTGAATGTAACATCGCTTAATATGTAAACAATAGAGCTTAAGTCTTCTAAGCTCATGCTTGATTTAACAGACATATTGTCTCGTTAACACTTGATGTAATTGTTATTAATAGGCGTCTTCAGCCCAGACAACTCAGCTCTTGTTGCCTGCAAAATTTGGTCATCACCCAATAAACACCGTATGTTTTGGATTTTTTAAACCTGACTATATTCAAGCGCCCATCACAGTTTCTTCCACACGCAAAACAAGCTAATATGTGCCACAAGAAATTTAGCAAATTATGAGAGAGACATGCGCCAGTATTTAGACCTTTTACAACACATTCTCGACAACGGCGGCGACAAGGGCGACCGTACGGGTACGGGAACACGTTCTGTATTTGGTCATCAAATGCGCTTCGATCTTTCTCAAGGTTTCCCTTTACTCACCACCAAGAAAGTTCATTTCCGCTCTATCGTGATTGAACTGTTGTGGTTCCTTAAAGGCGATACCAATGTTCAATATTTGCAAGACAATAAAGTGTCGATTTGGGATGAATGGTCTACCGCAGAACAAACTGCACGCTTTGGTCGTCCTGCCGGCGAATTAGGTCCTGTTTACGGTCATCAATGGCGTAATTTCGGTGCAACCAAAAAAGCCGATGGCCTATATGAACAAGATGGTTTTGACCAAATTAAATGGTTGGTCAATGAAATCAAAACTAATCCTAACTCTCGTCGTCTAATCGTGTCGGGTTGGAACCCAAATGAGGCAGGTAATGTTGCATTGCCACCATGCCATACCTTATTCCAATTTTTTGTCCAAAACGGAAAATTATCCTGCCAATTATATCAACGTAGTGCTGACGTTTTCCTTTTATCCCCCCTAAACAATAATTCACAGTATGGAATTTTAACTGCTTAAAATCCATTACTGATCTACGTTCATAGTAACGATTGAATTATGCACAGTATGTTATATAACTTAGTTTGTGTA
>NZ_VOZP01000013.1:0-155075 GCF_013419735.1 Acinetobacter sp. YH12064
ACCAGTAATTCAAATTATTTTTAAACTTATCAAATAAAACCCAACTCAATCAATTTAACCAAGTCATTGTTTTATCAGAAGTTTTAATCTTCATCACCGCCGATGGATGTGCATTCTACAGCATTTCTGATCCAACGCAACACCCTTTTCCATTTATTTTTAGTTTTTCATTACGTTTGTTTATTTATTCTACTAAATCAGTGTTTTTTACTTAAAAAAGTGCTTTTAGCGTACAGAAAGCATGCAATACGCCACAGGCACCCATAAGATAAACATTAAAACTGGCATAACACCGTACACTTCTTCAGGCTTTCTATACAACCACTGAATAAATGGAATGACGATACCAAATAATGTCGCCATCAATAGCACACCTACAAATCCACCTTTCAGCAGTAGCCAGACCAAAACTGGCACACTCATCAACAAGCCAATTATAAATAAAACACAGTTTATGTGCGTTTTATTCACGCTTTGGTACGGCATCAACTCCCAAAAGGCAAAGACTGGGATTTTGCAACGTGGGGGGGGCGCCGATGAATCAATTTGACTTGGCGATGACCCATCTTGCCTTTAGCAGTGTGGTACTTTTGGGCATTCGCGCTTTAGGGATTTTCCCATCAAAACAAGAAACTGAAAGTTTTTTGCATTTTTGGCGTTATGTGGGTTGGTTAATGGGTATTGATGAAAAATGGTTAATTGAAAAAGAATCTGACGGTTGGAAACTGCTGTATTGGATGCAATTTGTACACCCCCAATCCGATGCAAGCAGTATGGCACTCGGCGCCAGTCTCTCTAAGGAACCTTTTGAACGACAATACAAATACCTTCGACCACTTCAGCAAAAACTGGCTTATCGACAACATCTGGAGCTGACACAATTTTTTATTGGCAAAAAACGCATGCATAAATTAGGGCTCAAACCCCAGTTTGCCGCATGGTTTGCTTATTATTTATTGGCTAGAAATCTTGTCCTGTATTCAGGTGCTAAGCATCTCCCAAGTTTAAATCAAAAATTACAGCAAAAAGGCCGTGCGATTCAAAAACTCGGTTTAGCACTGTATCAAAGTAAGGCCAAACAACTGGCGAGTATGCACCAATAAAAAAAGCAGAGCGATCGCTCTGCTTTTTGGATGACAAATATCAAGATTTAGAATTTCATCGAAATGCGTGCCCAATAATTGCGACCAATATTATTAAACTGTTGATCGGTCGCTAAACCTGTCCCTGCATCACCCAGTTTATTTAGATGTTCGGTATAGGTTTTATTCAGGAGATTATCTACACCCACAGATACATCTACACCCTCATCAATATGATAAGTACCATTTAAAGACAGTGTGCCAAAACCTGCACTTTCTTTCAGGTCATAACCCACGATATTGCCTTGGTACGCACTGATACGATTTTGTCCATCAACCACACGCCAAAACGCTCCCAAAGTATAATTATCTTGGATATAACGTAGGTTGATACGTGCTTCTAAAGGTGAAATTTGTGGTAATGGCTTGCCATCTGTGGTGTTTTTTCCCCACGCATACATTGCGCTGACATCGGCTTGAATATGATCGTTAAATTGATAGCCAATCCCCGCTTCAGCTCCCGCAATAGTCGCATCGACATTTTTCGCACCCGCGCTAAAGGTTGAACCATGATCATGCTCACCTGTATTTGGATGATCGTGATAACTCATCAAAATAAAGTCTTGAATCAGTCCCGCATAGGCAGACGCCCATGAACTGAATGCGCCATGTTCATGTTGATAGCCCACATCTAACTGCAAGGTTTTTTCAGGCTCAACGCCATTAAAGGTGTTTGTTGTGCCTGCATTGCCATGTTTAGGACTAAATAATTCCCAATAATCTGGCATGCGTTCCACATAGCCTAGACCGATATAGGTTTTACCATTGTCATGTTCAGGGTGTTTATTTTCAAAACGAATAAAAGCACTTGGCAATGTTTCATTCAGCTCCGTGTTATAGCCACTCGCTTTCGAAGCGGCACGCTCATCTTTCACTTGCACTTGATCAAGACGAAGACCTGAAACCAACTTATTGTTGTCACTCAATTGATAACTGACTTCTCCAAAACCACCATAGGACTGAAATGCCATATCTTGCGTTAAGGGCTTATTCATCGAAGGCATCATTTTCGACGTCATGCTGCCAGCGTGTTTATTATTCTGCGTATCCAGTCCAGTAATGAACTGCAGCTTATCCCATTCATGGGTTACCGCCATACGTGCATTTAATGTACGGCGTGTAACCTGCATCGCCATTGGATTCGGCATCAGCATAGTCATACCATGACGGGTCATTTCAGCTAAAGGTGGCTCACGCAAACTAAAGTTGTCCATGATATGGTCGTTATAACTATAGTTGACCTGTGCTTCGATTTTTTTAATCACCTCTGTGGCATTCTTTTTCTCGACACGAAGGCCTAAGCTTTCACGGGCAAATTGCGAACCATCCATTGAACGGCCTGCGTATACCGCCTCACCATCGGCTTTACCTCCGGTAAGTTCTACCCATGTATCTTCGTTTGGCGTCCAACCGATTGCCAAATCTGTATTCCAGCGCTCCCAGTCTGACGGCACAGTATTACTATCTCCATCTTGGTAGCTGTCTGCAACAGAACGGCTGGCATTTAGACGGACATATTTATGTTCATCCCCCACGGCCGCTTCGACATTATGATCTAAACGACCATAAGAACCGATCATCACACCGGCTTGACCACGGTAGTTTTTATCAGCATCGAATTGTTCAGGTTTGCGTTCAAACAAGACTGTTGCAGCAGAACCTGTATTGGCATATTGAACCGTTTGAGGTCCTTTAATCACTGAAATACGATCATAGCTTTCAGGGGAAATATAAGAAGTTGGTGCATCCATTCGACTTGGACACGCCCCTAAATTTTCTGTGCCATCGGTCAATATTTTAATGCGTGAACCAAACATGCCACGGAAAGTTGGATCTGCATTGGTTCCCCCATTTTTAATGGCACTAAACCCCACAATACTTTTTAAATAATCGGCCCCATCACTGGCAGGTATCGGTTGAATCGGCTGTTTGGGATTGGCACGAACAATCAGGCCATTGGCATCATTACCCTGATGTGATGTCACCACAATCGGTGCCAAAGTCTGAACAGCATTGGTTTCCATCATCTCTACGGACATCTCGTCAGCCATCACCGTAGTTGAATAGCAGGCAACACAAATTGCAGCCGCAAGAGGCTGTAGAAAAAATTTAGGCTGAGCCATGTTTATCTCACAAAATACATAAATAAAGGCGTACCTGAGTCCTCAAAGACCCAAGTTAAAAAAACGTCGGATTTATGCAGCGAGTGGCGGGGCTCGACCTTGCGGAAGTAAAAAGAGTTGTTGAAGAACAAACCAGACATGCTTGAAAGCTTTTTGAAAAGCAATTAAACGAACTTGAATTCGATCAAGCACTTCTTTCACATCAAGCTCAGGGGGCAAAACCAAATTGCCATAGACCGTACAATACTGACATTGATGACTGGCATCATGTTCATGGGCAGTATGATCGACTTGAACTTGCTCAGCGTGAGCGGAAGATGAATGGTGTGAATGTGCGGTATGTTCAGCATGAACATTGGGAAGTAAAAGTGCACGCGTAATGGTTTCGCAGACCGGAGCAACTTGATATTGCTTGGGCAACAATGGCTGTAAAAAAACAGCAATCTGCAAAAAAACCGCTGCAAAGGACAGCAGCACTCCACTACGAAACAATACAGGCAAACCCTAACATTTGTCTGAACCAAGTATAACAAAGCCCAATCGAAATTGGGCTTGTCTCAGGTATTTTTTAACCGCGATCAATTAACGCTTAACTGCGACTTTATCTTTTTGGCGTTGGCGCACCAATTTTTCCACTTTGTCACGTGCACGTTGACGTTTCAAAGGCGATAGATAGTCGACGAATAACTTACCATTTAAGTGATCCATTTCATGTTGGATACAAACTGCGAGAAGTCCGTCTGCTTCCACTTCAAATGATTGACCTTCAAGATTAATTGCCTCAATTTTTACACGTGACGGGCGCTCAACTTTATCGTATATTTGAGGCACTGATAAACAGCCTTCTTCATAGGGCTGCGTCTCTTGCGTCAATGGCGTAATTTTGGGGTTAATAAACACCATGGGTTGATCTTTTTCTTCAGATAAATCCATGACTATCAGCTGAATATGGTGATCTACCTGTGTTGCTGCCAGGCCAATTCCCGGTGCTTCATACATAGTTTCAAACATGTCGGCTGCTAACTGACGAATTTCATCAGTAACTTCTTCGACTGGTTTTGCAATGGTACGAAGACGGGGATCGGGGAAACTTAAAATAGGTAATAAGGCCATACGACGTCCTCACTTATGCCATTGATCAAAAAACAAAATGAAGGAATGCTTCATCAAAAAATTGTGTGTAATATCGTTATTATAACGCAGTTACATACATAATTTTAGGAATTATGATAATGAAAAAGGTTTTGAAGGGCATGCCAACTTTTAGTGCCTTGGGGTTTAAAAAACAATTATTGGCACTTACAGTCTGTGTAAGTGTGGGGATGGGAATGGTCAGTGTTGCAGAAGCTGCCCCTGCTCGCAACGTCAATCCACCATCATTGAAGGCAGGTGCGCCTCAAGTTTATGTGGTGAAAAAAGGCGATACGTTGTGGGATATTTCCAAACGTTTCTTAAAAAATCCTGTGCGCTGGCCTGAAATCTGGGCAAGCAATAAACACGTGAAAAATCCACACTGGATTTTCCCAGGTGACCGCCTATTAATGTGTACCTACAATGGCCGCCCAATCATCGGTAAGGATGAAGGTGATGGCTGTGAAGGTATTATTCGTCGCTATACAGGTGGCACTAAACTTCAACCACAAGTTCGTGTTGAATCCCTCAACAGTGCGATTCCGGTTATCCCATTAGAATATATTAAGCAATGGCTTGAGCGCAGCATGATTGTTTCAGCTGATTCTGTTGAAGGCACACCTTACATTTTAGGTACAGCTGATCAACGTGTATTGGCAGCCAAAGGCCAAACAGTTTATGCACGCGGCCAAGGCATGCAAGTCGGTCAACGATATGCTGTTTACCGTGAAGGCGAACCGTACATCTTTACCGATGCAAACGGCAAAAAATACAACGCAGGCTTAGAACTGACTCAAGTCGCTTCAGGTGTTGCCGTTCGTGGTGAAAATGACATTACCACTTTAGAACTGACCGATACTTATAATGCCGAAGTTCGTCGTGGCGATCGTGTTCTTCCTGAATATGACCCAATGCTACCAACGCTGTTCTATCCAACCAATGCTGAAAATGTCACTGCTGGCGGTAGTATTGTTCGTGTCATGGGCTCGATTGGTACTGCAGCGGTTCACAGTGTTGTGACAATCGACCGTGGTAGCTTGCAAGGCGTTCAATCTGGTCAAGTCTTTAGCGTGAACCAAAAAGGTGAAATCGTGACTGATCCGAAAACCAAAGAACGTGTTCAACTTCCAGGACAACGTATTGGCAACATCATGGTATTCAAAACGTTTGATAACTTAAGCTATGCTTATGTACTTGAGAGCGAATTACCAATCAAAGTGGGTGCAACGATTCAGCCACCACTGATGGATGACTAAGACCAAATCCATAAAAATGAGGCTGTATTCAGCCTCATTTTTTATTATCCAACAACGATATCACTAATAATTTTAACCCATAAAAAGAAGACATATTCAAAGGTCTCATTATGCTCAACTCATTGACTGACTTGCATTTAGATTACATTCGCCTGTGGTTTGTGGTGCAACACTCACTTCGTAGTTTCTATAAAATTCAGCAGCACTATCCTGCCCTACACTACGCCCTTAAGCCTAATCAAATCACCACATGGCAAAAATTAGGACTGCATAAAAATCATTTAAAGCGCTTTGAGGAATTTCACAGCCCAAGTGGACAGCTTAGCTTTGAAAAATGTCTCAAGGATATTGAACAATACAGTGACTTTGTACTGATTCCTGAAGACCTGAACTATCCTCAACAGCTTTTACCTTATAGCGACAAGCCGCCCATTCTATTTGGACAAGGTAATGCTCAAGCCTTGATGCAACCCCAAATTGCGATTGTGGGTAGCCGCAAACCCAGTCCCCAAGGTCGACAAATTGCCTATGATTTTGCTTATTATCTGAGTGAGCAAGGGTTCTATATCAATAGCGGTTTAGCACAAGGAATTGATGAAGCGGCACATCGCGCTGCCATACAACACCACAGAACCATTGCCGTGATGGGTACAGGTTTAGATCAAACTTATCCGACCGCACATCAGCGTTTAAGACAAGAGATCATCCAACATGGGGGAACTGTAATCAGTGAGTTTCTTCCACACACTCCCCCATTGCAACACCATTTTCCACATCGAAATCGTATCGTGAGTGGGCTCAGTCTTGGTGTCATCGTAGCGGAAGCGGCATTAAAAAGTGGCTCACTGATCACAGCTCAACGCGCTGCCGAACAAGGCAAATCTATTTTTGCCATTCCAGGCCATATTTATAGTGAGTCGCATCAAGGTTGCCATCAACTCATACGCGAAGGTGCAATTTTGATTGATCATCCACAACAGGTCATTGAAGACTTGGCATTGGCTACACAATGGCAATCGCAGGCTGCCGAAACCTTAACAACCACCGAAATAGAGACACCCAAAACAGCAACACCAGACACCCCTCCACCCGAACCTATACCAGAACATTTAATTGCGCTGTATCGGCAGCTTGATTGGGTCGGCCAAAGCCTTGATCAATTGTCCATTCAACTCAAAATTGATACCGCGACATTGACCAGTCAACTGATGGAATTAGAGTTAATCGGCTATGCCACACAACAAGCCGGACACTACTTACGTTGTCGAATGGGTAAATTAGGTTCACAATAGTCCTTTGTCGAATCAGATAAGGTCTATAGAAATGATTACCACCTCTGTTGCAGAAGCAGCTTCCTGTCTAAAAAAAGGTCAGGTTCTCGCATATCCTACAGAGGCTGTTTGGGGATTGGGCTGTGATCCCTACAATGAGCAAGCCTTTCTCGAAATTTTGCGCTTAAAACAACGTCCCATTGAAAAAGGTGTGATTTTATTGGCTGCGAATGTCGCTCAAGTTGAACACCTGCTTCAAGGCTTAACAGAAGATATGCGTCAGCAAGTCATTGCAACATGGACCAACCGTAAACCCAATGAACGTGCAACTACATGGTTATTACCGGCTGGCGACCATATTCCAACATGGATTAAAGGCAATCATCCAAAAGTCGCAGTCCGTGTGACTACCCATTCTTTATGTGTAGCTTTATGCCAAGCTTTTAATGGCTTTATTGTGTCTACCAGTGCCAATCCTGCGGGATTAACCCCTGCACGTTCCTTACAAGAAGCCAATCAGTATTTTGCTAATGAACTAAATTACTTAAATGGTGATCTCGGCCTAAGCCAAGAACCAAGCAAAATAATTGATGCTGAAACAGGTGAAATCATCCGCGCATAAGCTCGGATGCCTGTCTATACCTGCCTTTTAGAAAATACAAACAAAAAAAAGCTCAGCCATATAGGGATGGCTGAGCATAAAAAAGGATGTGTATAAAATCACATCCAGAGGGTCTTGCAATCTCTGGGTAAATATCAAGTAATTATTAAGAATTACTTCCTCATTTACGATGAAAGTATTATGTAATATTTTTTTAAATTTAACAAATATATTTTTTATATAAATAAAACTACTGATAAGCACTTTATTTGTGATTTTATAACCACTTAGTCAAAATATGTATCTATTTTTGATTGATTTTTAAGACGAGAATTCGTTTTTTTAATTCAGTTTTACACTCAAAAATCCATTTTCAAAAGATTTGCTCTATAAAAAATAAGTTTGTTTGCCTATTTTTTAATCAATAATTCTCATAAATTTTCAACTTTTTACTAGATTTACTTACGCTGCGCCAAGATCACCCCAGTAATCGCCATCACTGTGCCGACGGTATGATAAAACATCCACTGCTCAGCCAACCAGAAATAGGCAATAATCGCGGTAAATACCGGCATCAAATTCATAAAAATACTGGTGCGATTCGGCCCGAGATGTTGCACAGCCAACATCCATACCAACGGTGCAATCAATGATGGAAAAATTGCCGCATAAAATACACTTGGCGCATTCGCAGGATTAATCGCGTCAATGCCTAAATACAACACGAATGGCAAGTGATATAAAACGGCAAAGAAAATTTGTACATATAAGCTCAACAGTAGCGGAAGTTTCAATTGCCATTTTTTTAAAAACACCCCATAAAAGGCATAAAAGAACACTGCGAAGATCATGAGGATGTCGCCGAAATGTCCGCCCATATTGAGTAATTGACTGAAATCTCCTTGCGCAATGACAAACAATAGCCCCGTAAATGAAATCGCGCAGCCCAAGATGGCATAGCGGTTAGGTACATCTTTAAGTATGAAAAATGCAACGGCAATCGTAAAAACAGGGATAAAGGCATTAATGATGCCCATATTGGTCGCCGTCGTATAATGCGCAGCGGTATAGCCCAAACCTTGATATAACACCATGCCAAAAGCACTCAGCACAGCCAACTGCTGCCAATGCTGCTTGATAAGCTGTCTTTGCTGCCAAACGGTTTTCAGCATAAAGGGGGTTAAAATCAAAAATGCAATAAACCATCGATAAAAACTAATACTGACTGGTGAAATATAATCAGTCACATAGCGGGTGACGGTAATATTCAACGACCATATAAATACTGCGATCAGAGGCAAACAAATTGCAAATTTCGCCCAACGCGCTTGAAGCAACATGTCTGACTCCTCAATATATCGTGCAAAGATTGGTTTAGGTATTTTGAGTGATGTCTGTTTTAATTGAAATACATGATTTCAGACATTTATATTGTAGTTCCGACATTGACTCTTAGGCTTATATGGCATCAGCACCGATTGAACAACAGATCGAGCTTTTTGAAGCGCACTACACCACATTAGATGCGGTCTATCCGCACAGTTGTCTGTGGGGTGATTTTAATTTTTGTCTCGATGGTATTTTCGAATATGAAATACAAGGGCAACATCATCTCTCACCTGCCAGTTATGGGGTGTGGATTCCCCCCCAGACAGAACATTGCTCAGTCGCGATTGATGAGCAACCCATTCATTATGTGGCAATCCGACTGGCACCTGATCTCTGCATAAATTTCCCCAAGCAGACGGAAGTATTTAGCATCCAGCCTTTCTTTCGTTTGTTGGTGCAAGAAATTTTGGCCTTTCCTACAGAGCAACATACCACACCACCCTATCGACACCTGCTACAGGTCTTATTCGACCAGTTAAAAACAGCACCCAAACATCAACATTATTTACCGCAAAGCCATGATGCGGTGTTAAAGCCGATCTTGGTGCAGCTCGCAGATGTAGATCATTTTAGCTTGAGCCTACAGCGATGCTTAGCCAATGTGGGTTTGAGTGAGCGTCAGTTACTGCGGCTGAGTCAGCACGAACTACAAATGAGCCTTTCTGAATGGCGAAACCGTGCAAAAATTATTTATGCCATTCAACAACTCCGCGCTGGTCAGTCTATTAAAGCTCTCAGCTATGAATTGGGCTATCAACACAGCTCAAGCTTTATTGAGTTTTTTAAACGCTATACAGGAAAAACCCCAAACCAACACCGTGCCACTAGTTAAATGCCAAGCACTCAAGCAAGCCTCAGCTCGAATTCTGCAAACTACTACAAAAATTATGCGAAAAGCCTATCGATAAAAGCTTGCTGTTCACCAGATTTCCCTTTAAAACAAGGATGAAAGGCACAACTTCAATTAGGAACGAATATGTCAGCTTCAGTTTACGATATCCCGGTAAAAACCATCCAAGGTGATAACACCACACTCAATCAATACCAAGGCAAGGTTTTATTATTGGTCAATGTGGCCTCTAAATGTGGGCTAACACCGCAATATGAAGGCCTAGAAAAACTCTATACAGAAAAGAAATCACAAGGTTTTGAAATCTTAGGTTTTCCTGCCAATAACTTTTTAGAACAAGAACCTGGTTCTGAAGCTGAAATTCAAGAATTTTGCTCAATCAACTACAAGGTTGATTTCCCACTTTTTGCAAAAATTTCTGTGGCAGGCGCGGATAAACACCCACTTTATCAAACCTTAACCCAAGCCATCCCTGAACGCATTGGTGAAGGCCCATGGTGGGATGATTTAGTTGAATACGGTTTAACACCAAATCCAAAGCCTGAAGTGCTCTGGAACTTTGAAAAATTCCTCGTGAATAAACAAGGCGAAGTTGTGGCTCGATTTGCACCTGACATCAAGGCAGATGATGCACGTATTGTCGATGCCATTAACGCTGAATTAGCCAAATAATTCGACAATATCTCAATATCTCAGTTAAGATTGTTGTGATTTTAACTGAGATTGATCATTTTAAATTATCACAATAATAGCTATTAATTATCATATGATGACAATTTAAATAATTTATTCATTATTTAAATATTTCACATACACATTGTTCAAAGTTTCCCTGTAAATACTCATTATGATGAGTCTTATCAATTCATATCCAGCAGTAAACAGGTGAACTTATGAATACATTAATGAAAGCTATCGTTTTATGTATTTTTTGACAGCACGTGTATCTGCGCTAACAATAGATGCACGGCAAAATCCTCAAAAGACGAAAACCCAACAGCACACTAAACAATACACACGAGTAAAAAACCAAAGCCAGAACAAGAAGAAAGCTGTAAATCCTTCACATGATTGGCGTTCTGGACAAAAAGTACCTTCTGAATACCGTTGTCATCGCTACAAAGGTGACCACAACAAATATAAAAAAATGTCTAAATCAGGCAAAAACCAACAATGGATTAAAGTGAATGGCGACTACATTTTAATGAATGCCGTCAGCCACGCCATGATCAAAATCATTGCAGGTTAAACCCATCAAAACATCAAAAGAGGGCAAATGCCCTCTTTTTTGTTCGAGCGATTATTTTGTTATTGCTTTGCAACAATCTATTTTTTATCCACATTCTGCCCCTATATTCAAAGCATAGACTTAACACATAGTGATGATTGAATGAAAAAGCTTGTGCAGAATGCCCTTCTCCCTTTTGCCATTTTTAGTGGTGTTTTGGTGCTGATTGGCTGTGAACCTGCCACAGCACCGCAACAGGAACAGGAACAAGAAATCGCAGCAGAAAATGATCGCCCTGCAACAACATCAACAAACGAAGATCAATCTGCGACACAAAGTCAGGCGACAGATCAAAGCCAATTAAAAAGCGGCAATATGTTTTATATCGTTCGCGATGTTGCGGATATGCAACTTAAAGCCGGCAATTATGTTGAACAACTCAAACAAACGCAGGTCGATTTAGAAGCCGCAGTCAGCAACCAAGATCATCTCCAATTGCAAAAAGCAGCAACCCAGCTGCAACAGCAGCTCAAAGGTTTCAATCAAGCATTGAATGATTTAAATCTAAAAAGCACTGAGATTAATGATATTCGCAGCAATCTACAGGCAGCGAATCAGCAAGTATTGGCCTCACCTTTTCTCAATGGACAAGTCGATTTAAGCAAAGTTGATTTTCAGAAAATCCAAAATCAAATGGGAAATATTCAAGCGGAAATGCTGAAATTGGCAGGTATGTTGATCCAAGACCAAGCAGCTAAAAGCTCATCTAATGCAACCACTAAAACTGAATAAGTAGCGAAATTTAGTATTTCCATTGCATTCCACCTGTTGTAAATCAAAAAAGCGTTAGACCTTGAGCTAACGCTTTTTTCTTACAGTTCCGCTATAGAACACGACTGTTTTTCCTTTTAGATTAATGCTGAATAATAAAGCCAATGATGGAACAGTTATGTCAAACGCTGTGATTTATAACATTACACCCATTACCTTTCGTTTAGATTTAAAAGATCCTTTCTTATTTACTGCTCATCATATTGATCATTTTCCTGCTGCAAATGCAGACATGGGGCCAAAAACAGCCGCAGAGAATGATGAATTCAATATGTACTATGGCGATGTGGTTCCAGGTTTCCCAGAGCATCCACACACTGGCTTTGAAACCATTACCTTGGTTGAACAAGGCTATGTCGATCACTTTGACTCATTAGGCAATGGCGGACGCTATGCTGCGGGTGATGTGCAATGGCTGTCTACAGGCAATGGCGTTGAACACTGTGAAATGTTCCCCCTACTGCATGAAGATAAAGCCAATCCTTTTGAACTTTTCCAAATTTGGTTTAATTCATCAGCTGAACAGAAAACCCATGATGCTGACTATAAAATGTTTTGGCGTGAAGAGATTCCTCACGTCTTTGAAACGGATAATGAAGGAAAAAAATCGGATATTCGCGTGATTTCAGGGCAGTTCAAATCCACTGATGCTATTTCCCGACCGCCACACTCATGGGCGGCTGCCGCAGAAAATAAGGTCAACATTTATTTAATCACCATGCAAGCAGGTGCAGAGTTGGTGATTCCCGCAACAACAAGTAGCTCCAACCGTTTTGCTTATTTCTATCAAGGCAATACATTAGAAATAGAAGGTCAAACCATTCAGATGAAGCATTTGGTTGAACTCCAATCAGATGCCGACGTCCATCTCAAAGCAGGTGGATTAGAAGCACGGATTCTGTGGTTAGAAGGTGAACCGATTAATGAACCCGTGGCGATGCGCGGTCCATTTGTGCTCAATACCACGGAAGAACTCGATGCAGCTTTTAAACGCTATCGTGAAACCCATTTTGGAGATTGGCCTTGGCCAACACCCGCACCGGTCTTCAAACGTGATCAGGCTCGATTTGCCAGTTATGAAGGCGGTAAACGTGTAGAGCACCCAGAGCAGGAAAACTCACAAGCGTCTTAAAGTTCAATTAGTTGGATTGAGCAAATTCAAAAGTATTACAGTTTTTATCTTGTCCAAGTGCGCGCTGAACATCTTGTTTAAAACGTGCTTGGGCAAAGGTATATTGCTTCGGTAAAAATAAGGTAATACGTGTCGTCTGCGGATCTAAACTTTCGACCAACATTTTATGCAAATACGCCCCATGCTCAGTTCGTGCCATCAATGTCCCCTGCTCCAAATGCTCTTCCAAACGATTATCGGTATAGACGTAGCGATTGTTTGCGGTAAACGCAACACAGTGATTATAGGCTTGTCGCAGATTTCGAAAGGCGGTCATATATGGGATTTTAAGCTCCGTACTGATGCCATTATCAACCGATTCAGCGACAAGTGCAGCTTCAGTGGGAAGATTGGGTGTCGTGACGTATTGGCTTTGACATGCAACGAGCAAACTATAACAAAGACACAGCGATAAACTGTTGAAAAATTTGTGCATACGGACCTTTGCAACTTGTTCTTATTTATTTTGCAGAGATTGTAGCAAAACTGGGTTGCTGATTTAATACTCTACTATTCATTCCGTGCTTTCATTGCAAATGCTATGCAGCTGATTATTTTTACAGGCGTTCAAGCCTCTGGCAAATCCACCTTTTACATGTTGAATTTATATCATAGCCATTTACGTATTAATTTGGATATGTTGAAAACCCGACATCGGGAAAATATGATCTTTGAAGCAGGTTTGGCATCCAAAACCAAAATGGTGATTGACAATACCAACCCAGATCGGGAAGCTCGTGCTCGCTATATAAAACGCGCAGTTGCTGCAGGGTTTGAAGTGATTGCTTATTATTTTGAAACCGATTTGGACAGTACCTTAAAGCGCAACAGTTTTCGTGAAGGCAAAGCCCATATTCCAGAAGTTGGCGTGCATGCGACCTATCGAAAGCTTCAAGTCCCGTCACAAGATGAAGGCTTTGATCAAATTTTTAAAATTAAAATTATCAGTCACGGCGAATTTTCAATTTTACCCATGTATGAATAACGAGCATTAACCTGCTTTTTGACTATCTTGCCATTTTTTAAAAGCTGATTGCATGGCCTGACGTTCATATGGTTTCACTAAACGACTTTCTAATGAAGCAAAATCACCTTTATAGGCAGCAGCGACCATCGATTTTGCCAGTTCTTGAATACTCACGCGCCCACGGTGTTCATATTGCTGGACTTCTTCATGGGTGAGTTCAACATCCCAACATGACACGACAGAACTTAGATCAACCGCAATGCTCAAATAATATTGATCAAAGTCTTGATAAAGTTCCCAAAAATGCGGCTCATAGGCGATAAGGTTCATGGTGCAATGCTAGCTGATTGAATTTAATCACCATAAAGATTGTATTGAATAAAATATATTCAACTTTAGATTGATCAATTTCAAATAATTTAGGGATAAAAACTACCCTTTCGAGTAGTTTTTTATCTACATATAAACCTTTATTTCAATGCGATGGTGGCTTTGCTGCAATTACCACCTTGTGCAAATGCATATTCGCTTACGGCCTTTTTGCCTGTTTGCTCATCAACCAGTTTTAAATTTGCCCCACCTACAAATGCGCCCATTTTAATAAATTGCTGAACAAAATATTGTTTACCTGCTTCAGTTTCAATATCCAAATGGTTAGGTGAAAATTCTGATTCAGTCGATATTGTATGTTTTTGATTACCCATTACTTCTTTATAAAAAAATACTCCACGAGAGGTTTCACCTAAACATTCCCCATCTACCCATACATCTTTCTTTAAGGCAGCGCCTTTCACAGAAGCTGAACGATATACATAAATTCCTGCATTGCCTTCTTGTGGGGCATTAAATTGTTTTACTGCTGTTGAAGCATTTTGATCTGCTTTAGGTACGGATGCACACCCAACAAATCCCAAAGATAATAGTAATGTACAAAAGATTTTATTAGACATCATTAATTCCATTGATATATTTTTAAGCATATGAAAAATAACAATTAATCAAAATATAATCAAATTTATTTATTATTCAGCCATAAAAAAACCACCCTCTCGGGTGGCTCTTTCAATCTCAAACTGCGTCTTATTGAGCGCGGTTTTTGATTTTGCGGATGGTTTCCAACTGAGCAGCAGTTTCTGCAAGAGCAGCCAAAGCAGCAGCTGAGTCCAAGTCGCTCTTTTGATTTGCTAACAATTGTTCAGCTTGTTTACGAGCTTCAATAATTGCTGCTTCATCAAGGTTGTCAGCACGTACTGCAGTATCTGCAAGTACAGTAACAACGTGCGGTTGAACTTCTAGTACACCACCTGATACATAGATTAATTCTTCTGTACCATTTTCAAGCAGAACGCGGATTGCGCCCGGCTTGAGCAAAGTTACTAGTGGCGCATGGCCAGGCATAATACCTAACTCACCACCAGCACCTTTAGCAATTAGCATAGTTACAGCGCCAGAGTACAAAGACTCTTTAACACTTACAACGTCACATTGCATAGTCGCCATGAGAATCTCCTAAATTAGGGAACTAATTAAAGTTTCTCAGCTTTAGCAATAACTTCATCAATACCACCAACCATATAGAACGCTTGTTCTGGAATGTGGTCGTATTCACCAGCTAGAAGACCTTTAAAGCCACGAATTGTTTCTTTAAGCGGTACAAGTTTACCAGGAGCACCAGTAAACACTTCAGCTACGTGGAACGGTTGAGAGAAGAAACGTTGGATCTTACGTGCACGGTATACAGTAAGTTTGTCTTCTTCTGCCAATTCGTCCATACCAAGAATTGCGATAATGTCTTTCAATTCTTTGTAACGTTGAAGAACGTTTTGAACTGAACGAGCGATTTCGTAATGCTCAGTACCCACTACAAGTGGATCTAACTGACGTGAAGTAGAGTCAAGTGGATCGATCGCTGGGTAAATACCAGAAGATGCGATGTCACGACTCAATACAACAGTCGCGTCCAAGTGAGCGAAGGTAGTAGCAGGCGATGGATCTGTTAAGTCATCGGCAGGTACGTATACCGCTTGGATTGACGTAATAGAACCAGACTTAGTAGACGTAATACGTTCTTGAAGAACACCCATCTCTTCTGCAAGAGTCGGTTGGTAACCTACTGCAGATGGCATACGACCTAGAAGTGCTGATACTTCAGTACCCGCTAGTGTATAACGATAGATGTTGTCGACGAACAATAGAACGTCACGGCCTTTACCGTTTTCGTCTTTTTCGTCACGGAAGTACTCAGCCATAGTCAAACCAGTCAACGCTACACGTAAACGGTTACCTGGTGGCTCATTCATCTGACCGTAGACCATTGCTACTTTGTCTAGAACGTTTGAGTCTTTCATTTCGTGATAGAAGTCATTACCTTCACGAGTACGTTCACCAACACCAGCAAACACAGATAAACCTGAGTGAGCTTTCGCGATGTTGTTGATCAACTCCATCATGTTTACAGTTTTACCAACACCGGCACCACCGAACAGACCAACTTTACCACCTTTAGCGAACGGGCAAAGTAAGTCAATGACTTTAATACCAGTTTCTAAAAGGTCAGTAGAAGCCGCTTGTTCTGCATAAGAAGGCGCTTGACGGTGAATTGGTAAACGAGCTTCAGTACCAACAGGACCAGCTTCGTCGATAGGGCGACCAAGAACGTCCATGATACGACCTAAACATGCAGTACCTACAGGTACAGAGATAGGCGCGCCAGTGTTAGTTACAGTAAGACCACGCTTAAGGCCTTCAGTAGAACCCATTGCAATAGTACGAACTACGCCATCACCAAGTTGCTGCTGAACTTCTAATGTAGTTTCAGTACCATCAACATGGAGAGCGTCATAGATCTTAGGAACGCTGTTACGTTCAAACTCGACGTCGATAACCGCGCCGATGATCTGAATGATACGACCGCTACTCATTGCTGTCTCCTCAATTCAAACTAATAATGTTAAACGGCAGCGGCACCACCAACGATCTCAGAGATTTCCTGAGTAATCGCGGCTTGACGCAGCTTGTTATAAATAAGTTGTAGGCTCTTGATCAATTCACCCGCGTTATCAGTTGCAGCTTTCATTGCAACCATACGAGCAGACTGTTCACATGCGATGTTTTCAATCACACCTTGATAAACCATAGACTCAATGTAACGAACCAATAAACCATTTAGAAGCTCTTCAGCTTCTGGTTCATAGATATAGTCCCAACCGTATTGACGATTTAGGCCTTCGCTTTCCTCAGCAGCTGCTAAAGGAACAAGCTGTTCGATTTTTTGGTTTTGAGTCATGGCGTTGACAAAGCCGTTTGACACTAGATAAATACGATCTAACTCGCCTTTATCAAACGCGTCTAACATCACCTGTACAGAACCAGTTAACTGTTCAAGACTCGGAGCATCACCTACGTTTGTAGTTGCACCAAGAACTTTACCGCCGTAGTTTTTAAAAAACGAAACCGCTTTTTGACCAATTAAAGCAAATTGAACTTCAATTGACTGCTCTTGTTGCTGTTGTACGTGTTTGACCACTTTTTTGAACAAGTTAATGTTCAAACCACCAGCAAGGCCGCGATCTGAAGAAACAATGATATAGCCAACGCGCTTTACAGGACGTTCAACCATATAACGGTGTTTGTATTCAGGGTTCGCTTGTACCAAATGAGCAATTACACGGTGCATATTTTCGGCATACGGACGGCCTTGAGCCATGCGCTCTTGCGCACGACGCATCTTAGAAGCTGCTACCATCTGCATCGCGCGAGTAATTTTCTGCGTGCTTTTGATACTAGCTACTTTGGCGCGAATTTCTTTTAAATTTGCCATACGCTTAACCTAGTATTCGAAAGCCCTTTCGAGCTTTCGAAGGTTGATCCGTGAACCAAACCAGAACCAGATTCAACATCGTTGAATCTTAGTAAGTTTGAGTCGCTTTAAAGCTTTCAATACCTGCTTTGATTGCTGCTTCGATTTCTTTATCGTAAGCACCAGTCTCGTCAATTTTTTGCATTAACGCAGCATGTTCTGAACGGAAGTAAGAGATCAACGCAGCATCAAATGCAACGATTTTCTTCACTTCTACGTCAGCCATATAGCCTTCGTTAGATGCATAAATTGAAACAGCTTGGTCAGCAATTGAGTACGGAGCATATTGTTTTTGCTTCATAAGCTCAGTTACACGTTGACCATGTTCAAGCTGTTTACGAGTTGCTTCGTCAAGGTCAGAAGCGAACTGAGCAAACGCAGCTAATTCACGGTATTGCGCAAGAGCGGTACGGATACCACCTGACAATTTTTTGATGATCTTAGTCTGAGCAGAACCACCAACACGTGATACAGAGATACCCGCGTTCACAGCAGGACGAATACCTGCGTTGAATAATGATGTTTCTAAGAAGATCTGACCGTCAGTAATCGAAATTACGTTTGTAGGTACGAATGCAGATACGTCACCGGCTTGAGTTTCAATAATCGGTAATGCAGTTAATGAACCAGTTTGGCCTTTAACTTCACCATTAGTGAATTTCTCAACGTAGTCAGCAGATACACGTGAAGCACGTTCAAGTAAACGTGAGTGTAGATAGAATACGTCACCAGGATATGCTTCACGACCTGGTGGACGACGTAGAAGCAATGAAATTTGACGGTAAGCAACAGCTTGTTTAGACAAGTCATCATAAATGATAAGCGCGTCTTCACCGCGGTCACGGAAGTACTCACCCATTGTACAACCAGCATACGGAGCAAGATACTGCATCGCTGCAGGATCAGCTGCAGCAGCTGCTACAACAGTTGTGTACGCCATAGCGCCAGTTTCTTCTAGCTTGCGCACAACGTTAGCGATAGTCGATTGTTTTTGACCAATTGCTACGTAGATACATTTAATGCCAGAGTTTTTCTGAGCGATGATCGCATCGATCGCCATAGCTGTTTTACCAGTTTGACGGTCACCGATGATCAACTCACGTTGACCACGACCAACAGGGATCATTGTATCTACTGATTTATAACCAGTTTGTACAGGTTGATCCACTGATTGACGCCAAATTACGCCTGGTGCTACTTTTTCAACAGCATCAGTAAGTTTTGCGTCAATAGGGCCTTTACCATCAATTGGGTTACCCAAAGCATCTACTACACGGCCTAAAAGTTCTGGACCAACCGGAACTTCTAATACACGACCTGTGCAACGAGCTTTTTGACCTTCTTGAAGGCTTAAGTAGTTACCTAAGACAACGGCACCCACTGAATCCTGTTCTAGGTTCAGTGCCATACCAAATAAGCCGCCGTCGAATTCGATCATTTCACCGTACATTGCATCAGCAAGGCCGTGAATGCGCACAATACCGTCGGAAACCATAACAATGGTCCCTTCGTTCTTAGCGGTCGCGCTGGTGTCCAGATCGCCGATACGCTGTTTAATGAGCGCACTGATCTCGGATGGATTCAGTTGTTGCATTGCGCTATACCTCAATCTTTTTAAAGTTCAGTCTTCAAGCTGTTAAGCAAGAAGACGAGTCCGCATTTTTTCAAGCTTGTTAAGCGCAGAATCATCTATCACTTGGTCGCCTGCACGAATAACTACACCCGCGATTAACGCTGGGTTAACTTCGACAGAAACATTTACAGCAGCTTCGAATTTTTTCTCTAATGCATGCGCAAGTAATTGTTCTTGTACAGAAGTCAATGGGAATGCAGATTCAATCACTACATCCACAGTATTGTTATTCTGTGATTTGAGCTGTTCGTATTCTTCTGAAATTTCAGGAAGAAGTGCCAGACGGTCATTATCAGCAAGCAATGTCAAAAAGTTTGACACTGCTGCAGTCTGGTCTTCACCTAAAACTTTTGCGAAAACACTTACCTGCTCAGCAGGAGTAAGCTCAGGGCGATTTAGATAAGCTGAAAATGCTTCGTCTTGCACCGCAGCACTGAGCAAGTTTAATGCATTTGACCAAGCGTCAGTTGCATTTTGCTCAGAAGCGTAAGCAAATGCTGCTTTAGCGTATGGGCGTGCCAACGTCAAGAGTTCAGCCATAATCCGCCTCTCTTAAAGTTTAGCAGCCAGCTGAGTCAGCATGGCATTGTGAGCTTCTGCGTCAACTTGCTGGTTCAGAATTTTTTCTGCGCCAGTAACTGCAAGAGCAGCAACTTGTTGACGTAATTCTTCGCGAGCAGCATTGATTTCAGTATCAACAGCTTCTTTAGCTTGTTGACGAATACGCTCACCTTCAGCCGCAGCTTGAGTACGCGCTTCTTCTACCAATTGCGCACCACGACGGTTCGCTTGTTCGATCAATTGAGCCGCTTGTGCTTTAGCCGCATCTAATTCAGCTTTCACTTGTGCTTGCGCATCCGCAAGGTCAGCTTTCGCTTTTTCAGCAGCGTTTAAGCCATCAGCGATTTTACGCTGACGCTCACTAATCGCATTGATTAGTGGTGGCCAAACAAATTTCATGCAGAATGCGACAAAAATCGCAAAAGCAATCGCTTGGCCAATCAATGTGAGGTTGATATTCATTGCTATTCCTCAATAGTTTAATTTAGGAATTAAGCTGATTAACCTACAAATGGATTAGCGAAGATGAAGAACAAGCCAATACCAACACCGATCATAGGCACAGCATCAAGAAGACCCGCGATTAAGAACATACGAGTTTGAAGTTGTGGAGCCAATTCTGGTTGACGAGCAACAGCTTCTAAGAAACGGCCGCCTAGAAGACCAAAACCAATCGCAGTACCTAAAGCACCAAAAGCGATCAAGATAGCAGATGCAATTGCAACTAGACCTAAAGTGAGTTCCATGATAATTCCTCAGAGGTTAGGTTTATACCAAATTAAGTTAAAAAATTGTGTGCCCAACCACCCTTTGACAGTTGAGCAATACCATTAATGCTTTTCGCTAGCCATACTCATATATACGATAGTCAACATCATGAAAATGAATGCTTGTAACGTAATAACAAGAATATGGAAGATCGCCCAAGGCACAGACAACGCCCACTGGATCCAGAACGGCAATAATGCGATCAAGATGAAGATCAACTCACCCGCATACATGTTACCGAACAGTCGTAGAGCCAATGAGATTGGACGTGCAATAAAAGTTACTAATTCAAGAATAATGTTTACTGGAATAAGTAATGCTTTTAAAACTGGGTTACTTGGGTTAAATGGGTTAAGTGCAAATTCTGCACCGAATCCGACAAGACCTTTCTCACGGATACTATAGAAAATAGTTAACGCAAATACTGACAATGCCATACCAAGGGTAATGTTAGGATCAGTAGATGGAACGATTTTGAAGTAAACGTGGTGAGGATCCATACCAAACACGTTAGCACCGATCAATTGAGCTGTATAAGGAATCCAGTCAACAGGGATCAAGTCCATCAAGTTCATGAGGAAAATCCACACGAAGATGGTCAACGCTAACGGCGCGATTAAGCGCGATTTGCCATGGAAAGTGTCACGGACACTTGAGTCAACGAACTCGATAATCATTTCGATTGCAGACTGGAACTTGGTCGGAACACCAGAGTTTGCAGCTTTCGCCACAACCCAGAACAACAAACAGAAAACAATACCAAGGCCGATAGACCAACCCATTGAATCCAAGTGAATAGCAGTGAACCCCATCTCTTGAGCTTCTTTAGCAGTCTCAGCTAACTTCCAAGTACCATCTGGCATTTTGCCATAGGTCATGTTAGTCAAGTGATGCTGAATGTACTCGGTCGAAGTAAGGGCATGTTCTTCAGCAGCCATAAATCACACCTGGTCAATGTCAAAACTAATAGAGAAAACGAATATCGCGTGCTGCCTGATATCTCGTTACTCTCCAAAAAACTTTTCAATTTTTTGTTGTGCTTATACTCGTTTTTTTAAGCGTGTTGCCCAAAAAGGAGCGACCCACGACATACTTTGTACGAGCATAAAACCACAAAACAATGCCACCGCTGACAACGGTTTGACATTGATCAAAATCAAAATGAATCCAACAATCACGATTGCAAACTTGCCCATTAAGCCACGATACATGTTTGACAGCACCTGTTTAGAGGCACGGGCACCAGCCGCACGAAACGACTGCCATGAAAAGTAGCTACTTGCTAGCCAGCATACCAACGCACCCAAAGCTGCACTATATGCTGTGATTGTGTCTTTAAGGACCCAACCAATAAGGGCTGAAACAGGAATCATTACTGCTTGTAAGATGACTAAAGCTTTCGCTAATCGTCGATCAATCATGCGACTAGTTCGACTCATTTTTGTTCACTCACAGCAATTCTGCTTGACAAGTTTAACTGATGATTATTTTTAATCGCAGGCATTATAGAGTTACACCCCTTAACTTGCAATCTTTTCCCGACCTTAGTCGTGTTTTTTTAAATTGGTAAACTGCTTTCAAACTAATCAATAGTTGTTTGTTTTTTACATTACTTTCGCGCATTTAGTGTGCACTTAAGGGTTTTATCAGCCAACTTCTTCCATGCTGTTACAAAATCCCCTGCCCCACTCATGGTTTCGTCAACAGGTTGAAAGATGATACCACCGAGCTTTTGATACTGATTTTGACTGGCATGTGCTTCTGCAAGTAAGCATACTTTGGGCTGTGCACGATGGTCTTTCAGGTATTTGATTTGTGCCAATGTCGGTGCGACATGTGGATCATCTGTCAACGCACCGGTAAATTTCAAATTCAGTGAGCGCTCAAGATATTGATAGGCATCGTGGTAAGACCAGTAAGGCTGAGCACGGCTCGACACATCTGTTTTTTGGGCTGTGATCAAGAGTTTCTGCGCAAATGCACGCGCATTAGCCCAATATTTTTCACGATGTTCTGGAAACTGTTGTGAACGTAAAGCAGCAATAAAAAAGCCGATTCGAACTGCATTGTTAGGTTCAAGCCAGACATGTGTATCGATTGTGCCTTTTAATGCATTGCCACGAACATCCCGTAATGGCAAAGCACTGATAATGCCTGAGTCTAAAATAGCGATACTTTTGCCACTTTCACCTAACATTTTTGCTAAAGGTGCTTCGTGTGCATGGCCTAACCATAAAACGAGATTGGCATCTTGCACGGTTTTACGGTGTGCAGGCGTCAAACTCACATCATGTCCAGATTGATGGTCAAGCAATAGTTTTGGCTGCTCTACACCCTTGAGTACATCCTTCGCGATTAGATAAATCGGTTGTGTAGAAACAACGAGGCCTTGCGCCCAGCTCATCACACTAAATAAAGCCAAACTACAAAAAAGAATTACACGGGACATGGGGAGAGAGCACCATAAAATGAATAGTGTTATAATATAACAAAATCGTAAAAAAACCTACGTCTGTTCGTAAGTCCTTACGCTTCATGTTAAGATTTAAAGTCTTTTTCTTTATACAGTTTCGTACTCGAGGTTGGCTATGAGCGCATGTTCACACGAACATCATAATGCTTTGCATGGTGTACACGATCATCATAATGTCGAACAGCGCCTTGCTGAAGCTGAGAGTCTCTGTAGTGCGACGGGTGCTCGACTTACGCCCTTGCGTAAAGAAGTATTAGAACTGATCTTAAATGCAACGGGACCAATGGGCGCTTATGACCTTTTGGCTAAAATCAAAAGCGAGTCTGACCGACCTGCAGCGCCGCCGACGGTGTACCGTACGTTGGATTTTCTGCTTGAAAAAGGTTTGATTCACCGCCTAACGTCGATTAATGCTTACATCCCGTGTTGCCATCCGCGCGAAGGACATCAAGCTGCATTTCTGATTTGCACCGATTGTAAAATAGTCAAAGAAGCATCTGCTCAAGGCTTGATGGCGCAACTCGATGAATTGTCTGCATCCGATGGCTTTACTGCACATCACAGTATTATTGAAATTTCAGGGATCTGTCAGCAGTGCCGCAGCAAACACTAAATATGAAGCCCATTGTGGCTTTAGAGCATGTTCATGTCCGAATCGATGAACGTGACATTTTAAAAAATGTAGATTTCGCCTTACACGAAAAAGAAATTGTCACCTTGATTGGTCCCAATGGTGCAGGCAAATCCACACTCATCAAAGTGTTGTTGGGTATTGTAAAACCTGTCTCCGGCAAAGTGATCAGCACACAAAAATTAAAATTTTCGTATGTGCCACAAAAATTTAATCCATCACACAGCTTACCGCTACGTGTGTGTGATTTATTGGCACTAGAAAAATGTGATGCCAATATCAAGCAAGAAATTATTCGTGATACAGGCATTGCCAAGCTACAACAATCTAAAGTTCAGCAATTGTCCGGCGGCGAACGTCAACGTGTATTGATTGCACGGGCATTATTGCGTCAACCGAATGTATTGGTTCTGGATGAACCTATGCAAGGCTTGGATATCCAGTCTGAAGCGGAACTGTATGACTACGTACGTAGCTTGCCTGAAAAATATGGTTGTGCGGTTTTGATGGTTTCTCATGATTTACAGTGGGTCATGCAAGGAACACATCGTGTGGTTTGCCTCAACAAGCATATTTGTTGTAGTGGCTTGCCTGAAAATGTGCAGCAACATCCTGAATATCAAGCGATCTTTGGAACAAATCGTGTGTTCTATCAACACCATCATGATCACTGTGCGCATGGCGATAGTGCAACGCCTTGCCAGCACGACTCTCGTCCCCATATTCACCCTGAACCGGAAGCATAATCCATGATGGAATGGCTACAACTCCTTTTGCCAGCATGGATCATGGGCACTTTGCTGGTGTTCCTGACTGCACCCCTCGGCTGTTTGATGCTATGGCGTCGCATGTCTTTTTTTGCGGATACCATGGCACATGGCACTTTACTCGGTGTCGCCATTGCCGGTGCAATGAGTCTACCGCTTTGGACAGGCGTTACATTGATTGCGCTCTTATTGGTTGCAATCTTATGGGTGTTACACGACCCTCGCTTGCCCAATGACGCCTTGCTCGCGCTATGTTCAGCAACACTCCTGTGCTCTGGCTTACTCTTCATACAACATTTGCCCAGCTTAAGACCTGAATTACTCAGCTATTTATTTGGTGATTTACTCACCATTTCTTGGTCAGATTTGCCTGTCTTTGCAGTGGTGATCATTGTGGCACTGACCGTGCTGTATAAAAGTTGGCAATCTCAAATTCAGATTGCCATTGACCCCGATATTGCGGTCAGTGAAGGTGTCAGTGCCAAATGGCAACGTCTGATTTTTATGTTATTACTGGCATTATTTACCGTATTGGCTTTACGTGCTGTCGGCTCATTGCTGATGGGTGCATTGTTAGTGATTCCTGCATTAACCGCTCGTTTATTGGCAAATTCCCCGAAACAAATGGTGCTGTGGTCTTTCATCATTGCCCAAGTCGGTGTGACCGTGGGGTTATGGTCAAGTGCTGGTTTAAACACCTCTACAGGACTGACTATTGTATTAACCATGGCGCTGCTCTTTGCCCTAATTTTTATTCTACAAAAATTTAAGAAAGTGGCTTAAGTAGCACCGTTCATTGTTCAATTCGCGACATATCAAAATGAAAAAGCCATGCAACTGCATGGCTTTTTTTGCACGTCAAATACGATGCTCAGAATCATCTAACTGGATTTATTGATGCACCAAACTCAATAAGCTCGCCGCACAAGCAAATAATACCGCAAAGGTTCGATTCAAATATTTTTGTTGTTTAGGTGATTTTAATAACCGCAGCACTTTTGCAGCGAGACCAGTATACCCCGCCATGACAATCAGATCGATGCTAATCATCGTTGCAGCCATAATGACATATTGAATCCATTGGGGTTTGGATAAATCTAAAAACTGCGGCAAAACTGCCAACAAAAATACAATCGCTTTAGGGTTGCTCATATTGACCAAAAAGCCATGTAAAATTAATTTTGAACGTGATTTATTTGATAAATCTTGTTGGATTTCAATTGACTCAGTTGGCGCTGTCCACTGTAAATAAGCCAAATACAATAAATAGACCACTCCAAACCATTTCACGATCAGAAAAGCCCATGGTGTCGTCGCAAATAAGACCCCTGCCCCAGCTGCAACAATGGCGATCTGAACCAAAAGTGCCAATTGCAGGCCGATTGCATTCCAATACCCATGCTTAAACCCATAATTCAAACCACTCGACATAGACGCAATTGCACCTGCACCTGGGGAAACACTAATTACCCAACATGCCAACATGTATGCAATCCAGATTTGATAGGACATCATTAGCTCAAGTTTGAAATGGGTCTGTATTATATGACATTTACTCTATTTTCATGACAATAATGCGAGCTAAAAGGCCAAATGAAGGCTACACTCTCAGCGCTGCTTAAGGCACAATATACACAGCCACTCAGAAATTATAATTTTTAGGAGCCATGAATGTCTGCTCAATCTGTAATTTTGCCATTACCCTCAGATCATGCTCGTTTTATTGTTTTACGTTTAAAAGATTTAACGATTAGCGAATTAAAAGAACAACTTGAAGACTTATTTAATACTCGTGATCGTCTGATCACCCAACATCCTAATGCACAGATTAAAACGGCTGTGGCTTTTGGACCAGAACTTTGGGCGCAACTTTACAGTCAAGCTCCGGCAGGCTTTAAACAACTTGATCCAATTCAAGGTTCGTTTAACATGCCTGTAGTGCCAGCAGATGTGCTGATTCACATTGCGGCACAGCGTACAGATATTTGCTTTGCTTTAAGCCAAACTTTCTTTGATGGCATTCAAGATAAAGTTGAGGTTTTAGATGAGCGTGTTTGCTTCCGTAATTTCGATGGCCGTGACTTAACTGGCTTTATTGATGGTACTGAAAACCCTCAATTTCCAGATGACCGTGCTGAAACAGCATTATTAGCAGAAGATGCGGGTATTTTTGCTGATGGTTCTTTTGTCTTTGCACAGCGTTATGCACACAATTTAGATAAGTGGAAAAAGCTCAAAGTTGATGCACAAGAGCATGTGATTGGGCGTACCAAACTTGAATCGATTGAGTTGAACGAAGACGAACAACCTGAAAACTCACATATATCACGTACCGTTGTTGAAGATGGTGAGGGTGAAGAACTCGCAATTTTGCGTCATTCATTGCCTTATGGCGATGGCCGCGGTGACCAAGGTTTGTTCTTTATTGCTTATACCAAAGATCTCAGCATTATCGACAGTATGTTGGTTCGTATGTTTGGCACCAGTGGTGACGGCATTCATGACCGCTTACTTCACTTTGTTACGCCAATGGACGGAGCGTATTACTTTGCACCAAGTGAAGAGCTGTTGGAAGAAGTTTTAGAAGGGTAAAGTAGAAAAAGCCGACGAGTGTCGGCTTCATTTATTATATGTTTATACATTCATGACGCTATTTCATAATTACTAGCAACAGCAGATTCATATGAATCAATAAATTCCTCTTGAGGAATATCATCAGCATTAATTTCACAAACGGCTTTTTCTTCACTAAGCTTTTTATCTATTTCTTTACCTTGATCACTTCTACGTGATTCATATACAGTTCTTTGTCTAAAATAACTAAATGGTTCAGCATTGAATAAAAAACCATATTTAGAATCATGCACAAAGTCAGAATAAAATTTTGTTACATCTTCATGAGCAGGTTCATTCCAACTCTCTAAAATCCAGTTTTCCATATTAATTAGATATTCATAACTTTCAGATACGGGTGAGGTCACCTTAAATATTCCAGCACCATTTCTTAATGCCTGCAACCGGTCCATTTCTGTAGCCATGTCTCGAGGACTCCAAAACATCAAAGTATCTTTTACTTTATTACCTATGCCTTTTCTCGCATTTTCACTAACTGAATCCACATTATTTCTAGATAAGGTGCCATAAGCACTGTAATAAACTTTCATAAATGAAATAATCTGCTCTTCAATACTTCCAGCATTAGATATTTTATCTTTTACTGCATTATATAATCTTTGCGTTTCTTCTTTAATTTCAAATTGCTGTTCAAAAAGTTGGCTATGATCTTTCTCTAACTCCTCATAACTCAGCATTCTTACACCAGCATTTGTTGCCTCTTGAAGCATGTCTTTTAACGGAATTCTAGCAAAGTTATCATTTACATTTTGGCTACCTGGCGTATAGCCACCACCCACATCAGAATGCATACCTGGGTATACCAACTCTTTCCAATTAGAGTTAGATATTTCACCATTTTTTTTATGTATTAAATCAACAGGAAATGCAAAACGCAATTCATTACCAGCCACATGATGAACACACATTTTTACGCGCTCATCAATTACCATATCACGGCCTTTAAATGTAATATTATTGTTTAAATTTGCTGCAGGCAAACCAAAAGATGCAACAGTATCGAATATACCCATAAATTTAAACTCAATGGGATATTTACCTGTTCCATAGGTTAAACCATCACAACTGGATTCGCACTGCCACATAAACTGATTTGTAAATGCCCTTGCTAAAGCAGCTCCTCGAGAAAATCCAAAGGTGGAAATATTAATTTTTTTTATTAAACGATGCTCATCCAAACTTTTAGCTATTTCAGCAAAACTATAATCTTTTTTCTCATTAACATATTTACTAACATCAATCTCAGCTTTCTGTGCATTAAAAATCATGACTTGCTTAAGTGC
Organism: Acinetobacter sp. YH12064; assembly: GCF_013419735.1. Taxonomy (NCBI): domain Bacteria; kingdom Pseudomonadati; phylum Pseudomonadota; class Gammaproteobacteria; order Moraxellales; family Moraxellaceae; genus Acinetobacter; species Acinetobacter sp. YH12064. Next base: position 28,570 of record NZ_VOZP01000013.1, read on the forward strand.
ATCGTTTAACTGCTCTTCGCTATAATCTAAACGCCTAGCCCCACCTAACCCTAAACCTGCACCTAAACCCAAATGATCTTGAAGTACCGAAATAGCACGTTGAAAAAAATTTAAGTCGGCGTTAAAACGAGTACCAACACCAGAAGCATAAATCGCATAATTCGAGCAATCTCCCTTTTGACTATCAATGAATGTACGAGCATTTCGCCATAGTCGTGCTGGATTAGACCATTTCTTTTTATCACTGTCCTTGTCCTTGTTATTTCCAGTCCCGTCGAAGAAAACTGAAATATGTACTACATCGCTACAATCTTGTTTAGCAGTAGGTTCATTATTTGGAACATCACTATTTGTTTCAATTACACGATTTATTTCAGACATTTTAAATCTCGCTTAATTATTATTTTTTAGTTTATTTAACCATTTCAAGCCTTTTTCTGTCGGTACTGGTAAATTATTAGATGTAATTATTTCAACAGTATCATCTGGGTAAATATGAGCAGCAAGATATTTTTTATTCCTTAATTCAGCTTTATTAAGAAAAATTTCATTTTTAGAAAAGTGGATATTTTCACTATTAGTCTCACCCCATACTATTTCTTGTTTACCAACATGAATTTTATTTGTAGAAATTGCCTTACCAAACCCTCCTCCTATTTCCTCTCCATTTACTTTCAACATATAATCGGAATAATGAGGACTATAATTAAATGAAGTAGTAGCCATCATATAAGAAGTCTTTACTCCAGCACACCCTATAGTGCTTAAAGCCAAACTAACAGGTAAAATTATTATTTTAAAAATATTCACTATTCTCTCCTAAATATTTATACTAACTAGCCTTAATAACTAACAATTTCATTGCTTCATCCATATCTATTTTTTTATCTTTTAATAGATTTAGAACCTCATTAACTTTTAAATTATTTAAGTAATCATTTCCATAAATTATTTTCATACAAATAAAGTTTAAAATATCTCTTGTACCACTTAATCCATACAATCTAGCCTCAGGAATTGAACAAGTAACAAAATCATATAATTCAATTTCAGGGATATCTTTTATTAAGAAAGAGTTATTTAATTTCAGATAATAGATTATATTATCAGGAAAGGTTGCTTCAACCATTAATTCTTCCTGATCAGAGGTAAAAACTAATGGGGGGGGTTTGTTTTCTTTAAAATCGTTATAAACATTATTTAAACCAAATAAAACCTGTAACTTGCCTAATCTATCCCAGTACCACCAACTTTGAATAGGTTCCAATAAAACTGAAGCTTGCTCACAATCAAATACTGGTCCATTAACATATAAAGTTTTATCTTTCTCATTACCAATTAATGTTGCCAGTATTAATGGATCCCAAAAAGCTAGTATCATTTCAAGCCCACCTTCAAATTTAACCTCCAGGAAACTACGTAAATGATCATATAACTCCTCAAAAGAAAGTTTACTAATTATAATTGTCATTTTAGGAGTACCTGAAATATTTTTTGAAATCCAACTCCACTCTATACTTTCAAAGTCTTTTGGTAATGTAATTAAATGAGGAGAGATTTCTCGCGCTTTATCACCACTTGCTTCCTTTAATAAACATTTCATTCTTAAATTATTTAATTTAGTTAAAAACTTCTTGTCTTGTGCTGCATCTGCAAGTGCATATATATTTAACCCTATATCTTCTAAAGGATATTTTTCAAATGTCTTAAATAAAATATTAATTTGATTATCTATCATTTACAACCCGTCCCCTTTATTTACAAATGCACCTCTTTGAGAGGATCTACGAGCAAGACATTCCCAACAAATATTATTTGGAAAAATTGGCAATTTAGGAGTTACAGATACACCCGTTGTGAAAATATGTTGACTTGCTTTTGATGTAAATGTTTGAGGAGTAATAATAGTGACTCCATTACCATCAATTTTAATAGCACTGTTTTTTGCCTTCAAAACTATTTCATTTGGGCTGTTTATTTCCACTTTCCCTTCAGAAGATGTAATGGTTAAGTCCAACCTTGAGGATAAATCCATCGTATTATCTTGGACTTGTACATCCATCTTTCCTTTGGCTGTATAAACTTTTAAATCATCTTCACCAACAAAAAAACTAGCTTTCTTTTTAGCATTTAAAATAAGATTTTCACTACTACTTAAGTTTATTGATTTTCCGCTACCGATTGTTAAACTATCTAATGCATTTAGATGAATATTTTTCCCTGCAAGCATTCCTATACTTTCAGGTGAAGCTATCAACATAAAAGCTTCTTTCATTGCATTTAATTCAAGCCATTGCTCTTCAATTTTTTTTATATAAATTTCAATATTTTGAAGCATATCAGCAGGCTCAGCCTTTTGCTTTTCAGCATACTCAGAAAGTATTTGCATCTCTGATAAACTTTCAGAAAGTTGATCAATTGCATCTTTAATTTCTAATTGATTTTTTTCAGCTTTGGGTTGTTCATATGTAGATATATATAGCCCTTTACTGCGTATTGCACCAGCTAAATCACTCCTTAATTCAAACCCAGCGCCTCTACCTTCACTTGTATCGTTTTCTTTTGAGTGACTAAGGTTTCCTAAATTTAACTGGCTATTTCCATGACTACTCTGTAATTGGGTACTGATCTGCCCCGTCGTGTCATCAAAGCGTAGTTGGTTAAAGCCTGCTCCCGCAACTTCCTGCGAACGGATACCACTGAGCTTTTTGGTTTCAGGAAGCTGACCTTTGAGATCAAACATGGTCTGAGAGCGCTCAGCCTCATGTATTCGTCCTACTACAAAGGGTCGATCCACATCGCCCTCAAAAAAGTCGATGACCACGATCTCGCCAATACGAGGATGAAAACGTGCGCCATAACCTTCACCTGCCCATGGGGTCAGTACATCAACCCAAGCCGAGTCACTGTCATTATCATTACTCCCTGCTCCGCCATCATGACTGTGGTCATCGCTACGGGTAAACGTAAAACGAACTTTGATACGCCCCCAAGCATCGACATAAATACTTTCACCTTCTGGACCGACCACTTTAGCCCGCTGTGGAAACGCAGGTGGCCGGTGTAATAAAGGATCATATTCAGGCACCACGAAAATTTGCCGACGGACCACATACAACTCATTGGCCTGCCGTTCATCCCCTAAAGATAGCCAACGGCTCGCCGCAAGTAACTTTTCTAATTGAACCAAAATATCTTTGGGTAAATTATTTTGGTTATAAAATGCTTTGCCCAATATGAGAAATTCACGATCTGTCGTTTGATGTTGATCGATTTCAGGATGATTTTCTAATTCAAACCAATACCCAACTTGTGCATCCCTTACGCTACTGCTGGCGGTAAAATATTTGGCTTGTAATTCCTGATATTGATTGAGTTGCCGATTCAACTGATCCAATTGCTGTGTATTTGAAGTGGTCGCCTGATCTGCACCTTTAAGGTCAGTTGTCCAAGCCGAACTTACGGTCCACGCCTGCTCTAAACTTAAGGTTTCATTATGCTGTTGCTCACTCTGTGCATGGGCACTTAAGAGCGGATTACTTTGGTCTTGTGCCAATTGTTGAGCTTGCCAACGCTGCGTTTGAATCGTGGTCGATTGTAAAAAGCGTTCTGCCACAAAACTGGTAATCGTGTCCAAACGTTCCGTGGCATGACTCCGATGAAAGCGAATTTTTTTCCGCTCTAAAGCACTATAAGCCTGATTCGTATCAATTAAACGCAGCCTCTGTGCTTGCATCGGTGCAGCCGAAAATGCGACAAATAACTCCGCTTCATCAATTAACCAATTGATCCCTTCACTGCGCCAAAGGCGGGTTAAAAATGCATAATCACTTTCATTCGCCTGCATGGTGAATGGACGCACATCATAAGTACGTGCCAACCCCTCTAAGTTCAGACTTAAACTGGCAGCAAACAGCGCACTTTTTTTCTGCCATTCACTAAAAATAATCTCGGTCATCTCCCGTACCGATTTATTCATAAAGACACGGCTGTTACGACGCTTATGCCAGAGCGCTGTGGCATCCTCAATCACCAGTTTATAAACGGTCAGTGCACCATCACTTTGACCTTGGCTAGCCCCCGTAATTACACCAGTCAGGCGACTGAGTTGTCCCAAATCTGTCACTTGATCGACAGCCACTCGGCCACCGATAAACTGCTTTAAAGCCAGATGAGCATTGGTCGAGAGACAAATAATTTCCGCACGAAAGCCTTGATTGATACGGTGTTGACCCTCAATCCGTTGAATAAAAACTTCTGTGTTTAATGATTCATTTGAAAAATGAATATGTAGCGCACGTTTCTGTACGCTAAAGCCAAAGTTTTCCACCATGGCGTGAATATTTTTAAGCATTGTTATAAGGAAAATATTTTTTATAAACTTCGTATTTTAGAAAATGATTATTTTTTCGTCCACCTTGTTTTGTAAGTAAATTGTTGAATTCTTCTTTTTGGCTTTTGCATCACTTTAGGATTCAAGAGAATAGGAACGTCAATACTGGATCAATTTTGCTGATCTAACTTTTCGCAGCCGCTGAGATGCTGCTACACTCAAAATGCAACCTATTAAAAATTTTAAGCTCCATGATCACAATTGAATCCAAACTGCCTGCACAAGGTGTGACTATTTTTAGCGTCATGAGCGCAATGGCGCAGCGTCTAAATGCACTGAATTTATCTCAAGGTTTTCCTGATTTTCCTGCACCTCCAGCGCTGTTAAATGCGCTAAGTGATGCGACGCAACAGGGTTTTAACCAATATGCACCCGGCGATGGACTGATGCATTTACGTGAGCAATTGGTCCAACTGTTTGCCCATCGAGACCAATTAAATATTGACCCTCACACCGAAGTGACCATTACCCCGGGTGCAACCATTGGTATTTTTAGTGCCATTCAAGCCGTGGTTCATGCGGGTGACGAAGTGATTATTTTTGATCCGAGCTATGACAGTTATGCGCCCAGTGTAAAATTGGTTGGGGCTCATCCCATTCACATTGCCTTAGAGACGCCCCATTTTACTGTGGATTGGAATCGTGTTGCCGCTGCGATTAACCATAAAACCCGGATGATTATTGTCAATACACCGCATAATCCAACAGGTGCTATTTGGGATCGTGAGGACTGGCTCAACTTGATCGAACTGATTCGAGATAAAAATATTATTGTGCTGTCGGATGAGGTCTATGAGCATTTAATTTTTGATGGTCGTCAGCATCTATCTGCTTTGTCATTTCCTGAGCTGCGTGAACGTAGTTTTGTCGTGGGTTCATTTGGTAAAACTTTTCACGTTACAGGGTGGAAAACTGGTTATTGCATTGCAGCGCCAGCCTTGATGCAAGTGTTTCGCCAAATCTATCAATTTGCCAATTTCTGCGGTGTTACGCCCGTACAAATGGCATTGGCTAACTTTATGGCAGAACATCCTGAGCACATTGCTGAATTGGCCGATTTTTACCAAGCCAAGCGTGACCGTTTCAATGCGGGCTTAAGCCACTCTAGATTTGAGTTGATTCCATCGGCAGGTACCTATTTCCAAAACCTTGATTACAGTGCCATACGCCCAGATTTAAGCGATGTGGAAATGTGTCAGTTGTTGGCAGAACAACATAAAATCGTGGCGATTCCTGTCTCGGTATTCTATCAAAAACCGCCGGAAAATTTACGATTATTACGTTTCTGTTTTGCCAAACAAGATGCCACCTTAGATCGAGCTGCAGAGATTCTCTCCGCGGTTTAAAGCCGTATCTGCCCAAACGTTTTTTAAAACAGACATGTAGAAATAATGAAGCCTTGGTTACTCAAAAACTAAGGCTTTTTTGAATGCCAACATGATAGTGTTATCAGTAACTTAAAATCATAAAAAGCCGCGTATAGGACCTGAGCATGTCAAAACAACAGTCCCTCGTTACTCAGCAAAATTTATGGAAAACGTTTTTAGTTTTTCTGGTGCCTTTGATCGCCACCAATATTTTGCAGAATTTATCTGGGACCATTAACACCGTTTTTGTCGGTCAGATGCTTGGGGTGCATGCCATTGCAGCGGTTGCGGTATTTTTCCCGATTTTGTTCTGTTTAATGGCTTTTGTGATTGGACTCTCGGCAGGTGCAACCGTGTTGGTGGGTCAAGCTTGGGGCGCGCAAAACCTTGAAAAAGTTCGTACTGTGGTGGGTTCCACCCTTTTTATGACCTTGATTGGTGGCAGCATCATTGCCTTTTTAGGGGTGATATTTGCCAAGCCCATTTTATTGGCCTTAGGCACAGCCCCTGACGTGATGCATTTATCTTTGCCTTATGTGCAATGGATGCTTGCGGGTAGTCCACTACTCTTTATTTATATTATTTACACCTCGATTTTGCGTGGGGTCGGTGACAGTACAACACCGCTGATTGCGTCAGGTATGACCATTGGTTCAGGGCTGATCATTACACCCGTGCTGATTGCCGGAAAATTTGGATTTCCAAGTTTAGGCATTATTGCCCCTGCCATTGCCAGTCATATCGGCTTTTTAATTGCCTTGGTATTTTTATATTTCTACTTAAAAAAGAAAGATCATCCGCTCAAACTTGACTTCGCGTTACTCCGTCATATTCGCCATCAACATGATCTCAGCAAAATTATCTTAAAACTAGGCATTCCTACGGGTATACAGATGGTCACGACCTCTGTGGCCGGTCTCGTGATTGTCGGTTTAGTTAACCGCCATGGTGCTGATGCCACTGCTGCATATGGCGCGGTCAATCAGGTTTTGAATTATATCCAATTCCCTGCCTTGTCTATCGCGATTGCAGCTTCTATTTTTGCCGCGCAAGCCATCGGTTCGGGTCAATCTGAATTAATTAATCGCGTGAAACGTACGGCCATCGGGATGAATTTCATAATTACTGGTATCTTGGTGGCATTGGGCTATTTATTCTCTAAACATTTAATGGCGCTGTTTATTACAGATCCTGAAGTTGTGGTTCTCGGTCAAGAATTGCTGTTCATTGTGCTTTGGTCGATTTTATTTTTTGGTGCCAGTGCGATTTTTGCTTCCATTATGCGGGCCAGTGGAACGGTGACCGTGCCGATGATTATTAATATTATGGCGATTATTTGCATTGAAGTGCCGTGTGCCTACCTATTCAGTGAATGGTGGGGCTTAAAAGGCATTTGGTATGCCTATGCTTTGGCTTTTGTCAGCTTATGTATTTTACAAGGGCTGTATTACCAACTGGTATGGAGACGAAAAGCCATCAAAGTATTGCTATAAAGTTTGCTAATAGCGTTCAATGCCAATACACGCTTTAAGTTTACATATGGAAAATCTTGTACTGATCCATGCATAAAGTTTGCCGTTAAACTGCTGTTTATTTTTCAACATTTGGTTTTATATCCTGTTGATTTATCTACACCTAGAACCAATTAAAATTAAAACCCTCTTATTTTCAAACAATTACGGTTTGGCATAGATTTTGTTCTTATCCCTTTTATCTTTTAAGAATAATTGGGATGAGAAATTTTTTATGTCTAAACGTCAAATAAAGCTTGGGGCTTTTATTCCAACTACCTCACAGCATGTCGCAGGTTGGCGTCATCCCGAATCTCGCCCACAAGATCATCTCAATATTGATTATGCAATTGAACTGGCAAAAACCGCAGAACGTGGTCTATTCGATGCCTACTTTCTTGCCGATGGTCTGTCTGTCCGTTGGAGTTCTGCTGTCGAAGGTGAGAAAGGTTTGGGCGATAAAGGCGTTGGCTTTGAACCTGTTACATTGTTTGCTGCACTGTCGGCTGTGACGCAAAATATAGGCTTTATTGCCACAGCATCCACGACTTATGAAGACCCTTACATTTTGGCGCGTAAATTTGCTTCTTTAGATCATATTTCTAAAGGTCGTGCTGCGTGGAATGTGGTAACGACAGCCTCTGCCGATGCCGCAAAAAACTTTAACATTCAGCAGCACCCTGAACCCAAAGAGCGTTACGAACGTGCCGATGAATTTATTGAGGTGACTCAAAAACTTTGGGACTCATGGGAGGATGATACCTTCCATTACAACAAAGAAACTGGGCAATTTTTTGATGCCCGAAAACAACATCAGCCCAATCATCAGGGCCAATACTATCAGGTACTGGGTGCTCTCAACGTCTCTCGCCCACCGCAAGGCTATCCGGTGATTGTTCAAGCTGGGCAATCTGAAGATGGTCGTGAACTAGCCGGTAAATATGCCGAAGTGATTTTTACAGCACAGCAGAACTTAGCAGATGCGCAAGCCTTTTATCGTGATGTCAAAAACCGCTTAGTGAAATATGGCCGCCATGCAGATGACCTGAAAATTATGCCGGGGGTTTCGATTTTTGTTGCCAAGACAGAGCAAGAAGCCCAAGAAAAATATGACTTTTTAAATAGTTTAATTCACCCAGAAGTGGGTTTAAGTTTATTGTCTGCTTTGGCAGGTGGCATTAATCTGGCCAAATTTGATCTAGATGCCCCTTTCCCGAAAATAGAAGATGCAGACATTAATTTCTCCAGTCGTCAGCAGATGATGATTGATATTGCCCGGAAGCACAATTTTAGTATTCGTCAGCTCTATCAATATATCGCTTCAGCCCGTGGACATTGGACCTTGATCGGCACGCCTGAACAAGTCGTAGACCAACTGCAGGAATGGTTTGAGAATGACGCTGCCGATGGTTTTAATGTACTGCCGCCAACAACACCTGCAGGGTTAAATGACTTTGTCGATCTCATCGTTCCTGAACTACAACGTCGCGGTCTATTCCGAACGGCATACGAAGGCAAGACCTTACGAGAAAACTTAGGTTTAAAACGACCTGAAAACCAATATGTTTTAGAAAAAAGACATACCTCCCAAGCCTCATAAACCAACGTTTAATAAAACTGAAAAACAAATGCCCCAACTGGGGCATTTTTATGGACTGATATTAATCCAACTTAAGCGATGATCATACTGACCTATATTTGATAAGCCTAAAAAAAGCCCTGAATTCAGGGCTTTGACATTGTCTAGGTGATGGTCAATTCAGACTTACCATGCAAATTTATAATCGGCAAATCGGTGAGATAAAGGTTCAAGCAACTGATCTTTTACTGGATCACTAAAGTCAGTCAAAATGTCATTTTTAATATTGGTCAGACGGACATCTTCGCGTTTACGCGGATGGGCTAAATGAATATCTACAATACGTTTAATTCGTCCCGGATGCGGCTGCATGACCACCACTCGATCGCCCAAAAAGACAGCCTCTTCGACATCATGGGTGACAATGATCATGGTGATTTTTTCACTTTGCCAGATTCGCTGTAATTCATCCTGTAAATTTTGACGCGTCAATGCATCAAGTGCGCCAAAGGGTTCATCGAGCAGTAAAATCTGTGGTCGATTCACCAAACTGCGGGCAATCGCCACACGTTGATTCATCCCACCAGACAACTGCGAAGGATAAGCATCTTTAAATTGGGTTAATTTGACCAACTCTAAATGTTCATCAATCAATACATCTTCTTCTGCACGGCTAAACTGGCTTTTATGCAAGGCAATCCGTACATTTTCCCGTACCGTCAACCATGCAAACAGGCGATGATCTTGAAAAACGATACCACGTTCCAAACTCGTGCCCTGTATAGGCTGACCATCAACCAAAATCTGGCCCTGAAACTGACGCTCTAGACCAACCAACAACCGTAATAATGTGGATTTTCCGCAGCCACTACTTCCCACAATACTAATGAACTCACCCGGCTGAATATTCAGGTTAATGTCCTTAAGTACGGTTAAGTCTTCTTGCTTTTGTGTGGGATAATGTTTCGTTAGCTGCTGAATAGAAACCGAACCAGCTTGTTCTACGCTCATATCATTATTCTCTATTTGTGCTGACAAACTTTGCTGGACTAAACCTTAGAGTTTAGCCAGCGACACTTCCGTCGATTTAATTAACACCACCACCTCTGAACCTACTTTTAAATCTAAATCCTTCACCGAACGCGTCGTGATCACGGACGTAAAAAAGCCTGCTTTGGTTTCCACATCAATTTCTGAAACCACAGGACCCACTACGATTTCATTAATCACGCCTTTGAATTGGTTTCGCACATTTACTGAAGTAATCGCCATTTTAATTATGCCTTTTGTTATTAAGAGAGCTTTACTATAAAACAGTTCAATCACTTGCTATATCTTGATTTATCCTTTAGTTATCCCGATTTTATTTATCTTAAAATCAGATAAATAATCCACGCATGAATTTATCGGTGAAACTGATATTTAAATATCGAATTATTATTTATCTTTTATTTTTAAATCTTTCATCATGATCTGCATTTTCAACAACTATAAGAAACGATATGTCTATTTTGACCCACCCTGCAGTGCCCTCTGCACTGAAACATAAACGGGCAACAGCAACGGTCTTTGCAGACCCGTTATCGCAAGCGTTGTTGTCTCGAATTGAACAAATTGCACCAAGTGAGGCCAATGCACTCATCATTGGTGATACAGGCACAGGAAAAGAGTTAGTTGCACGCCAAATTCACCAATTGAGCCATCGTGCCAAAGGTCCTTTTATCGCGGTGAACTGTGGTGCCTTTACCGAATCCTTGGTCGAAAGCGAATTATTTGGACATGAAAAAGGAGCGTTTACAGGGGCAATTAATAGCCGTGTCGGTTGGTTTGAAGCAGCCCATAATGGCACCCTATTTTTAGATGAAATTGGTGATCTGTCCTTGCCGATGCAAGTCAAATTACTCCGTGTTTTACAAGAAAGAGAGATCGTTCGAGTCGGCTCCCTCAAGTCCATCCCGATTAATGTCCGGATCATAGCCGCAACCAATGTCGATTTAGAGCATGCCGTACAGGAAGGGCGTTTCAGGGAAGATTTATTCTACCGCTTACATGTGGCGTTGCTGCGCATTCCACGTCTCGCAGAGCGTCGTGGTGACATTTTGCCATTGGTTAAACACTTCATTCAGGTCTATCAAACCAACCCACATGACACACCATTACGCCTCAGCCAACTGGCTCTCAAAAAACTCAGTTTGCATAGCTGGCCGGGCAATATTCGCGAATTAGAAAATACCATTCAACATGCGATTTTAGTCAGTGAAAAAGGTGTGATTGAACCGGAAGATATTAGTTTTTCGAGTATTCAAAGTGCATCTTCATTTTCGCGTGCCGAACCCTTTAACTTACAAAATGCCACTTCGGCTGTAGCCAATATCAAGGATATTCAAGATGCTGGACAGTTACTTGAGCAGACCTTTTTACAAATTTTTCAAGCCGCAAATCAACTGAAACAAGACAATATTAATGAGCTGATTGAAGAAAAATTTATCCGAAGTGCGTATCAACACTGTCAATACAATCAAGTGCATACGGCTCGTTTGCTTGGAGTGACACGCAACGTCATTCGTACTCGCCTAATTAAATATGGCTTATTATAAATAAGTCATATTTTTATTTTCTCCACATTAAAATAATAATCCATAAAAACTGATAAATAAATATTCATCTACATTATTCTTTATTCATTACATTATTTAAAATATAAAAAATCAGCAATAAAAAACCTCGGTATATCCCGAGGTTTTTTATTTATTTTTCTATTTCATTTAGATTATTCCACAGGGTTGCGTTTCCACGCTGTGAAGTATTTCTCTAGACCAATCAAGAAGTAGTTGAAGGATAAACCCACGAGGGTAATGACTAATATGCCCACAAACATTTGTGGAATTTCAAAGCTAAATTGCGAATAAATAATCAGATATCCCAGACCTGCTTTGGCACCAAACATTTCTACTGCCACTAAGGCCAAAATCGAAATCGCCCCTGCCAGACGGATACCGACAAAAATCGTGGGTACGGATGCAGGTAGAATCACTTTTCGGAACAATTGATAGGGTTTTAGGCCCATGGTTCGTGCCGATTTAATCAGTAAAGGATCGACTGTTTGTACGCCTGTAATGGTGTTCAATAAAATCGGCCATGTGCATGCATACACCAACAGGCTGATTTTTGAGGTTTCACCAATACCTAAAAATAAGATGAACAGCGGCATTAATGCCAATGCTGTGGTATTTCGAAACAATTCTAACAATGGATTTAAGGTTTCAGCCACGAGCTTGTACCAACCAATGATGAGACCCAAAGGAATAGCGATCGCTAGGGCCAAAATGAACCCAATAATGGAACGCTTTATACTGGCCAAGAAATGGATGCCTAATTGCCCGCTTTGATATAGCTGCCATGTGGTTTCCAACACCACAGATAACGGCGGTAAAAAGGCTGGATTGACCACACCACTCCGCGGCAGAATCTCCCACAACAGGAAAAAAGCCACAATAGCAATGGTGCGTTTAAATACCGTGTTTAACCAAGTGAACTGTAGTCGGGGTTTAATGTCGTTATACGATTGCGTATAACTGATGGCTTGTTTAGTCGATGACATAAATAAATCCTCTGAATATTTTAGTTATGTGCAAGCTGTTTATGTTTTTCGAGGGCTTGCGCTTTAATCACTTCTTCACTGAGCAATGACCAAATTGTGTGGCGAATTCGGCCATATTCAGGCAATGAACGGACATCTTCACTCGAGCTGCGCAGGCTTTGCGGAATTTCAATCACTTCCTTAATCCGACCCGGTCTTGAGGTCATAATCGCCACGCGCTGACTCAGATAAATCGCTTCATCAATACTGTGAGTAATAAAAACGATGGTTTTTTTCGAGCTTTTCCAGATATTGATCAACTCGGCTTGCAAGGTTTCTCGGGTTTGCGCATCTAGGGCAGCAAAGGGCTCATCCATCAATAAAATTTCTGGTTCATAAGCCAAACTACGGGCAATCGCAACCCGCTGCTTCATCCCGCCGGAAAGCTCATTTGGATAATGCTTTTCAAAGCCACTTAAGCCTACAAGCTGCAAATAGTATTCGGCTTTTTCACGGCGTTCTTTTTTTGCTACGCCTTTGGCTTCTAGACCAAATTCGATATTTTCCAGTGCGGTTAACCATGGATAGAGCGCATATTGCTGAAACACAATGCCACGGTCTAAACCCGGTTGAGTAATCTGCTTACCACTCAGTAAAATCTGCCCTGCCGAAGGTTTGGTTAAACCCGCAATTAAGTCTAATAATGTAGATTTTCCACAGCCACTTGGCCCCACGATTGAAACAAATTCACCCGGCTGAATATCCAAAGTGACATTTTCTACAGCAACAAATTCAGGCTTATAGTTTTTACTGCCGACATGGTTTTGTGCAGGAAATACCTTACGCACGTGATCTAAATGTAATGCACTGGTCATTGTTATATTCCTTTTGATTTTTGGTCTTTCGCATAGGGATTAAATTCATTGCTATAGATGCGACTGACCTCAATTTGATTTGGTTTTAATTTGTGTTCTTTTTCTAAGGCACTCACCCATGGGGCAAAATCCTGATCTTTTTGCACGCCACCGACTTCGTGAACACCAGTACCTGTGTAATATGGAATAAGTGTTGTATTTTCATTGCGTTGGCGTTTTTCGATAATACTTTCCATACGGGCAATGATTTGCTCTTTCGGCGTGTTGTGTAACCATTCCTGTGCTTTGGCTACGCCACTGACAAAGGTGCGAGCCAACTCAGGATGCGCTTGAATAAACTCTCCGCGCATCGAAAAACTGCCTGCGGTAAAGGGGCCGTATAAATCAATATCTTTAAAGATGCTGCGTACACCACCATTTTTTAAGGCACGTTTTTCCAAAATGCCAGAGAACACTGCAATATCAATTTGCCCATTCCTTAAGGCTTGTTCTGAGCTCACCGGTGGCAACATAATCAGCTCAACTTGACGGATTTCATCATCGGTTAATCCATGGCGAGCCAAATAATCTTTCACCACAAAGTCATAATGCGCCCCGTAGGCATTCACTGCGACTTTCTTGCCAATAAAGTCTCGTGGGCTACGAATAGGACTATTTTCTAGCACATAAAAACCCACGTTTTGTTCAGCATCACTGCCATAAGAGGCCACTACGGGAACGACATCTAGACCCGCAGCGATGACCTTCACCACAGCGCCATTAAAGGCGCCAGCGAAATCAACATCTCCTGCCACCAAGGTGAGTAAATCTTGTGGCCCACCTTGTACTGTGCCGACATAACTGAGTTTAACGTCGCCTAAATAGCCCAAGTCTTGTGCCAATTCAGGTAATGACACCAGTCCCGGATAGCTTTGATAGCGTAGTTCTTTTAAAGCCACTTGCTGAGGTTCATCCGCTCGCTGCGTGCTGCAACCCACCAAGGCTGTGCCACCGACCAATGCTGCAAGGAACATATTGCGCCAGAGTTGAGGAATGTTATGGATTGTCATTTTTTTCATTGTTATGTTCTCCTATCCAACCTGCTGCCAAGCTAAAACTTTACGTTCAACCCAAGTCAGTACCGTATTGAGCAACACGCCCACAATGCCTATCAGCAACATGCCAAAAATAATCAGTTCGACATCAAAAGCCTGACGCCCTTGAATCACGATATTGCCCAGACCATTGCCATAGTTCGCCAATAAAAATTCAGAGCCGATGGTGGCAAGCCATGCGAAAATCAGCCCAAGTTGTAAACCGACAAAAATCTGCGCAGAAGCACCGGGTAATATCAATTTACGAAACGCGTATGTCTTGGGAAATTGGTAGACTTCGGCCACTTCACGATATTTATGCGAAATACTGCTCACGCCTTCAAAGGTATGTAGCGCCACGGGGTAAAACACCGACAAAGTAATAAACAGCACTTTGGCGCCATGTCCCTCACCTAAAAAAGTCGAAATTAGTGGCAACCATGCAAACAGTGAAATTTGACGCAATACATGAAAGCTCGGTGCAAATAACCAATTCGAAAGGCGTGAACTCGCGATTAAGATGCCAAACAGCACACCCGCTATCGCACCTATGCCATAGCCGATAAAATTTCGCGCCAAACTTTCGCTAAAGCCTGTCAAAAAGCTCGGTTGTTGGAGCACGGTTACTGCTTTTTGCAGCACGAGCCATGGACTAGGAATCAACTTTGGATCAACCCAATTTTGCTGTGAGGCTACTGCCCACAGTGCGATAAATGCCACAGGTAGAACGAGTGCTTTTGCTGCTTTAACTAAGACTTGGCGCGCTGCCCCGTGTAATGAAAGAATGCTCATGAGTTCCCTCCTACTCGGGTTGCGTGAAAGCGCGCAGTTTTTTCTAACCAAGCCAGCAAGGTATCTAAGACATAGCCCGTAATACCAATCACAATGATCGCCATGAAGATCAAGTCCATCTGCATTAGCTGACGTCCCCACACCATGAGATAACCAATTCCTTCACTACTCGCTAATAACTCGACAAAAACCAATGCCAACCACGCCTGCATAATGCCTTGACGTAAACCACTGATCACACTGGGTAGTGCAGCTGGGAAAATCACTTCTTTGAGTTTCTGCCAATTGCTGTATTGGTAAACCTCTGCCACTTCCATCAAACTATTCGGCACATGAGTAATGCCCTTATAGGTTGCAATCAACACCGGTGGTAAAACAGCCAATGAAATAGCGGCAATCTTCAAAGCCTCATCGATGCCTAAGAAAATCATCAATAATGGAATCCAGCCAACTATGGGAAATTGCGCAACAAGATTCACCGTCGGAAAAATAAAGTCCCGACTACGTTTGGCCAATCCCAACACAGTACCAAGCAAAATCCCGACACTGGCACCAAGCAAGACACTCCATAAAATACGTTTGGCACTGATGGCAAAATGAAAACTCAATTCACCGCTTTGCCATAATTCGACTGTGCTTTGCCACACCAGACTCGGTGCAGGTAAAATCTGCTCAGGCAACCACTGTTTAAGTGTTGCCACATACCATAGACCGAACAACAAAACTGGCATCAGGAGTCCACACGCCACTTGCAAAGTTAGTTTTAAATAGGTCTTAAAAAAATCCAACGCACTTCGGTCACTTTGCAAGGGAACCGAATGTGCAGATACATCCGTAAGGCTCATAATTCTTGTCCTTTTACGCTCTGTTCTGAGACATCAGGTTTTAAAAATTGAATAAATTCCTGATCTTTGCTGATCAAAATAATCAGACCAATAAACACCAGCCCGATTGGTAAAAATAAATTTTGTAGTCCAACCTGTGCGCCAAATACGGCGCCTATCAAGCCACCCAACAGTCCACCCGAAGGTCCGACGAGGGCTAAAATTGGAGAAATCTTAGCCATCGCGGTTTGCTCACCCACTCGGGCGAAAGACATAAAATTGGCGATATGCAACATACCGAGTCCAAGTCCAAACATGACCGAAGCAGGCCACATCAACAGCGTGATTTTGGTTAAGGCTAAAATCAGTAATGCCGTTGCCAACAGGCTTAGGCCAATCAAATAAAATTTTTGATAACCCATCAACTCAGCCAAACCGCCCATGCTAAATAGCGATCCCACAAACACAATGCCTTGTACGGTCAGCAGCATCACCGCCATTGGCTCTGAAAGTGCAAAACTTTGGATAGCAATCACCACAATGAAAAAGCCAAAGTAGTTATTTGCCACGCTGCTCAAAAATTCCAATATGCAAACAATCCGTAATGAGGCATGGGTTTTGATGAGTGCCAAAGGCGCCACAATATCCCGCCATTGAAAATATGGGCGATTCGTCGCTTGCGGAGTGCTACGTTGAAAGCACCACGGAGCCAACAGCAAGGTGCCTAAAAAAAGCAAAGACACCACATAAAAACTTCCGCCATAGCCGAAATGCTCGATCAACAACACGCTTAGCGCAGGTGCAATCAGGAAATAGCCCATCATGTGCGAACCGCGAAACCAACCCGCACGGGCTGGACCTAAACGCTTTAAGTTGCTCAAAAAAACGGTATTGATCGAAACAAAACGCATGGGTAAGACAAAACTCACCAAGGCTGTCACCGCAAAGAGATACCATGCACCGGCTTTGAGTGGCGTTAAGCTATAGATCACAGCGCCCAACACACTGCCGATGCAGAATATTTTCAAAGACCCAACGCGCTGTACCAACACGCCAATCGGCAATGCCATGATCAAAATGCCAAAATTTTGCGCTGCTGAAATTAACCCCAATTGCAATTCGGTGGCTTCTAAATGCACGGCATACAAGGAAATTAATACCCGTGCTATGCCTACCCCTAGTCCAGCCAAAATCGTGAGCAGCACAAAACTGCTCATAAATTTAGTGGTTAATGGACTGGCAATTACATTGCTTTCAATCGGACGACTCATGGCTGCGACTTACTTCGGTTGACCTTGAGCATTAAATTGGCGCCAGTAACCCTCTAACTTCAGCTCTTTCAAGGCATTATTTAGATACTTCGGCTCATACCACGTTTTGGTATCCACATCACGACGGATTAAGCGAGCGTCTTTGGCAATTTTTAAAGCACTATCAATTTGTGAACGATGGAACTCGTCTAGTAGTGGTGTAGTACGGTCTTTTAAATTCCAGCCATCCCACGTTTTTTGATAATCCACCAATGGAATGCCACTTTGTGCCCAAAGTTTATATTGCGCACTACGGTTGGCTTCTTGAGAACTCCACTGCGCCTGTTTAATCAGTGTCGTGACGACACGTTGCACCACCTCTGGATATTGTTTTTCAAAGCTTTCGGTCACCCAAAAGTGTGCAATCGGTGCAACTTTCGGATCTTTAATTTCTAGTAAAGTTTTCGCCACACCACGTGCTTGCAAACTAAACGGCGAAGTAATCGTGGCATCAATATCTCCCGTCGCTAACGCAGTACGTGCCGAATAGGCATCTTGCGAAATCACTCGTAAATCGCGCTCAGTTAAGTTGTATTTTGCTAACACGCGGTTAAATACGATCTGACCATTGGTCCCTTTGAAGACGGAGAATTTTTTGCCTTTTAGATCTGCAAAGGATTTAGCATTTGATCCGGCAGGCACCACCACATAAGTTGGGCCAAAACGCCCTGTTGAAAACAACACTTTGGTTTTTAATCCCGTCGAACGTCCAACCAATGAGGGCAAATCGCCATGCAATGCAAAGTCCACTTTGCCATTGGCTAAAGCTTCGTTGGTTGCAGGGCCTGCTCCTGGGAAGAACAGCCAATTCACCTTAATGCCATCTTTTTTAAATTCTTGTTCGAGTACACCTCGTAAATGTGCTGTAGCTACAAAACTACCGCCCACTTTGGGTTTACCCCCTCACCCGCAGCTGATACAGAAATGCGAATTTCTTTGGGATTAGCAGCATGCAATTGAACGCTTAGACCAAGTGCTGAAAGTGCCAAGAATGTGGCTGCGATTTTTTTAGAAAAGTTATTCATATCGAATGTCCTTAATGATTTAAATTTTTGAATTAAAAGGTGTACTGAACTTGAGCTTGCAGCTCATTGGTGTCTTTTTGATTTGCCGTTTCGACATCAAACAGATAGTGATTCAGCTGTAATTGGAATTTTGTGGTTTGCGCAAAAAATAGGTTTAAACCCAAAGAGTGAATGTCATATTCACCAATACGACCGCTAGCGGTATCGAGATAGCTTGCGTTGTTTCTATTCGGGTTATAGCGGTCAAAACGGTAATAGCCTTGGACTGACTTTGGCCAGAAATCATCAAATTTGGCATTGGATTTAATACTGTTGTAGAACTGATCGCCCAAGGTGTAAAAAGCGGTAAAAGTATGCCCTTCCGCTTTGGCTTCTTTGATGTCTTGGGCTACAGTGTCGACATAATCGGTCTTGCCTTGCAGATATTCATAGGTCACACCAAATGGAGCGTGGTTATAATAAATATCGAAACCTAAACGATCACGTTTTGCAGCATTATCAGTGATTCCGCCGGCTGAAATTTTCGATTCGCCTTTGATATAAGAGGCACCAAACTTCAACTCACGGAAAATGCTGGCGTAGTCCACTGGCAAGGTAAAAGCCACACGACCGATGTAATCTTTGCCGTTGTTGTCATCCGCCTTATTACTGGCGTTCCCATTGGTCACCCCTAAGGCATACTCAAATAGCGGCGCACGGTAGTTCGATGCAAAGTCGACAAAAGGTTTGGCATCTCCACGGACGATAAATCCATTTTGACGATTAAACAGTCCTAAAAAGGTCGAAGCTGCAGCGGTACTAATGGTTGGACGCAAATCTTCAGGAGACTGCACATCTAGACCAAAGGGCAATAACTGCTGACCGAGCGTAAAGTTGAGTTTGGTTGTTTCGGGGCCCGCATTGGTGGCAAAAGCGTTATAGCGAACAAAGGCATCCAGTAAATTAAAGTTACTGTTATTAGTGCCATCATTGCGTTTGCCATAACCAAAGGACAATTGATAATCGAGGTTTTTGCCTTCGTTATAATCCCGGAATAAATTCCCGCGCACACCAATTAGCGCAGTCCCAATATCAAATGTCGATTTGGTTGCACCCAACACACCCGTTTCATCGAGCGCACTGGCACGTAGTTGAACCGTGCCATACAGGGTTGTGTCACGGGTCGATTTGGTGGTTTGACGTTCATATTGACGTGACTGATCGTACTTATAGTTTTCAATATCTGCACGTAAGCCGTCGATATCTTCGGATGTTGCTGTGGTTACTTCTGCAACCTGCGTTTCACCTTCAATATCAGTGGCGTTGCTCGTATCGTCTGTCGTCACAGCGGCCGTTTCGACGACTTGGCTTTTCGTCGCACCAGATTCCACGGCATTTAAGCGTTTTTGCAAACTCTCAATTTGTTGTTTTAAGCTGCTCAGTTCTTGCTGAAGTGCTTCATCCGATGCAAAACTCAGCTGACTGGTTGCGGATAAAATCAGTCCGACCGCAACGGTTAATGTGGTTTTTTTCATGATTTCGTTTCACTAACATTTTTTCCCAAAGCGCAAAATCCCCCAACCCCATGCAAGGTGCATGAAGTGAATGTACTGCGTGGGTTTTTTAAAAATTAATCTGAGTGGTCGTAGGTTTTATTCAACTTATGCACGACCGAAACTCGAAGACAGCTTTTAGAATTTAAGCGCGCATCATCGCGAGTGTCATAGCACAACAACATGCCTGTTGTAGGACACGAAAAGCAGAAAGATATCGATGCGTAAAAGTACTCATAAATGTTCCATACAGTGGTGAGTTTTGTTCACTCTAATATGGCAACAACTGTGCCAACATTTTAAGTAATTATTTTTTAAAGTTTTATTATTTAAATCTGATAAATTCTGTTGGTTTTAACACCAAAAAACTGTTGGTTATTCAACAGTTGCTTATTTCAAATCATCAGTTATTTCCATTTTTATATCTCATTTTATGAAATAAGAAATACGCTTTGGGCTTTTAATAACTGATGTTACGCCTGTAAAAGTAATTTCGGATTTTTAAAATGATTTTTAAATCTATTCGATGGGGTCTTACATCTAGGGATTGAATAACGGGATTAGCCTTCGGCTGGAGGTACTCTTACGAAACGTTGTTTCTCATTCGACAAAATGAGAAGCGTGCTTCGCAAGGAAACCATCTTGCGGTGCAATACACCTCACCGACAAAACTCGTTCAATACCATCAAATGATTCAAAGGATCGCAAAAACATTTTTGATTAAAAGTCGTCTTGTCTCAAACAATTGCGGATGACACTACCGCGTATCGTTCTTTTATTTGGATCAAATTGCGCTTCTGATATTACTAGAGCATAAAAAAACCCACTGACGTGGGCTCTTTTCAATTGATTTTAATTACCGCTTATTGACCAAATTTAGTCGCCATGGCAGTTAATTTTTGATAACCCGTCGGTAGCAAACGTTGAATTAAATCAATCGCTTTTGCATCATTACCAATCAATAAACGGCGCTTATCTTTTTGTACTGCTTCAATGATTTGACGAGCCGCTTCTTCAGGTGGACAACGCAAGAATTTATTAAATGACTGTGCCGATTTTTGCGGGTTCATGCCTAAGCTTTTCAAGCTGTCATTCATTTTTGCGGCATTGGCAATATTGGTACGAATACCGCCCGGATGTACACATAGCGCACTCACGCCACAGTTTTCAATATCCAATTCTTGGCGTAAAGATTCGGTAAAACCACGTACTGCAAATTTAGTGGCATTATATGCCGACTGTGTTGGCTGTGCTGTTAAGCCAAACAAGCTGGAAATATTGATGATATGACCTTCACCACTTTGCTTGATATACGGTAAAAATTCTTTGGTGCCATAAACCACGCCCCAAAAGTTAATATTGACAATCCACTCCAGTTCTTCATAGCTTGCCCCTTCAACGGTCGTACCCAATGCCACCCCCGCATTGTTAAAAATCATATTCACGGAACCATGATCTTTAACGGTCTGTGCTGCCCATGCTTTCATTGCTGCAAGGTCTGACACATCGAGTTTTTGCGTCGTTACACGTACATTGCTGGCTTTAACCAATTCAACGGTTGCCGCTAGACCCTGTTCATTCACATCGCTTAAAGACAGATGGCAGCCTTGTTTAGCCAAAAGCACAGCCAATTGCTGACCAATACCTGAACCTGCACCTGTAATGGCAGCCACTTTATTTTTGAAGTTTTTCATTGTGATTCCTTATTCCTTTATGCTGCCGCTTGGCTTTATCACAGCGTGATCTCATTTGCCAATGTGTGCAGTTCGTCGACTTAATATAGGTTTGACAATACATATTGTCAATGTCATCTTAGGACGTGCTAAGCTGTTGAAATCGCCAATGCTTAAACATAGGTTTAAACTGAAATTATTGCTAAAATAAGACAAAATTCTGCTTTAGTTCAGCGTATATTTTCATGACAGATGCAACAAATCACACAGAACAACAACAGGCAAAAAATGTGAAGGAACGTCAATTTAAAGGGCTTTCTCTCAGTGAACGTAAGCAAGCGCGACGTGAAAAACTGATTGAAGCCGGTATAGAAGCCTATGGTACACATGGCTTTTTTTCCGTGACTGTGAAAGATATTTGTTTGGAAGCCAAGCTGACCGAACGCTATTTTTATGAATCATTTAAGAAAAGTGAGCAACTGTTCCAGACCATCTTTTTAAAATTAATCGATGAACTGCAACAAAACGTGATGCAAGCCATCATGCAAGCATCCACCGATTCTAAAAAAATGATTGAAGCAGGTTTAACCGCCCTACTGTTAACTTTAAAAAATAATCCCCGTATGGCGCGCATCATTTACATCGATGCTATGTTGGTACAAGAGCTACATAACCAAGCCACGATTCATGAAACCATGATGCGCTTTGACCGTATGATTCATGCCTTTGTCATGCTCATGATGCCGAATATTGATCGTTCAGAACGTGAAATTTCGATGGTCGCAACTGGTCTCAATGGTTATGTCACTCAAATCGCGATTCGTTGGGTCATGAGTGGTTATAAACAGCCGATTGATGAGGTTTTATCGTCATGTAGCGTGGTCTTTTTGGCCTTGTTGGATGCTTTTTCTGAAAAACCCAGTAAATAAATTTTGGCCTCAACACTGATCTTTACAATTTTTTGAATGATTTTTTTGTGACAACAGCATGATGCAAAGCCCATGTTGTTGAATATTTCAGGATTTAAATTGTCACAATTTCTTTCTAAACCCCAATGAAAGATCATTTTTGCAATGATACTGTCATAATTAATCTTTGTAATAAGCCTGTCATAAATATAAAACGGTCTACCGTTTACATAAAATAGGGTATTGCGCTGTGAAAGATGACTATATTTTAATCGTCGACGACGAACTCCCGATTCGGGAAATGATCCATACTTCACTGGATATGGCTGGTTTTCAATGTCAGCAAGCTGAAGATGCCAAACAAGCGCACCAAATGATTGTGGATCAGCGTCCTGCACTGATTTTATTAGATTGGATGATGCCTGGCGGCGTGAGTGGTGTAGACCTATGTCGTCGTTTAAAACGCGATGAAAATTTGTCAGAGATTCCAGTCATCATGCTCACTGCGCGCGGCGAAGAAGACCATAAAGTCCAAGGTCTAGACGCGGGCGCAGATGACTACATGACCAAACCATTTTCCACCCGTGAGTTGGTGTCACGCATTAAAGCGGTGCTACGTCGCTCAAATGCATTGGGGGGTGAAAAAACCATTGATGCCAATGGCTTAATCCTCGATCCAGTCAGCCAACGTGTCAGCTTTGGTAACACCATTTTAGATATGGGACCGACTGAATATCGTCTACTGGCCTTCTTCATGACTCATCCTGAACGTGCCTATACCCGTGCTCAATTATTAGATCAGGTTTGGGGTGGAAACGTGTATATTGAGGACCGTACCATTGACGTGCATATTCGTCGTTTGCGTAAAGTTCTTGAACCTTTCCAAGCCGATCGTTATGTCCAAACTGTTCGTGGTACAGGTTACCGTTTCTCTACCCGTGCAGACGCTGTGATGGGTTAGTCATTTTAGGTCTTTAATTTTCTATGTACGAACCGTATCCCGTCCCTGAACTTGCCAGTGAACATAAAAAATTCCGTTACAGCAGTTTATGGACTTTTGCCAAGCAGGATTTGAGACTTCTGGCATTTTTCCTACTCATTGCTGCACTCATCGGCTTTGGTATCGGGTACTTATGGATCTGCATCTTAATCGCCTTTGCAGTGTTCTTTGCATTGCAAATGCGTTCGCTGTACTTGGTCAACGAATGGATTTCAAATCGTCCCTATGATGTCCCGCCAAATTTAGACGGTATTTGGGGGGCTTTGCTCTTTAATGTATACCGTGCGCAGCGTCAAGAACGCATTGTACAAGCTGAAATGGTTGGTCTGATCGACCGCGCTCAATCTTCCTTAGTGGCACTTGCTGAAGCTGTGGTATTGATTGATGAATTACACCAAATCGAATGGTGGAACCCTGCCGCAGAAAAACTTTTGGGGATTCAACAGCTCGATCAAGGGCGCAATATTTTAAGTATTTTAAGACAGCCTAGTTTTATCGAATACTTTACCAATATCGATTTAGCCCCCGATGGTTTAAAAATGAAATCATCGGTACTTGAAGACCATTATGTACAAGTCAAATTAACCCGTTTTGGTCGCGAAAGTCGTTTATTGGTGGCTTATGACGTCACGCGCATGCATAACCTTGAGCAAATGCGTAAAGACTTTGTCGATAATATTTCACATGAGCTACGCACACCACTTACGGTTTTAAGTGGCTATATCGAAACCTTTACCGATCAGGAAGATTTAAATCCACGCTGGAAACGCGCATTCGATCAAATGCAGTCTCAAACCCGCCGTATGAATGCTTTGGTCAATGACTTGTTATTATTATCTCGTCTGGAAAATGATAAAAAAGTTGCTAAAAATCAAATCATTGAAATGCCCAGCCTAATGAACCAACTATATGACGATGCACATGCTTACAATGTGGATTATGGACATACACTGAATCTCGAGATTGATAGTCACTGTGACCTGATCGGATCAGATATGGAATTGGCGAGTGCCTTTAGTAACCTCATCACCAATGCAATTAAATACACCCCCAAAGGCGGTACTGTGACCATTGGATGGCATGATGATGGTACGCATGGTTATTTTACCGTTGAAGATACGGGTATCGGGATTGACCCGAAACACTTACCCCGTTTAACGGAACGGTTTTACCGTGTGGACAGCGCACGTAGTCGCCAAACGGGAGGAACAGGTTTAGGTCTTGCCATCGTGAAACACGTTTTGATGCAACATCAGGCACACCTTGAAATTGAGTCCAAAGAAAACCGTGGTTCGCTGTTTAAAGTAGTCTTCCCTAAAGAACGCTTGTATCATGTGAGCTAAGCAGAATCATCCCGCCGGTCTTGCTGTGCTTCCAACTGTTGTTCTTGTTGTTTGGCACGGCGATATGCAGGACGCTGTTGCATCCGTTGTAAGAAAGCCTGAATTTGTGGATATCGCCCTTGAGTTCTGGTCATGACGGCTTCTAATGGAAACGTCATCTGAATATCCGCAAAGCTAAACGGTCCCGCAAAATATTCATTTTCCGCTAAATGTTTTTCTAAAAACTCGATATGTTCTTTTAAGCGAGGTCGTACAAAACCTTTTTTGACCCCATCACAAATGCGATTAGCTACGGGTTTGATGACCCAAGGTACATGGCGTGGCACATTGCTCATGACCAACTGCATCACCAACAACGGCATTAGAGAACCTTCGGCATAATGCATCCAAAAGCGATATTGTTGTTTTGAATGTTCCGCCTTGGCTGCAAAAAAATCATGCCGATCATACTTCTCTTGTAAATACTCCAAGATCGCTGCAGATTCTACCAAGACCAGTCCATCATCCTGCAATATGGGCGACTTCCCTAAAGGATGGATGGCTTTAAGCTCAGGGGGAGCAGACAAATTTGGCTGGCGCAGATAAAACTGAACCTGATAATCCAGTCCTAATTCCTGCATTGCCCATAAAATACGAAATGAACGAGATTTTTCTAGATGATGTAGCACCCGCATGGGTTCATCTCCTATATGAAGTCTAAAATTTTCTTATTTCTGGCATGCCATTATTATTTTGAAGTAGTTAAATCATAAAAAGTGTCAGATCACTGCTTGGATCTGTATCAAAACTAAATTTTGCACATTACAGTAGCGACCTGCATTTAAATTAAACTAGAGTGGTTTTAATGTCTACACTGCGCAATAAAGTTTTTGTCACTGGGGTTTTTTCACAAATGGACAAGATCTTTTGCTCTAATTCTGCATCCAAGGATATTTGAAAATGCAGGCGTCGCTCAACCCATTCAGCACCTTCACGGTTCGCACAAAAGTCTGCCTCGACACTAAACTCCCCCAATTGGATTTGTTTATGTACTGCATACATGCGCAAGGTAATCATGGTGCATGAAATTAAAGAGGCGCACAGTAAATCATACGGTGCTAAACCTAAATCCCCGCCGCCAAATGATTCGGGCTTATCGGTAATAAGTTGATGTTTTCCACTCTGAATTTCACCTGACCACGGTGCTTCTAAGGTGTTTACTGTTGCCGTTGCGACGATACCCATAATGACTCCCTCATGGTTATGCCGCACCATTTTCACCACAGGTACGGCTGTTCATTTTGATTTTTAAGTTAACGTGATGGACGCATTTTATCAGGGAAAGCCGGTGCTTCTAGTCGTGGACCATCATAGTCTGGAATAGAGCCAAAGCGTTCGTCCTGATTAATCCACTGCTCACGGGCAATATTCAATTCTTCTTGTGTGCGCCCCACAAAATTCCACCACAGCAAAATCGGTGATTCAAAAGGTTCCCCCCCTAATAATAAAACACGGCCACCTGCATGTAGGTCAATTTTGACTTGGGTTAAGCCCGGCTCAAGTACCACCATATTGTCTTCATTTAGCTCGTGACCATTGATACTGGCAGTCCCTTCGAGGGCCATAAAGCCATATTCAAATTTTGGATTGAGCGGCAGGACGGTACTTTGACTTTCCGAACTACGCAGATCGACACCCAATAATTCACTATGTACTTTTACCGGCGATTTAGTCTGTAAAAATTCACCCACCAATACCGTCAATTCAATCCCGTCTTGTGTCACCACAGGCAACTCTGGGTAATGGTCAAACTGGGGCGCCATATTGATTTTGTCATCTGGCAATGCAATCCAAAGTTGCGCAGCATGCATTTGCGTTTCAGATTCTGGAGCAACCTCAGTATGCGAAATACCATAACCCGCCGTCATGAGATTGACTTGTTTGGGCTGAATTAACTGATGTGTGCCCAAACTGTCGGTATGCATCATGGTACCATCAATCATCCAGGTAAACGTTTGCAAACCAATATGTGGATGCGGCCCAACATCTAAGCCATCACCTTGCGGAAAATGCACTGGACCGGCATGGTCAAGGAAACACCATGCCCCAATCATCCGTTTATGCCGACTCGGTAAAGCACGTTTTATCACTGTGCCTTGACCAATTTCAGCACGGCGCAGTGGAAATTCTTGAATGAACTGATTGACGTATTTTTCACAATCGTCGGAATGAGATATTTCTGTGTAATTGGTATTGGTCATATTCTTACCCTAAATTTGGCTAAGCCGATGCAAGGACTATCGGCTAGAGCTATGCATTTTTTCCATTATATCTGCATTAACTCAATCTTCTTCAGCTGTCATTAATACGCTGAATCACAGAGATAGGACAATCGTTTTTTTGTTGCCTAATATGACATACAGCATAACAGTTTTCGATGCTTATTTAGACAATATCCAATGCGAAATTACTTGTTCAAATCACGTGAAATGTAAATTTAAGTAACATAAATTAACATTCACTTTTGACCAAACAATACCAAATAATTCACAAATCATTGAAATAACGTGTTTAATTTTAAACAAAAATGATATAGATTATTTGAGTTACATAAATTTACATAAAAACCATGCTCACCCGTCGGTAATCTTGCATGATCAATGAGTATAAGAAAGAATCACGTGCACTGATCCAAAAAGCCTTGAAAGGAACCGTTGTTCGCGTTCCTGCTCAATTTCGTCAAGAATTTTTCCACTACCATCGTCGTCAACTTTTTAAATTCTTTTTCCAAGTCAACATCGTTGCACAATTGGCCTATCTCTCTTATGCCATAGCGGATTGGTTTATGTTGCCCGATGTGGGCTTGCTCGCGATAGGCTTAAAAACGGCCTATACCTTACTGATGATGGTCATCACATGGGTCATTTATACATATAGCAAGAGCATTTTACTCTTTGACTTGATGCTTCCCCTATCGATCGTTGGTGCTTCTGCGCTGTGGTTTAGCCTACTCAATTTATCCAATAGCCCCGATGTGCCGATCTATTTATATGCATCTTTGGTTTTTATTGTGTTAGCCAATTTATGTGTGCAAATCCGCTTTAAGGCTGCTGTGCTCATTTCTCTATGTATCAGTCTAATTTTACTGATTGGGGTGTATTTCGCCATTTCTGGCAATATCCATCAACTGCAACTGTTTATCTTGATCTATTCTCCCGTATTGTTATTTAGTTTGTATATCAGTTGGAATTCAACGCAAAAATCCAGAATTGTATTTTTACATAGCAAACTCGATCAGTTGAACCGTGAAGCGCTCAATATTATGGCGCATACCGACGTGCTGACCGGCTTAAACAATCGCCGTCAATTTATTCAACTTGCCAATTATCATATTCATCATCAGTCCAAATCGTTACAGCCACTTTCATTACTGATTTTTGATGTCGACAAATTTAAAAATATTAATGATCAGTTTGGGCACTATATTGGTGATCATGTTTTACAACAAATTGCCGAAACGTGCCGACATACTTTACGTAGCCAAGACATCATTGCCCGCTTCGGTGGTGAAGAATTTATTATCCTTTTACCGCAGACACACCTGCGTCAGGCTCAAGATATTGCCGAACGTCTGCGACGGGCAATAGCCGATGATTATTTAGAACTTGATACACTACAAAAACTTAAATTTACCGTTTCAATTGGTGTTGCCGAATTTGGTCAAAAAAACCGAGATTTACAAAGTGTAATTCGCATGGCCGATCAGGCACTTTACCAAGCAAAATCTGCAGGAAGAAATCAAATATCAACTTATAAAACAGCAAGTTAATAATATATTTTGTAACATTCAACAGACGATTTTTTATCATTCATTCGGAAAATCCCAAGTTTCAGGTAGATATTTTTGTATGTTTTTTATTCATAATTTTCCTAAGCCATTTATGGAGAAGGGACATGTCTGTTGATGTACGAATGAGTTCTCGGACTAATTCGTCTGCTCAGGAAGTTCGTAAAAATCATAATCATACTTTGAAACTTTCTGAGTGTGATCTTGCCAATCGTGCCGAGATTGAACAAGCCATTGCAGATCCTTTTGCACGTATTCCTACGCAGTTTAGAAACTATTTTCTACAACATCAGTATGCCCATCAGTTACCTTATTTACGTCAAGTGAATTACATGGCGCAGATTACATTTCTTCTTTATTTCTTTGCTGACATTTTTATTATCCCTGACATGTTCTTTTGGTCAGGTCTTTCTCGAGTGGCCATGATTATTGCTGCCCTATTAGTTAGCTTCTATCTGTTTAAATACAAAAAAGATATTCGTGTGCTCGACATGATCTTACCGATTGGGACGGTCTGTAGCACCGCGATTTGGATTGGCTTATTATTGGCTTCAGATAGCCCAATGGTCTCGTCCTATATCTATGGTGCAGCGATCTTTATATTAATTGCCAATGTCTGCGTACAAACACAATTTAAGCCAGCCTTGTATTGTTCGGGTCTCATTTCGCTATTGGTATTTTTTGCGGTGAGTCAACTTTTATCATGGCAAGAAGCACTGATTTTTGTGGTGGTGTCTATTCCTGTTTGGATGATCAGCCTGCATATGAGTTGGAACAATACACTCAATGCACGTCGTCATTTTTTACGTACCCTGCTTGATGACTGGAATATGCATACGCTGAAAAATCTAGCCCACACAGATGAGCTCACCCAGTTATACAACCGTCGTCAGTTTGTTCAGTTGGCTGAGCATCGCATCCATGAATGGCCAACGCCTGCAAGTACTTGCTTACTGATGTTTGATGTCGATCATTTTAAACATATTAATGATAATTACGGACATGATGTTGGTGATCAGGTATTGCAATGTATCGCTGAAACAACCCGCAAAGAAATGCGCCAAAAAGATGTCTTGGCTCGCTTTGGTGGCGAAGAATTTATTGTGCTTCTGTCGGAAACGCAAATACAGGATGCAATGTTAATCGCGGAACGTATTCGTTTAACGCTTCAAAATCAATCTTTGCTGAATGTCGCAAATCACCCGATCCAATTTACCGTCTCCATTGGTGTTTCACAGCTTAAATCACATAAACAAAATTTAACTGAACTGATTAAGCAAGCGGATATTGCGCTGTATCAGGCAAAAGAAAATGGCCGTAACCGTGTAGAGCGCTATGATTCAAGTATGAAACCGGAACGTAAATCGACGAAGTCTTGGCAAAGCTTTACCCATAAAGTGAAGCCTAAAGCTGAACCGAATAATGAAAGCGATAGTAGTTGGTCAATTGTTTATAAATAGAATGTTGAGATATAAAAAAGGACGCCGAGGCGTCCTTTAAGTTTATTTAAAAACTATCTTCATCAAAACGGTCTTGATCTATTTTATAAATATGGAAACTTCTTTCAATTTGAATACCCAAGCCAAATTCAATCATGAGAGATGTAAGCTTGTCTCCATCAATTAAAACAATGCCTGATTTCTTTGCTGACTCAATTGCTTCTTTACTAAAACAAGAAGTAGTAATAAATACGCCCTTTTTCGCCACTTGATCAGCCAAAGCTCCCTTAAACTGTTGAATGTCAGGGCGCCCCACCGTATTTTCCCAACGTTTAGCTTGAATATATATTTTATCTAAACCTAAACGATCTTCACTGATAATACCGTCAATGCCGCCATCACTGGTTTTACCTATTGCTTGGGCTGCGTCTTGATGTGAACCGCCATACCCCATTATTACCAACAAATCGACAACTAATTGCTCAAAGAATTTGGGTGAATTACTTTTAATTTTATTTAATAGCTCATCTTTAATTGTTTGATTAAGCTCCTTTGATGATTGTTCGATTATTTCTGCAGGCGTCAAATGTTCTGTTTGAATAGATGTAGCATGCTCTTCTATTAGAACTAGATTTTGAATATTTTTATTATGGTTAGAACCAATTTTATAATCAGAAAACCCTTCAAACTGCATCAAATACTGATTAGTTATATTGGATAAGCTGGACAAATCAATAGACCAACCTAAAGTACTTAATTCGCAAAGACCACGTGATGGTTGTTGTATCAAACCTGCTTTAACCAAATATGTTTTCGCCCAGCCAACACGATCATAAAATACTGTTTTTGTACCACTAGATAGCCTTAAATTTAAATCAGCTTCAGATAACCCAGATCTTTCAGCTAAAATTTTTGTGGCAGAACTTAATTTTATTGCCTCTTTTTGTTCTGCTAAAAGTTTCATTAATGGAAGCATCAACTGATCGTATGTAGGCAATGACATTTAACTTGCTCTTTTTAAAATAGTATTTTTCATAATTATAAACAAAAAAAAGGACGCTGAAGCGTCCTTTTTTTATTAGAAATATTTAGGTTTCCCTAAATAACCTCAAGCATAGCTCTCGGTGTAATTTAGGCAAGAAGCTTCGCTTCTTGAAATCCCTAAATTACTCCCATTCAATCGTTGCTGGTGGTTTAGACGATACGTCATAAACAACACGAGAAACTTCTGCAATTTCGTTCATGATACGTGTAGAAATCTTGTCTACAAGATCATAAGGAAGGTGTGCAAAACGTGCAGTCATAAAGTCCACAGTTTCTACAGCACGAAGCGCGATTACCCATGCATAACGACGACCATCACCTACGACACCCACAGATTTCACAGGTTGGAATACAGCAAATGCTTGCGCAGTTTTGTCATACCAGCCGCTTGCGCGAAGTTCTTGCATGAAGATGTCATCTGCTAGACGAAGGATGTCAGCATATTCTTTTTTCACTTCACCAAGAATACGTACACCTAGACCTGGGCCAGGGAATGGATGACGGTAAAGCATTTCAAATGGAAGACCAAGAGTTGTACCTAAACGGCGTACTTCGTCTTTGAACAAATCACGGATTGGCTCAACCAATTCGAATGCTAAATCTTCTGGTAAACCACCCACGTTGTGGTGTGATTTAATCACGTGCGCTTTACCTTGTTTGCTTGCCGCAGATTCAATTACGTCTGGGTAAATAGTACCTTGAGCAAGGAAGTTCACACCGTCAAGCTTACGTGCTTCTTCAGCAAAAACTTCAATGAATTCACGACCGATGATTTTACGTTTTTTCTCTGGATCAACTTCACCAGCAAGCGCTGTTAAGAAGCGATTTTCAGCGTCAGCACGAATCACGCGGATACCCATGTTTTTCGCAAACATGTCC
Organism: Acinetobacter sp. YH12064; assembly: GCF_013419735.1. Lineage (NCBI taxonomy): Bacteria > Pseudomonadati > Pseudomonadota > Gammaproteobacteria > Moraxellales > Moraxellaceae > Acinetobacter > Acinetobacter sp. YH12064. The sequence continues at coordinate 60,543 of NZ_VOZP01000013.1, forward strand.
ATCACTTGCTCGCCTTCGTTCAAACGAAGTAAACCGTTATCTACGAATACACAAGTCAATTGGTCGCCAATCGCACGGTGTAAAAGTGCAGCTACAACAGATGAATCGACGCCGCCTGAAAGACCCAATAGAACTTTTTGATCACCAATTTGCTCACGAAGTTGTTCTACGCGAAGATCGATGATGTTTTCTGAGTTCCACAAGTTACGGCAACCACATACGCCATGTACGAAGTTAGACAATAACTCAGCACCTTTCGCAGTATGAGTTACTTCTGGGTGGAATTGGATACCGTAGAAATGACGTTTTTCATCAGAAACCATCGCCACTGGGCAGCTTGGTGTGCTTGCAGTGATTTGGAAACCTTCAGGAATTTGAGTCACTTTATCGCCATGACTCATCCATACTTTTAATTGGTCTTTGGTATCTTCAAGATCACCAATTAAAGCATCACGGACTTTAATATCAACTTCTGCATAACCAAATTCATGCACAGTACCTGGCTCAACTTTACCGCCAAGCTGTTCTGACATGGTTTGTAGACCATAGCAAATACCTAAAACAGGTACACCAAGTTCAAATACAACTTGTGGTGCGCGCGGACTACCTTCTTCATGAACACTTTCTGGACCACCTGAAAGAATGATCCCGTTTGGGTTAAATGCACGAATGTCTTCTTCAGACATATCAAATGCGTACATTTCTGAATAAACACCAGCTTCACGTACACGACGTGCAATAAGCTGACTATATTGAGAACCGAAATCCAAAATCAGGATACGGTCTTCAGTAATTTGGGTATTGGTAGTCATGGCAAACAACTATGCAGGCAACGAATATAAGCGCCGTATTCTAACATTTTTCTTGGACTTTCGCACACTATTCGGACAGGGGCAAAAATACCAAGCCAAACGGTGTTTTTTACAACACATTTCAGGACTTTACCCATCCGCTTTCAATCAGCGGTAGACATGAAAAAAGCGGCAGAAGGCCGCTTTGATGGATGCTCGGACTCATGACAACTTTATTTTGATTTTTCAATCCAATGATCAAAACTAAATTGACCAGCACCATGCAGCAAGAGAAATAATAAGCCGCCAGACATCGCCAAGTTTTTCATAAAGTTAATGCCATCTTCTGCACCGCCATGAAATAAAAATGCAGTGATTAAACTAAATACGGTTAGACCTAATGCCGCAAAACGTGCTTGAAAACCAAACAATAAAGCTAAGCCACCACCCAACTCAACTAAAATGGTGATTGGAAGTAGCCCTGCCGGTACACCCATTGACTCCATATAACCTGCGGTTGCAGTGTAAGCCGTAATTTTGCCCCAACCTGCCACAATAAAAATATAAGCCATCAAAATACGTGCAACGAGACTGATCACTGCATTGATTTGAGGCTGTTGACTTAGATTTTTCACCACTAGATTTGGATTAAACATACTGAAACCTATTTTTAATACTGTTCAAAAGATGTGCTTAGATTAGGTCGTTTCTTATTCTCTTTAAATATGCTTTTATAATACTCATCATTTCATATATAGAACGATTTTATTGATAATTAATTACGTTTTAATACTGACTTTGCTGCCCCAGACTGATAGCATCAGACCACTATTTTACGCATATACGCCCCATGGAACTGATTGATTTTATACTACATGTTGATGACCATTTACTCGAGTTCATTACCAATTATGGCGTATGGATTTATGCAATTCTGTTCCTGATTATTTTTGTTGAAACCGGTTTAGTGGTCATGCCCTTTTTACCGGGTGACAGTCTTCTGTTTGCAGCAGGCGCGCTCGCTGCGTCAACAGGTGCCATGGATCCGTGGGTTTTGGTGATTTTGCTATTTATAGCGGCAGTCTTGGGCGACACGCTGAACTACCATATTGGTAAATATATTGGTCCACGTGTCTTTGAAATTGAATCACGCTTCATTAACCGTCAACATTTGGTGAATACGCAAAAATTCTTTGAAAAACATGGTGGTAAAACCATTATTTTTGCCCGCTTTATTCCTTTTGCACGAACCTTCGCGCCTTTTGTCGCAGGTGCAGGCAGCATGAACTACAAGTACTTCCTGACTTTTAACATGATTGGTGCGATTTGCTGGGTTGGCTCATTTATCACTTTAGGTTATTTATTTGGCAATATGCCAATCGTGAAAGATAACTTCACCCATCTGATCTTTGGCATCATTATTATTAGTGTTTTACCGGGTGTAATTGGTTTTATTCGAGCAAAATTAAAGAAATAAACCGATGTGGTGAACACCTTTAAGCAAAAAAGCGCAAAACCACAGGGAACATACATAAAATCAGCATCAGGGCCGATCCTTTATACAGAAGATCGGCCTTAATTTTTTGAGTCTTACCCGCCAAAATCGTCCGTCCAAATGACATCCAAAACAACGCAACAGGCAGCAAAACCACACTAAATACAGCGAAAACCAAAATAAAATTTAATGGGCTTACCCAAGTTTCAATCGGGAAAATACCTGCAGCAAAAAGCAAGGCTTTCGGATTTTTTAACGAGGAAATGAATAATTCACGTGGTTGAATTGAAGGATGTTTTTGATTGTACTGATGTAAATGCGTCGATTTCCACAAATGAAAAGCCAACCATAAAACATAGGCAATACTGAGAAAATGCAGTAAGTGAATTAAATTCGGCCACACTGGAGCGCTTAAATGAATAATCAACGCCCACAAATTAATAGCATAGAAATAGCCCAATAATTCTGCAGGAATCAGCATGCAGGTCTTTGCAATGCCTTGTTGATGTGCAGAGCTTGCCATTAGTGCATTGCTAGGTCCCGGTGTCATCATCACCGCAATCATTGCCAATACAAAAAGCCAACTCTCAATCATAAATACCCAGACAATGTTTCAAAGCGCACACCTTAGCCGAAATGAATTTAAAAAAACAAGTACGTGCTAGATCAGTTTTATCCTTGTACAAGTCAATGCACTCACGCTGAATGTTCAAGACCAGTAGGAGGTATTAAAATTTACGAATAATATTTAATTTAATTTTTTCATAGATTTAAATATTTTATTGGCTCTAAATAGTGCAGTTTATTTGGCTCAAAAAAAATGCCAGTAGACGCCTCGCCTACTGACAAATTTTATTACACTTTTCTCATAGCACAGGCCTAAGCCTCTGCTCATGATCCGTTTATGATTTTGCTGCAGTAGCCGAATTTGTGCGAACGATAATCGGACAACCCTTAAATTTTGCTGCCTGTACAATCGCTTCTTGCTCACCTAGAACGCGTGAAAGTTCGGTACGTTTGGTATTTGAAGATTGTCCCATATTGACCGAAATACTCGGACCAATTCCCCAACCTCCACGGCTGCCCCAGCCACCACCGAGGCCAACACCGACACCAACGCCTGTGCGCTTCGGTGTTTCTACACCATTTTGAATATAGTCGTGGATCCGGTTGTATTCGCTTTGCAATTGTTGGCAACTCAAAGACTGATACTGTGTAGGTGAAACATAGCTTGGTTTAGGCGTACTTGCACATGCACCCAATACAACAGCAGTGAAAGCAACTAGACCACATTTAAGTGCATTCATACTTTTCTCGATACTACTTTTGCTCAATTTCATTGAACAATGATTGATAGGCTTGCGTCAATTTATGATCTGCAGCCAAATGGATTAAAGGTTGATTTTTATGATGAGATTCTTTCATCAGCACTGAAGGCGGTAACATGCTGTCCAATACAGGAAGACCTTCATCTTTGAGTTGTTGTACAACTTCACGCGGTAACTTCGCCTGTGCTTGAAATTGATTGACCACAATGCCTTCAATTTCCAAACGATCATTATGATCATCCTGCGTTTCCAACACATTTTCGATCAGGGTCTGTAAAGCTCGTTTTGAAAACACGTCACAGTCAAATGGAATCAGCACACGATCTGCCGCAATCAACGCAGATAAAGTAAAAAAGTTAAAGGCCGGCGGTGTATCAATAAACACTCGATCATATTGACCGCTCATCTGCTGCAAAGCATCACGCAGTTTGTAAATTTTATGCTTAGATTCTAAGGCATGTGCCAACGCACCCAAATTTGGGCTTGCAGGAATTACATCTAAATTTTTAAACGGTGATTGATGTACATAGCTTTCTAGACCTTTAGTACGATTTTTTAAAATCGAACCAATGGCATTTCCCAACAAACCTTTACTTTGTTGCGTCCCCAAGACTTCTTCAAAATAATTTTCAATATTGGGTTCAAGTGCGGGCTTATCTGCTGAGTAGGTCGCATCATCCCCCAACAAATATTGACTTGAATTGGCTTGAGGGTCGAGGTCAATCACCAAAGTTTTTAAACCTTGGTGCGCGCTTATCGCAGCTAAATTGACCGTAATACTCGATTTCCCCACACCACCTTTTTGGTTAAATACCACACGCGTACACATTCAAAACCCTCTAATCTTTGTTTTTCTACTCAAGCCTTGAAATCGGCCATGTGGATAAGCCATTTATCCAAAAACTGGTTTAATTATAACCAATGTAATGATGAAAATAAGTGCAACAGCTGCAATAAATAAGCCCGCACGGCGCTGAACCAATAAAACACTGTCATCTTTTTTATACGCTTTAGATAAAGAAGACAGCAACGCTAGAAATAGTACAACTTTGGCATAGAACCATGGCTGCACATCAAAGTTCTTCATAAACAATAAGATAATTCCTGTCACAGCAATTAAAGCCATTGAGCCATGTTGCAATGCAACAAAAAACTTACGACCTGCTGGATTGGGTAAATTGCCCTGCGTCCCTTTAAACAGCGTAAAAGCACGAATGAAAATGGCAGCACAGCCTAGAGCCACGCCACACATATGAATGATTTTAATGATTAATTGCGTTTCCATGGCTCACCTTAAGATGACTTGGGTGCATGCGCACATTCAGGGCTAGTGGTGTCTTGACCTTTCCATTCTTCGGGTAAAAACGCATGAATGGCCAAGGCATGAATTTGCCCCGGACTAAGTAAATCACCGGCTGCGGCATAGACTTTTTGATGACGTTGCACCAAACGCAAGCCTGCAAAAGCCTCACTCACGATCACAGCTTTAAAATGCGATTCTTTACCTGGGAAATAACCACCATGACCTGCGGACTCATTCACCACTTCAAGATGTGTAGGCGCTAATGTCTGTAGACGCTCAATTAATTGCTGTTCTAAACTCAAAACGGCTCTCCCAAATTCAAAAAAAGTTCAACTGGTCTTAGTATAGCCTGTATTTGTTGAAGTTCTTGTGTCACAAAGTTGCTGAAACCGCTTGAATTGCATGATTTCATCAAAATGGAAGCCTTTGACCTGCAAAAATATTCCAATTTTCAAACAAATTGTTTTTATTTTATGCAAACGATGCACAGTTTTTCATAAAGTTATTGACCTGAAAAATCCTTAATGTATTATACGTGGCTATGCGGGAATAGCTCAGTTGGTAGAGCATAACCTTGCCAAGGTTGGGGTCGGGAGTTCGAGTCTCCTTTCCCGCTCAAAATTTTTTCATTCGGTTTTTTATTTAAAAAATTGGATAGACTCCGCGGGAATAGCTCAGTTGGTAGAGCATAACCTTGCCAAGGTTGGGGTCGGGAGTTCGAGTCTCCTTTCCCGCTCCAAATTTTTTTCGATTCAGTTTTTTAGTAAAAAAACAGGATAGACTCCGCGGGAATAGCTCAGTTGGTAGAGCATAACCTTGCCAAGGTTGGGGTCGGGAGTTCGAGTCTCCTTTCCCGCTCCAAATTCAAAAAGCCCTCATCGAAAGATGGGGGCTTTTTTATTGCAGAATGAAAAACATTTGAATCAATTTATAGCCCTTTTTTAATCTTTGCATAGCTCTATGATATTGAGCATCTATTGGAGTTCAAGCTGATTGACCACCATTAATAAAAAGTATTAAAAAAAACAGCTAAGCCCCTGTCTTAGATATATTATTTTTAAAGTTGAATATCTACAAAGTTGCTAACACCAGATTTTCATCATCAATCCTCTTGTTGTTTTTCCTACATCTATTGTTTTAAATCAAACACTTATTTTATCTAATTTGCATAATTTTTATGCAGATTAAATGCTAAAAAGACATTCTGCTAAGTTAAGAATAATCCATCATTTAAAGAATCACGCATTTACGAGTAGCGTTTTGATATCTATTAAAGGTGTCATTATGTCTCATTTAATCTCTGAAAATATTCATGTTATTGAAAATGACTTAGAAGCAATCCATGCAGCGTATCATGTTGCAGATTTTGCTTTGGAAGGTCGAAATGAACGTGATCAGAACCGCCTGCTGCCTTTTGCAGAAATCGACTTATTCAGTCAAAAAGGTTTAGGTGGCATTCGTATACCCAAGCAATTTGGCGGTGCCTACGTGTCGAACAAGACACTGGCGCAGGTTTTTCGCATTATCAACAAAGCAGATTCTAGCGTGGGCCAAATTCCACAAAACCAAATTGCCTTGCTGTATATGATTGACCTCATGGGAACGGATGAGCAAAAAGCCTTTATTTTTAATGAAATTTTACAGGGAAAACGTTTAGCCAATGGTGGCCCAGAGCGCAATACCAAAGACACTAAAACCTTAAACACAACGCTGCGCATTGAAAATGGAAAGTATGTTGTTAATGGTGAAAAGTTCTATTCAACCGGCAGTAGTTTTGCAGATTGGTTGGCGATTAAAGCCGTTCACCCTGAAGGTCATGTTGTCCTGACCATCATTGATCGACACGCTACAGGCGTAGAAGTGATTGATAACTGGAATGGTTTTGGTCAGCGTACAACGTCTAGTGGCACCGTCAAACTAAACCATGTGGCAGTAGACCCCCTATTAATTTTTGATGAACGTAAGCTTTCTGCAGGGCCAACGTATCGAGGTGCCTTTTCACAATTGATGCAAGTCGCGATCGATGTCGGGATTGCGGAAGCTGCCTTTGCAGACACCCTTTCTGCAGTACAAAAAGCCCGTCCGATTGTGGATGCACAAGTTGAGAAAGCCAGTTTTGAGCCCTACACCCTACAAGAGGTGGGTAAATCTGCAGTTTTATTGGATGCTGCGATTTTACTTTTAGATGAAGCCGCAGATTACCTCGATGAATTAGATCAGCTTGATCAGCTGAGTGAACAACAAGCTGCTCTGGCTTCGATTCGTGTCGCTGAAGCTAAAATCTATGCCAATGATGCAGCCTTACAGATCTCTGAAAAACTCCTTGAATTAGGCGGCAGCCGTGCAAGTTTGAGTGTCCATAACCTTGATCAACACTGGCGCAATGCCCGAGTACACACCTTACATGATCCTGTGCGCTGGAAGCTGCATACCTTAGGCGACTATTACTTAAATCATAAATTACCTGCACGCCATGCGTGGATTTAAGGAGAATTCTGATGACCTCATTTCCAAATATTAATTCGCTACAGACCATATCAACAACACCTGCACATATTATTCAGTCCGATGCAGAAGCACTTGAAATTGCAAAACAATTAGCCGAACAATTTAGAAAAAATGCCGTGCAACGTGATGCCGAACGCATACTGCCGTTTGATGAAATCGAGGCCTATAGTCAATCTGGTCTCTGGGCAATCACGGTTCCCAAGGCATTTGGCGGTGCCGAAGTTTCAAGTTATACCGTGGCGCAAGTGATTGCGCTTATGAGTGGTGTAGATGGCTCAATTGGGCAAATTCCACAAAACCATTTTTATGCACTAGAAGTATTACGTAACACCGGCACAACTGAACAAAAGCAAAAGCTTTATGCCGAAGTACTTGCTGGCGCTCGTTTTGGCAATGCCTTAGCCGAGTTTAAAACCAAAACCGCTGCGCAAAAACAAACGTCGATTCGCCCTCATGACAATGGTTTTGTGGTGAATGGTGAAAAGTTTTATTGCACCGGCAGTTTATTTGCACATCGTATTCCCACATTGGTAAAAGACCAAGATGGTCGTGAATATTTAGCCTTTATTGCACGTGAAAGTACAGGTTTAGAGCTGATCGATGATTGGACAGGGTTTGGACAGCGCACCACGGGTAGCGGCTCTGTAAAATTTCACCAAGTTGCAGTTCCTGCCATAGATGTCATTTCCTTTGATCGTGCATTTACGGAGCCGACATTGGTTGGGCCATTTGCGCAAATTATGCATGCTGCGATTGAAGTCGGTATAGCGCGCGCAGCCTTTGAAGAAAGTTTGCACCGCGTACACCAAGCACGACCATGGATTGATTCAGGTCTTGATCTTGCAAGCGAAGATCCTTTAACCAAATACGAACTCGGTCGCATTGCCGCAGATGTTCGCGCCAGTGAGGTCTTGCTGAAACAAGCCGCTCGTGCCATCGATGCTGCTCGCCCACAGCCCAATGCTGAAAACATCGCAAAAGCTTCTCTAGATGTCGCGAAAGTGCGTGCGCATAGTACTGAAACCGCACTGAAAGCGGCATCAAAATTGATTGAGCTTGCAGGCAGCCGTGGCAGTCAGCGTGAAGATGGTCTAGATCGATTTTGGCGTAATGCACGTGTCCATACCTTGCATGATGCAGGGCGTTGGAAATATTTCTTCATTGCCAATTACCTCCTGAATGGCGTATTGCCCCCACGTCGAGGGACCTTGTAATGAGCCAAATCACCACAGCAGATACCCAATCACATTCTGCCAAGAAAATTTTACTGAATGCCTTCGACATGAACTGTGTCGGCCATATCAATCATGGCTTATGGACCCATCCACGCGATGAGTCACACCGCTTTAATGAACTGAGCTATTGGACCGATCTTGCCAAAACCTTGGAGCAAGGGCTGTTTGACGGGCTATTTATTGCGGATATCACCGGGGTCTATGATGTTTATGAAGGCAATATCGATCTCACACTTAAAGAGTCGATCCAACTGCCGAGCCATGACCCCAGCACCCTAATTTCTGCAATGGCTGCGGTCACTGAAAACTTAGGTTTTGGTGTAACAGTCAATTTGAGCTATGAAACGCCTTATCAATTTGCACGTCGATTTGCCAGCCTAGACCACCTGACCCAAGGTCGAATCGGCTGGAATATCGTGACTGGATATTTAGACAGTGCAGAACGCTTGATTGGGCAAAAAGGCTTGAAAGATCATGATCTACGCTATGAACAAGCCGAAGAATTTTTGCAGCTTTGCTATAAGTTTTGGGAAGGCTCTTGGGAAAATGATGCCGTTCAAAAAGATAAAGCAAATCGTATCTTTAGCGATCCAAAAAAAGTACATGCCATTCAACACCAAGGCAAGTTCTATCAAAGCCAAGGGGTATTTCAAGTTTCTCCATCGATTCAGCGCACCCCTGTGTTGTATCAGGCCGGTGCTTCACCACGTGGCTTAGCTTTTGCTACGCAACATGCAGAAGGCATGTTTATCGGTGCAGACAGCGCTGAAAAAGTCAAAAATCAGGTACAAAAAATTCGCAGCCAAACCGCAGCGCAAGGTCGTGAGCCACAAGCCGTAAAACTCTTTGTCGGCATTACGGTGGTAACCGCAGAGACCGATGAGCTCGCCCAAGAGAAATTGGCTGAATACATTCGCTATGCCAATCCTGAAGCTGGACTGGCACACTTTTCCAGCTCGATTGGGATGAATCTCGCCAACTTTGCAGAAGATGAAGCCATTCCATATCAGCAGACCAATAGCATCGCATCGGTCAATCAAAAATTTAAAGAGCAAAAAATCACTCGCCAAGATTTGCGTGCTCAGCACGTTCTAGGTGGGCGTTATCCGCTCTTTGTTGGGAGTGGTGCCAACGTTGCAGAACAGTTGATTGACTATTTGGATGAAACTGGCATCGATGGATTTAATCTGACTCGCACCGTCGCACCTGAGTCACATCAAGATTTTATCCGTTTGGTCATTCCAGAATTACAGCAACGTGGTCGCTATAAAACTGCATATGACACCGGTAGTCTACGGCAAAAACTGTTTCAACAAGGTGACCATTTAGCAATGACACATCCTGCTCATCGCTATCGATGTCCCACTTTCGACGCGGGATCTCAGGCAGCACTTAAAAACGTTGAGACAGCATAAGCTGCAATTAAAAAACAATATTTTAGACAAAAAATTTAATTATTTCGAAATATAGAGGTGTGCCATGGCACAAACAGCAAAATCTAAATTCACACTGATTGGTGTGATCGTAGCCATCTTGGTGATTGGCTTAGTTATTTGGAATCAACAAAAGAAAAGTCATCAAAGTGAATTGGTGATTGGGATTAGCCCATCTTTTGCTAAACCCTTACAAGTCGCCGCAGATGAAGCCAAGCAGCAAGGACTGAACGTGAAATTGGTGGAATTTTCGGACTGGAATACCCCGAATATCACCCTAAACCACGGCGATATTGACGCGAACTTTTTCCAACATCAGCCGTTTCTAGACAATGCAAAAAAAGAAACGGATTTTAAAATCAAAGCCTTTGATGTCGGTGCTGCTACCCATGTCGGACTGTATTCAAAAAAGTATAAAAACTTTGCTGATTTACCCCATAAAGCCAAAGTGGTGATTCCGAATGATCCGGTCAATCAGGGCCGTGCCTTACAACTGTTACAGCAAGCCAAGCTCATTGAGCTGAAACAGCCAGATAACTTTTTATCGACTTTAAATGACATTGCTGCGAATCCTAAACAGCTTCAATTTATTGAGGTGGAAGGCCCTCAAACGGCACGTGCAATTGATGATGTCGATCTGGCTTTTGGCTATCCACATTATTTACGTTTAGCAAAAACTGCCGATCCTGAAAATGCATTGTTATTTGACTCCAATACCGACAAGCGTTTTGCCATCTTATTTGCCGTACGTGATGACTATGTCGATCGTGACGATAAACTGCGTAAATTTGTCAATATTTATCACAACTCACCTAAAGTTAAACAGGCATTGGACGCAGATTTTGGTGCAAAACTGTGGTTCCCTGGTTGGAAATAAGGAGTCGCTCATGGTGAGTTTCGATTCATCGGTTGAATTTGCCGTCCCGCATATCCAAATCAAAAATTTAAATAAATTTTATGATGTGCAAGGACAGCAGGTTCATGCCTTAAAAGATATCAATCTGAATATTCCTCAAGGCAAAATATTCGGCATTATTGGGAAAAGCGGCGCGGGTAAATCTTCGCTGATTCGAACGCTGAATGGCTTAGAACAAATCAGTGATGGCAGTATTCACATCCATCAACAGGAATTATCAAGCTTAAATCACGCAGAGTTGATTGCCCTGCGTCAGCGTATTGGGATGATTTTTCAGCATTTTAATTTGATGTCTGCCAAAACCGTGTATGACAATATCGCGCTGCCCCTTAAAATCGCCAATTTCAGTCAAGCCGATATCGCTCAGCGAGTGAATGAAGTGCTGAAGTTGGTAGGTCTTGAAAATAAAGCAGCGCACTACCCTTCTCAACTTTCGGGCGGGCAAAAACAACGTGTTGGGATTGCACGAGCGTTAGTTCATCATCCAGAAATTTTACTCTGTGATGAAGCGACTTCTGCACTCGATCCTGAAAGTACTTCTGTTGTGCTGTCTTTGCTTAAAGAAATTAATCAAAAGCTCGGTATTACCATTGTGTTGATTACCCATGAAATGCAGGTCATTCGCGAGATTTGCGATCAGGTTGTAGTGATCGATCAAGGCGAAATTGTAGAAGCAGGACAGGTTTGGAAAGTGTTTTCTACGCCTCAACAGCAGATCACACAAGAGTTACTCAACCTTGAACAACTTGATTTACCAAGCGACATTCAGCCACAACCGTCAGATTCAAATGATCAAATCATTTTAAAATTACGATATGAATCGACACTACAACAGTCGCCTGACTTAAAGTTTATTTTTGATCAATTTCACGCGCCAGTACATCTGTATCAAAGTCATCTCGATAGTATTCAAGGGCATTTAATTGGCTCGTTGATTGTTGCTGTGGACCACAGCCATTTAGAGATCAACGCCTTATCTGAACAACTTAAACACCATATCGCACAGATTGAGGTACTTGGCTATGCACGACCAACTCATTGATTTACTGATTAGTGGAACCATTGATACTTTACTGATGGTCGGCGTTTCAGCTTTTGTGGCCTTTCTGATCGGCCTGCCTTTAGCAGTCGTATTGGTGTGTAGTGCTGAACACGGGATTTATCCTTCAAAAAGCCTAAACCACACCCTAGGTTGGTTGGTCAATATTACCCGTTCGGTGCCTTTTCTTATTTTAATGGTGGCGCTCATTCCGCTCACGCGCTTTATCGTGGGCACCAGTTATGGCGTTTGGGCTGCCGTCGTGCCTTTAACCCTTGCGGCCACGCCTTTTTTTGCACGCATTGCAGAAGTGAGTTTACGTGAAGTCGATCAAGGTCTGATTGAGGCCGCTCAAGCCATCGGCTGTAATCGCAAACAAATCATTTGGCATGTGCTGCTCCCTGAAGCGCTTCCTGGCATCGTCGCGGGCTTTACTGTGACCTTGGTGACCATGATTAATTCTTCTGCCATTGCAGGGGCTATCGGTGCAGGTGGTTTGGGGGATATTGCTTACCGTTACGGTTATCAACGCTTTGATATGCAAATCATGCTGGCAGTGATAGTGGTCTTGGTCGCGATCGTGATGCTGGTTCAAGCCTGTGGAGATCACATTTCCAACCAGCTCGATAAACGCAAAATTTAAAGCGCCCCGCTCGATAATTTTTCGTATTTCTTAAAAAAAATATGCCTCTATACATAAAAAAATACCCTAATCTGGATTAGGGTATTTTTCGATTAGATGCAAAATCGATTCTGTTCAATCAGCATCTTTAGACCAAATTAATAAGTCACACGGACATAATCACGATATTCAGGTTTCCAGAAATTCTCTTCAATGGCCTGTTCTAGTACTTCAATGCTGACATTTGGCGCAACACCATCAGCAATCGCAGCTAATGCCACTTTCAATGCGATTTTCTTCGAAATATCCTGTAAATAATCCAAACTTGGCAATAAATCGGCATTTGGATCTGCCAATTTTGGTGAACAGTCTGCCAACGCCGTACTCGATGCCATCAGCATATTTTCAGTCACACGTTTCGCCCCAGATGCAATCACACCGAGACCAATCCCCGGGAAAATATAGGAGTTATTACACTGTGAAATCTGATGAATCTTGCCATGATAATTCACTGGTGCAAATGGACTGCCAGTCGCAATCAGGGCCTTACCTTTGGTCCACTCTATAATATCTGCAGGCACCGCTTCGACACGCGATGTTGGATTAGACAGTGGCAACACAATAGGCTGTTCACAATTCGCAGCCATCGTTTCAATGACCTCTTGGCTAAACAGTCCCGGTTGTCCCGAAACGCCAATCAATACAGTCGGTTTAGCATGTGTAACTACATCCAATAGCGAAATGACTGAATCTGCATTTGCCCAATGAGCAACGTTATCCGGTGCTTGCGCAAGTTTGCGTTGGAAATCTAAAAGATTCGGCTGATTTTCAGTAATTAAACCAAAGCGATCGACCATAAACACCCGCGCACGCGCTTGAGCATCGGTTAAACCTTCCGCCACCATTTGCTTGATAATCTGCTCTGCAATCCCGCAACCTGCTGAACCTGCCCCTAAGAATGTGACGATTTGATCTTTGAGCTGTTTACCTGCTGCACGTGATGCCGCAATTAAACTTCCGACAGACACCGCTGCTGTTCCTTGAATATCGTCATTGAAGCAGCAAATTTTATCGCGATATTTTTCCAGTAAAGGCATCGCATTTTTTTGTGCAAAGTCTTCAAATTGAATCAGTGCTTTAGGCCAACGTTGTTGAATGGCTTTAATCACGTCATCGACAAATTGATAATATTCTTCACCACTGATGCGAGGCTGACTCCAACCCATATAAATCGGGTCATTCAAGAGCTGTTGGTTATTGGTTCCGACATCTAAAGTAATCGGCAGAGTATAGGCTGGACTGATCCCACCACACGCGGTGTACAGTGACAACTTACCAATCGGAATCCCCATCCCCCCAATGCCTTGGTCACCAAGTCCAAGAATACGCTCACCGTCCGTAATAACGATCACTTTCACATTCTTTTTATTCACGTTATGAATAATTTGGTCAATATGATCACGGTCAGGATATGAAATAAAAATCCCACGATGACGACGGTAAATATCCGAAAAGCGCTGACAAGCTTCACCCACTGTTGGTGTATAGATGATCGGCATCATCTCACTGAGGTGGTTTTCAATTAAGTGATAGAACAGCGTCTCGTTGGTGTCTTGAATATTACGCAGGTAAATATGCTTATTGATATCACTATTAAATGCACAATATTGCTGATAAGAACGCTGACTTTGCTCTTCAATGCTTTCTGTGACATGTGGAATTAAACCGTGCAAATTAAAGCTCTTACGTTCATCTTCATTAAACGCAGAACCCTTATTTAAAAGTGGGAGTTCTAAAAGTGTATTTCCGGCATAAGGAATATATAAAGGTCGTTTCGTTTTCAAATTTTCACTGGGCATTATTTAACTCGTTTAATTAATCTTTTGTTTCGCACTGCAAAAAGCGAAATGCACAAAAGTGACTATCTCGTTATTTGTTATAGCCTATCCTGATTCGAGCGCTTTGGGGCATTTAGTAAATTGATAGTAGTTTTAGTTAGATTTTATAATCTGATAACTCGATCATGCATCCAATCATCGCAACGCCTATTTTGGCTTAAATGTATACGACTTTTAGCGAATCTTAGAAAATAACAAAAATAATTAATGATTAAATTTCAATCAATTAAATAAATTCAAAACAAAGCCTTAATTTTGGTAGGTCTTTGGTAGGTGTGAATTTAAAACGTCCCTCGCAATACTCAGTTTAGGTGAGTATCACCCATAACAAATGACAATGAATGGTAGAAGGAATCGCACCATGGCTTTTAAAAATATTGCAGATCAAACAAACGGTTTTTACATCCCTTGTGTTTCACTTTTTGGCCCCGGCTGTGCTAAAGAAATTGGTGCAAAGGCGCAAAATCTTGGCGCAAAGAAAGCGCTTATCGTGACCGATGCCGGTCTTTACAAATTTGGTGTAGCAGATACGATTGCCGCATATTTAACTGAAGCTGGCGTAGAAAGTCACATTTTTCCGGGCGCAGAACCCAACCCAACTGACACCAACGTGCATAGCGGTGTAGATGCCTACAATGACAATGGCTGTGACTTTATTGTCTCTCTCGGTGGCGGCTCTTCTCATGACTGTGCCAAAGGCATTGGCTTAGTCACTGCCGGTGGTGGTCATATTCGTGACTATGAAGGCATCGATAAAAGTACAGTTCCAATGACTCCACTCATTGCGATTAATACCACCGCAGGTACGGCATCAGAAATGACCCGTTTCTGTATCATTACCAATACTGAAACCCATGTAAAAATGGCGATTGTCGATTGGCGTTGTACCCCACTTATCGCTATTGATGACCCGAAACTGATGATTGCGAAACCTGCGGCGCTCACTGCAGCAACCGGTATGGATGCATTAACGCATGCGGTCGAAGCTTAT
Organism: Acinetobacter sp. YH12064; assembly: GCF_013419735.1. NCBI lineage: Bacteria > Pseudomonadati > Pseudomonadota > Gammaproteobacteria > Moraxellales > Moraxellaceae > Acinetobacter > Acinetobacter sp. YH12064. The sequence goes on from NZ_VOZP01000013.1 coordinate 76,102, forward strand.
GTTTCTACAGCAGCCAATCCTATTACCGATGCTTGTGCTGAAAAAGCCATCAGCATGATCAGTGAATGGCTCAGCCCTGCCGTAGCCAATGGCGAAAACTTAGAAGCGCGTGATGCGATGAGCTATGCACAGTACTTAGCAGGGATGGCATTTAACAATGCATCTTTAGGTTATGTCCACGCGATGGCGCACCAACTTGGCGGCTTCTACAACTTGCCACATGGCGTATGTAATGCCGTGCTGCTACCACACGTTTGCGAATTTAACCTGATCGCCTGCCCTGACCGCTATGCACGTATCGCACAGCTCATGGGTGTGCCAACCGACGGTTTAACGGTGACTGAAGCGGCTTATGCAGCGATTGCAGCAATCCGTGAACTCTCTGCTTCGATTGGCATTCCATCGAGCCTTTCTGAACTCGGTGTGAAAGAACAAGACCTCAGCATCATGTCTGAAAATGCACAAAAAGATGCCTGTATGCTCACCAACCCACGTAAAGCAACTCATGCTCAAGTGGTTGATATTTTCAAGGCAGCGCTTAAAGCCAATGCCTCTGTGGTCGACTTCAAAGCGGCCGTTTAAGTTAAGCCCTCAAAGGTCTTCATGTTTAAGTGACCTAAGTGCCTACATTACCCTTTGAGTCTGGTGATGTAGGCTCAACTGAATCCATTTCACCTTTTATTTCAGGGAAGCGACTATAGATTGGTCGCTTTCATACTGAGGTCACTCTTTTTTAGTCGGTAAAACAGCATCGATTATTCATTTGACAAAAGCTCATGACTCATCAAGGATAAAGCATAATGTCCAATAATATTGATGAGTATAATAATGAGCCATTCACATATTCAGTATCAGCCTGACATTTTGGGCGCAGGCTATGAACAAGCCACGCTGACCTTCCCAGATGATTATGAAGGCCCTGTGGTTGCCACACTGGTTCGCAAAAAAGCAGCGGCTCCCACCTCCAAAGCGGTGCTCTATATCCATGGTTTTATCGATTATTTTTTCCAAACCGAAATGGCGGAACGCTTCAATCAGCACGGTTTCGACTTTTATGCCTTGGATTTAAGAAAATATGGTCGCTCCATCCGCCCGCATCAAAAATACTATAATGTGCATGCACTGTCTGAATATGATGCCGAAATAGATCAAGCCCTAACGATCATTGCTGATGAAGGTCATGATGCCTTGCTGCTCTGTGGTCATTCTACCGGTGGCTTAACCACCACTTTGTATGCGGCGCATCATCAAAATCATCCTTTAATTCAAGCCCTTTGGGTTAATAGCCCATTTTATGATTTCAACATGAATCCGGTGAAACGCGCACTGGGTATTCCACAGCTGAGTAAATTGGCAAAAACCTTTCCCAATTTAAAATTTCCGAGTGAACTGAATAAATGGTACACCGCCAGCTTACACCATGAACTCAAGGGTGAATGGGACTTCAATTTAGACTGGAAAAAGACCCGCTATCCAATGGTATACATCAGTTTCGTCCGCAGTATTTATGAAGCTCAAAAGGAAATTCATCAAGGTGTGACGATTGATGTACCGGTATTAGTGATGCACTCGCATCAAACTAAAAATCCCAAAAAATGGGGTAAAGCAGCGCAGACCAGTGATGTGATTTTAGGTGTAAAAGATATCCAAAAATATGCCAAGAAAATTCAAGGCGATGTCACCATTCAAAGCATTCACAATGGCTTGCATGATTTAGTACTTTCGGAAAAAACCGCGCGAGAACAAGTCTATACCCAGCTCTTTCAATGGCTGGCCAATAAAGGCCTTTAATAGCCTGAATCACATTGCAAATTAATGTTTTAGTTTCAACAAAGTCTGATGTACGGGATGTGATCTCGGCATCAGCTCAATCAGGCGTTCAACCGCATCGATAGCTTCAGGGAAACGCGCGACATGTTTGAGTAGAACATCCGTTTCTTTGGCATTAAAAATCGCTTGGCTCAATCGTGACTCAAGACAATCACGCCATGCCCCTAAAAATGGGCTTTCAGTTTTAGCCAAGAAAACCCCTGAACACAGTTTTAAGGCCGAATCGATATAACCTGCATCTAAAGCTTGCTCAGCTTGCAAAAAATCGGCTTCGACTTGTGCCAATAAACGATAGGGACGTGAGCCTAACATGCCGCCCAAAATATCGCGTAGCTGCGACATTTCCGCTTTTAAAGTCCCAACACTCACCTTTCGTTCACCATATAAGGCTTGATGCAAAGTATCTAAGGTCATGCCTTGCGGACATAGCGCCAAGATGGTCAAAATTTCTATTTGCCGCGGGGTCAGCACCATCACTTTGCCATTAAATAACACTTGCGGCACAGCAAAGGCCCGAATATACAAATGCTGTTTTTGAAAATCGAGTAAAGCCGATTGAATAATCGAAGCGCAGCGTTCAGCCGCAAGTAGCCCTAAACTATTGTGGTTTTTCCACACGGTGGATAAATCAACCACGCCCAAAATTTGCTGCGTATGTGGATCGATAATCGGTGCTGCATAGCAGACCCATTCATGTACTGATGGCATGTAATGTTCATTTGAAAACACACAACTCGACTGCTGAGTTTTTAAAGACAACGCTAATGCATTGGTGCCGACCAATTCTTCGCGCCATTGCCCACCTGCAATAAAATGCACACTTTCCGCAGCACTTTGCATTTGCCGACTCGACGCACTCCAAATAATCGTGCTACCTACATCGCCCACGGCAAGTACCATCGACGACTGTTCGGCTATGTGTTTTAAATCTTCTGCACAATGTTGTAAGGCATGATGCAATGCCGACTGTTGTTGACTTTGAGGGTTCAAATTCACCAAAGGCGCAGCACTCCGATTTTCCGGAATTTCCGCCTGCGCCGATCGCTGCCAAGAACTTGCAATGCTCTCATTCAATTGCGAGCTTTGCTGCTTTGACAGACTCATGGCCTGCCTTAACCGTTCAACATTCTGTCGTTTTTCAGATAAATCCTTCTGTATCATCATTCATTATTCTCACAACAATTCATGACTAAAAATCCGTTTCCCGGCTTTTGTTTTTAAGACTGAAAAAAAATATTGTAAACCTTCTTGTCTCCAACCTTTTTCCAACCTTATACAGGCTATGCTAATCAAATAATGTACAAAAGTACCTTATACCAAAGCTGTAGATTGCCACAGATGGGCAGCCCAACAAGATCATAATAAACAAGCAAAGGAAAATTCATATGCGTTATGTCGATCCTAATCAACCCGGTTCAAAAGTTCAGTTTAAAACTCAGTATGAAAACCTGATTGGTGGCCAATGGGTCGCGCCAGTGAAAGGTGAATACTTTGAAAATATCTCCCCTGTAGACGGTAAAGTTTTTACCAAAGTGCCACGTTCTTCTGCTGAAGATATCGAATTGGCTTTGGATGCAGCGCATAAAGCCAAAGCCCAATGGAACGCCTCTTCCCCAACGACACGCTCAAATATTTTATTAAAAATTGCCGATCGACTTGAAGAAAACCTAGAGCTCCTTGCAGTTGCAGAAACATGGGACAACGGTAAACCGATTCGTGAAACCTTAGCCGCTGATATTCCACTGTGTATTGATCATTTCCGTTATTTTGCCGGCTGTATCCGTGCCCAAGAAGGCGGCATTTCTGAAATTGATGAAAATACTATTGCTTACCATTTCCATGAACCACTTGGTGTGGTCGGTCAAATTATTCCGTGGAATTTCCCAATCTTGATGGCTGCATGGAAACTCGCACCTGCACTTGCCGCAGGTAACTGTATTGTATTGAAACCTGCAGAACAAACACCGGTGAGTATTTTAGTTTTAGCTGAACTCATTCAAGACCTACTCCCACCGGGCGTGCTGAATATTGTGAATGGTTATGGTGTTGAAGTCGGTCGTCCACTAGCGACCAACCCACGCATCTCAAAAATCGCCTTCACAGGTTCAACCGCTGTCGGTCAAATGATCATGCAATATGCGACTGAAAATATCATTCCTGTGACTTTAGAACTTGGCGGAAAATCACCGAACATCTTTTTTGAAGACATCATGGACAAAGACGATGAATTCTTAGATAAAACACTCGAAGGTTTTGCCATGTTTGCGCTGAACCAAGGTGAAATCTGTACCTGTCCTTCACGTGCTTTGGTGCAGGAAAGCATTGCTGATCGATTCTTGGAAATGGCAGTAGAGCGTGTGAAACGTATTAAGACGGGTCATCCTTTAGATACTGACACCATGATTGGCGCACAAGCATCGCAAGAGCAGCAAGATAAAATCTTGGGCTGTATCGCTACAGGTAAAAATGAAGGTGCACAGCTCATTACCGGTGGTGATCCACGTAATGAAGTCGGTACTGGTTTCTATATTGAGCCAACGATTTTTAAAGGCACCAATGACATGAAGATTTTCCAAGAGGAAATCTTTGGCCCTGTGCTTTCAGTTGCCACCTTTAAAGACTTCGACGATGCCATTAAAATTGCCAATGACACGATTTATGGTCTAGGTGCAGGGGTTTGGTCGCGTTCAGCACATACTTCATATCGTGCGGGTCGTGCCATTCAGGCGGGCCGTGTATGGACCAACTGTTATCACATCTATCCTGCACACGCTGCATTCGGCGGCTACAAAAAATCAGGGATCGGCCGTGAAAATCACAAAATGATGCTTGATCATTATCAACAAACCAAAAACCTCTTGGTGAGCTATGACACCAAGCCAATGGGCTTCTTCTAAGTCTTGATTTGAGTTAGATCATAAAAAAGCGAATCGAGGTTCGCTTTTTTGTTAGAGCTACGTTTAAATTGAATGAACAGTTTGCTGCGCTGGGTCATTCATTTTGCAGACAAGGCATGCTCAACAAAATGTAAATGATCAACACCCCAATACAATTCATCATTCACAAACCAACTCGGTGCGCCAAAAACACCTCGTTCAATGGCTTCTTCGGTCACCACTTTCAGCTCAGATTTGACTTTTTCATCTTCAAGCCATGATTTAACTTGCACCACATCCAATCCAAGATCCTGCATCAATTGAATTAATTCATTGAGATCATTTAAATTGCGTGGCTGACCAAACATTGCGTTAAAAATACCCGTCAGTACATTGAGAAATACTTCAGGCTCAAATAATTGGACTGCGGTAATCAAACGCATCAACTGCAAAGTATTGATCGGAAAATACGGATTCATTTGCACGGGAATCTGCCATAGATCTGACCAGCGCTTAAGATCCCGCATGGAATAGCGTGCCTTGGCAGGCACAGCCATCGGACTACTGTTGCCAGTAGCTTTAAACACTCCACCCAATAACATCGGTTTCCAGATAATCTCTGCCTGATATTGCTCAGCAATGTGCTGAATACGGTGAAATCCGATGTAGCTATATGGACTGCCAACATCAAAATAAAACTCAATGACTTTCATTTTTTTCGTCCTTTTTTTGCTTGTTTTTCCTAATATTTTTAAATCAGCGCTTACCAGCGTTCCATCCACGGTCGCAGATCTAATTCATGCGTCCATGCATCTCGTGGTTGCTGTGAGAGATGCCAATAATTTTCTGCAATATGTACGGGATTTAAAATACCATCTTGCTCTTTTTTAGCATAAAGATCAGGGAATGTATCTTTGATAAAATCGGTATCAATTGCACCATCAACCACCACATGCGCCACATGAATATTTCTAGGCCCAAGTTCACGCGCCATGCTTTGTGCCAAGGCACGAAGCGCATGTTTTGCTCCAGCAAAAGCGGCAAAGCCAGCCGCACCGCGCACACCTGCTGTTGCGCCAGTAAAAATAATCGTGCCTCGTTCACGTGTCACCATGCGTTTTGCCACTTCCCGACCAGTTAAAAAAGCCGAGAAACATGCCATCTCCCATATTTTGAAATATTTACGTGCGGTTTCTTCCAAAATACTACAAGGGACGTTGGCACCAATATTAAAGACCATGACCTCAATCGGGCCAATGTTTGATTCGATATGCTCGATGAGTTCAATCACTTGCTCTTCTTTTCGAGCATCAGAACCAAAGCCAAAAGCAGTCCCTCCCTGTGTTTGAATTTCAGCAATTAAAGGCTTTAATTTGTCTGCATTTCGTCGTGTCATACAAGCAATATAACCCTCCCGGGCAAAACGTTTGGCTATTTCACCGCCGGTGGCATCTCCTGCACCAATGATCAATGCCACACCTTTGGCAGGCTGAGATATATGATTATTTTCCATAACAATCCCCTCGTGCTGGATAGTTTTTTTATTCCATGTGCGATCAATTTTATTGAATAACGATCGTTACTATAACGAATACTATGTTATGATGAATTTATCGTCAATCATAATTTTTTAGGGTCATGCACATGCGCTACAAACCCGAATACAAACAACAAAAACGACAAGAATTACTCAACATTACGGGGCAAATTGCGAAAAAAAATGGCTTTGCTGCAACAGGTGTTGACGGCTTAATGAAAGCTGCAGGTGTAACCAGCGGTGCATTCTATTCACATTTTTCGTCAAAACAGGATTTACTCAAAGCATTGGTTGAATATGAATTGCAGCAAAGCTTTAACATGTGGCAAAGCAACCCGCATCACAATGCAGCCGACTGGATTAATTTTGAATTAGACCGTTACTTAACCCCTTTCCACCTTGAACATCCTGAACAAGGCTGTGTTTTGCCGACACTTGCAACCGAAGTGGCCCGTGCAGATGACACGATTAAACAGGCCTATGAAAAGGAATTACTGCGCGGTCATGCTTTATTCAGCGCACATTTGGCGAGTGAAGAAAAAGCTTGGGCCATAATGTCCCAACTGGTCGGTGCCATTTTAATTGCGCGTGCAGCCGCAGATCCACATTTGCAAAAAACTATTTTAAACGCCAATAAGATGATGATTCGGCAATATTTAGAGAGCCATGTGGCTGCATCAACGTGATTGATTTTTATGTGATAGTTCATGGAGTTAAAGACCGACAGTTTTCCGACAAACTGTTCATCTCTTTCATTTGAATTATTTAAAATCTGTATAAGCTTACCCATTTTTATGCTTTTCAATCGCTTAAAGATTGGGCATAAATGGCACAATTCAAATAAAGTCCTCTTTTCAAGGTTCTGACGACTGTGTATAACAATGAGCCATTAAAGGAAAATGATAAGCATAGGCAAAGAACGCAAAAAAACGTTAGACTATGCAACAATCAATGCAAGTAAATGTCATTCGAGACAAACAAAAAGGTGAAGATTGATGCCGCTCAATACTGTTGAAGAGCTCGTAGCTGATATTCGTGCAGGAAAAATGGTCATCCTGATGGATGATGAAGATCGTGAAAATGAAGGCGACCTTGTTATCGCTGCGACCCACGTACGCCCTGAAGATATCAACTTCATGATTACGCATGCGCGTGGTCTTGTGTGCTTAACGCTCAGCAAAGAGCGTTGCCAACAGTTAAATTTACCACTCATGGTTGATGCCAATGGTGCGCAGCACGGTACCAACTTTACCTTGTCTATTGAAGCAGCAAATGGCATTTCAACAGGCATCTCACCTGCTGAACGTGCACATACCATTCAAACTGCTGTAGCAGCACATGCTAAACCGGCTGACATCGTACAGCCAGGCCATATTTTCCCGCTGATGGCACAGCCTGGTGGCGTCCTTCACCGTGCAGGTCATACTGAAGCCGGTTGTGATTTATCGCGTTTAGCAGGTCTTGAGCCAGCTTCGGTGATTTGTGAAATCATCAATGAAGACGGCACCATGGCACGTCGCCCTGATCTTGAAGTCTTTGCTGAAAAGCATGGCTTAAAAATGGGGACGATTGCGGACTTAATTCACTACCGCATGACCAATGAGCAAACCATTGAGCGCATTGATCAACAAACTTTAGATACTGAATATGGTACGTTTGAATTGTTCCGTTACCGTGAAATTGGTAATCCAGACATTCATTTAGCCCTTGTGAAAGGCGAACCAAAACAAGGTGTAACCACTGTACGCGTACACGGTTTCAATCCAGTTCGCGACTTACTAAAACTGAATAAACAAGATGGCGCTCCGGCGTGGAATCTCGATAAAGCACTGAAAGAAATCGCATCCAGCGATCGTGGTGTTTTAGTATGGATTGGTCAGCGTCATTTACAGGACTTAGGTCCTGCTTTAGAAAATTTAACTGCACCGAAAAATGTTAAATCCAATGCAGCACTGTCTCAGCAGTATCAAACCATTGGTGTCGGCGCACAAATTTTACGTGATTTAGGCGTGGAGAAAATGAAGCTTCTTAGCTCGCCATTACGTTTTAATGCATTATCAGGTTTTAACTTAGAAGTGGTGGAATACATCACCGCAAATCAAACATCAGAGAAATAATCGAGGTTGCTATGGCAGTTCGCCGTATTGAAGGTATGTTACATCTCGCGAACGAAGACCGTTATGCGATTTTAGTTGGTCGTTTTAATAGCTTTGTTGTTGAACATTTGCTAGAAGGTGCCGTTGATACATTGAAACGTCATGGCGTATCAGAGGATAATATCACTATTGTTCATGCACCGGGTGCTTGGGAACTTCCAGTGGTTGCAAAGAAACTTGCAGCTTCAGATCGTTTCGATGCCATCATCGCGCTTGGCGCAGTGATTCGTGGTAGCACGCCTCACTTCGATTTTGTTGCTGGCGAATGTGCCAAAGGTTTAGGCGTTGTTGGTCTAGACACTGGCTTACCAGTAATTAATGGTGTATTGACTACGGATAGTATTGAACAAGCGATTGAACGCTCGGGTACAAAAGCAGGTAATAAAGGTAGTGAAGCTGCCTTGACTGCTATTGAAATGGTTAACTTGTTAAAGGCTATTTAACGCTATGTCGCAAACACTTCAAGCAACTTATGCAGCAAAACGTAAAGCACGTCGCTTTGCTGTACAAGGAATTTATGAATGGCAAATGAGCCGCAATCCTGTGCATGAGATTGAAGCACGTACGCGTGTGGAAAATGCCATGCACAAGGTAGATCTCGGCTATTACCACGAGTTATTGACCGAGGTTGTTGCCAATCATGAAGCATTGGATGCGCTTTTAATCCCTGTACTCGATCGCGAAGTTGAAGCCTTAGATGGCGTTGAACTTGCAACCCTTCGTTTAGGCTCGTATGAACTCAAAGAACACCTTGAGATTCCTTACCGTGTCGTACTCGATGAAGCGATCGAGTTAGCTAAACATTTTGGCGGTGCAGACAGCCATAAGTACATCAATGGTGTATTGGATCGTTTAGCGACTACATTGCGTGCAGCAGAAAAGCAACAAGCTAATTAATTTATTAAGTAGTACGTTGTATGGCTGAGTTCTCTATCATTGATACCTATTTTAATCGTCACAGCAGTAGTGCTGTCGATTTAGGGGTCGGTGATGACTCAGCCTTGCTCACCCCTCCTCCACAGCAACAATTGGTCATCTGTGCCGATACTCTCGTTGCTGGACGTCATTTTCCTCTCGACACCAACCCACATGCCATTGGCTGGAAATCTGTAGCCGTCAACCTTTCTGACATTGCTGCAATGGGTGCCAAACCGCATAGTATTTTACTGGCATTAAGCCTACCCCAAATTGATCATGAATGGCTCAAAGGCTTTAGTCAGGGTTTATATGATTGTTGCGATCAATTTGGTGTGAGTTTAATCGGTGGTGATACCACACAAAGTCCACATCTGACGATTTCAGTTACAGCCCTCGGCTGGGTAGATATAGGCAAAGCAGTAACCCGCTCAGGCGCTCAAGTTGGTGATTTCATTTGTGTCAGCGGTCAAGTTGGCGATGCTGCGTATGGATTACAGCATTTAGGACACCCACTGCAAAAGCGTTTAGATTATCCAACACCACGTTGCCAACTTGGTCAACAGCTCAAAGGCTTAGCCAACAGTATGATTGATGTCTCTGATGGGCTCGCACAAGATTTAGGACACATCCTCGCTGCTTCACACGTCGGTGCAGAAATTGAATTAGATCAACTTCCTATCGATCACGATGTAAAACAATTACAACAAGAAAAGCAGTGGCAATACGCCCTCGCGGGTGGAGATGACTATGAGTTATGCTTTACAATAAGTCCGCAGAATTATCAAAAACTTCTGCAACTAAAATTAGATGTAAACATTAGTAAAATCGGTCAAATCACCCCAAATTTGGGAATCCGTTATAACAACCACGGTGTGGACCAAGTCATAAAATTTAAGGGATACCAGCATTTTGCATAAGCCAGCCATTAACTTTAAATCCATGTCTTGGTTTAACCGAGTCATCGCCTTTTGTGGCGTGGGATTTGGCTCGGGTCTTGCACCCAAAGCACCGGGCACCTTTGGCTCTGCTTTTGCTTTGTTGTTTATTCCAGGTTGGCTTGCAATCGGCTTTTTCAACTCCATTATAGTCATGATCATCATGTCGATTATTGGGATCTATATTTGCGGTCAAACCGCCAAAGTCATGGGTGTTCATGATGATGGCCGCATCGTATGGGATGAATTTGCCGGTCAGTCCATTACTTTCCTTCCCGTTTTATACCTCGGGCAAATGAGCTGGACTTGGGCATTGATTGGTTTTGCTTTATTCCGTTTATTTGATGTCTGGAAACCGTGGCCTATTCGTGTCATTGACCGTCAAGTCGGTGGTGGCTTTGGCATCATGTTTGACGACATTATTGCAGGTCTTTGGGCCGCGCTTTGCATCTGTATTTATTTTTATATTTTGTCTATGTAATAGAAACACCTAGGATTAAACATGTCTACTAGCGTTATTATTCTTGCTGCAGGTAAAGGGACACGTATGCGTTCTCGTTTACCCAAAGTATTACAACCACTCGCAGGACAACCCCTACTTGGCCATGTCATCAACACTGCGAAAAAATTAAATGCAGAAGAAATAATTACCATCTATGGGCATGGCGGTGAATTGGTTCAAAACGCGTTTGCACATGAAAATGTCAAATGGGTTGAACAAGCAGAACAATTGGGTACAGGCCATGCAGTCAAAGTGACTCTCCCTGTCCTAGCAAAAACTGGGATTTCTTTGATTCTCTCAGGTGATGTGCCTTGTATCACTGAAGCAACATTACAAAAACTATTAGATGCATCTACTCAAACAGGTATTGGCTTAGTAACCTTAACGGTTAATGATGCGACAGGCTACGGGCGTATTGTTCGTGAAAATGGCAAGATTCAAGCCATTGTTGAACATAAAGATGCTTCTGAAGAACAACGTAAGATCAAAGAATTTAATACCGGTATTTATGCAGTGAGCAATGCCAAATTGCATGAATGGCTGCCAAAATTAAGCAATAATAATGCACAAGGTGAATATTACCTGACCGATATCGTGGCAATGGCAATTGCTGACGGTCTCGAAGTAGCATCTGTTGAACCAGAACGTGCTTTTGAAGTGGAAGGTGTCAATGACCGCGTACAATTGGCTGCATTAGAGCGTGAATTTCAAAGTTTCCAAGCAAAACAACTGATGCAACAAGGCGTTCACCTGATTGATCCTGCTCGTTTTGATTTACGTGGCACACTGACTGTCGGTCAAGATGTCCGTATCGATATCAACGTGATTATTGAAGGTGATGTTGAACTCGGTGATAACGTTGAAATTGGTGCAGGTTGTGTGATTAAAAACACCAAGATTGCGGCAGGCACTAAAGTTCAACCATATAGCGTTTTTGACAGTGCCATTGTTGGTGAAGACGCTCAAATCGGTCCATTTTCACGTTTACGCCCTGGCGCAAAATTAGCTGCAGAAGTACATATTGGTAACTTTGTTGAAGTTAAAAATACCACTGTCGGGTTAGGCTCAAAAGCCAACCACTTTACCTATTTAGGTGATGCAGAAGTCGGTGCTGGTTCAAACATTGGCGCAGGCACCATTACCTGCAACTATGATGGCGCAAACAAATTTAAAACCATTATCGGTGACTCAGCCTTCATCGGCTCAAATAGCTCATTAGTCGCTCCTGTCACCATTGGTCATGGTGCAACAGTGGGTGCTGGCTCAACCATTACACGTGACGTGGCAGACAATAGCCTTGCGGTAGAACGTTCGAAGCAATTTGCCAAAGAAAACTATCAACGTCCCCAAAAATTGAAGAAATAAGAGGATTAAATTATGTGCGGTATTGTCGGTGGCGTTGCAGAACGTAGTATTACCAATATTTTAATTGAAGGCTTAAAGCGTCTTGAATATCGTGGCTATGACTCTGCGGGTTTAGCGCTGATTAATAAAGGCCATGTTCTACGTGAACGTCGCGTAGGTAAAGTTGCAAATCTTGAACAAGCCGTTGAAGAAGCAGATATCGCAGGTTCGGTCGGTATTGCACATACGCGCTGGGCAACCCATGGTAAACCGACTGAAAATAATGCCCATCCGCATATTTCAGGCAATGTGGCTGTTGTTCATAACGGTATTATTGAAAACTATCAAGAGCTTAAAGATGATCTTGAAGCGCTTGGTTATGTCTTTACCTCACAAACAGATACAGAAGTTGTTGCACATTTAGTCAATGACGCTTTAAAAAGCACTCCGAGTCTTTTAGAAGCGGTTAAAAGTGTGGTGCCTCAACTCAAAGGTGCTTATGCACTGGGTATCGTACATACCGACCATCCTGATGAATTAATCACGGTGCGTGAAGGTTCACCTCTCGTGATTGGTGTCGGTATTGGCGAGAACTTTATTAGCTCGGATCAATTGGCACTTTTACCAATTACCAACCGTTTTATCTACCTTGAAGAAGGTGATATTGCACGTTTAACTCGTAATACTATTGAAGTATTCGTCGATGGTAAATTAGTGAATCGTCCAATCAAAGAGCTTGATGCGACTGTCAGCAATGCTTCAAAAGGTGAATATAAACACTATATGCTCAAAGAAATTTATGAGCAGCCTGAAGCGATTAAACAAACGATTTCTCAAGCCTTAAATGGTAATGCCCTTCGTGATGATTTTCTTGCCAATGCAGCTCAAGATTTCAGCCAAATTCAACAAGTGCAAATCATCGCTTGTGGTACTAGCTACCATGCCGGCATGATTGCCAAATATTGGTTTGAACAACTGATTGACGTGCCTTGCCAAGTCGAAATTGCCAGTGAATTCCGTTATCGCTCGCCTGTGATTGTGAATAACACACTGTATGTTTGTATTTCTCAATCAGGTGAAACAGCCGATACTTTAGCTGCACTGCGTGATACGCAAAAACGTGCAGCAGCGAAAAGCTTGAATATCACCACCATGACCATTTGCAACGTCGCAACTTCGTCGATGGTACGTGAAACCAACTATAGTTTGTTAACACTTGCAGGCCCTGAAATTGGTGTTGCTTCGACCAAAGCCTTTACCACACAGCTTGCGGCATTGATGCTATTGGTATTGAAAATTGGTCAAATTAAGCAAAGCATTTCAAATGACCGTATCTCTGAAATTATTGCAGCGCTTTGGCATACACCGAAAGTGATTTTAGATACTTTACAAAATAATGCTGAGATTCTACGTCTATCAGAATTATTTGTTGAAAAAAATCACTGTCTATTCTTGGGTCGTGGAACTGAGTTCCCTATCGCCCTTGAAGGTGCTTTAAAACTTAAAGAGATTTCATACATCCATGCAGAAGGCTACGCGGCTGGTGAATTAAAACATGGTCCATTGGCACTGGTTGATAATGATATGCCTGTGGTGATTCTAGCTCCACAAGATGACATGTTGGACAAACTCAAATCGAACATGGAAGAAGTGCAAGCACGTGGTGGTGAGCTATTTGTTTTCGCTGATGAAAATAGCGGTATCAAAGCCAAAGATCGTCAACATGTTGTGTATGTGCCAAGTGTGAATGAAATCTTGGCACCAATTGTGTATAGCATTCCAGTACAACTGCTCTCATACCATGTTGCAGTGCTGCGTGGAACAGATGTCGATCAGCCACGTAACTTGGCGAAGTCTGTGACGGTGGAATAATTTAAGGGTATTAAAAAGGGCGCTTAAGCGCCCTTTTTATTCAGTTTTATTTTTCAAAGAATAATGATATTAGTTCACTTTTATTTCTTTGCCACGTTGATAACCATCAACATAGAACTCCAATTGCTCCAATGCCCAATTAACATCGGCTTCAATTGCAGTTAAGTTATAAATTCGCTCAAAAATAGGCAGTAATTCCTCAAGCGGATAATGCTTTTCAAATGAGCGAAGAATACGACTATGATCCGTCACTTGAGTATCTTCCTGATCAATCAATAACTCTTCATACAATTTCTCACCAGGCCGTAATCCAGAATAATGAATTGCTATATCACCGATATCCGTTCCTTCTTCACGAACTTTTAAACCGCTTAAAGCGATCATTTGACGTGCTAAATCCTGAATTCGAACAGGATCTCCCATATCTAACAAAAATACATCACCACCTGTGCCGAGAGCTCCAGCCTGAATAACCAATTGTGATGCTTCGGGTATTGTCATGAAGTAACGAGTGACATCAGGATGTGTAACGGTAATCGGGCCACCTTTGGCAATTTGCTGTTTAAATAAAGGTACGACCGAACCTGAAGAACCTAGAACATTACCAAAACGCACAATACTAATTTGTGTTTGATTTTGCGCCTCAGCCATTGCTTGGCAATATAGCTCTGCCATTCGCTTCGAAGCACCCATCACATTGGTTGGGCGGACTGCTTTATCAGTTGAAATCAATACAAAGGTTTCCACGCCTTTTTTAACAGCTGCATTTACACTAAAAGCTGTACCCACAGAGTTATTTTTTAATCCTGCTAAAGGATTACATTCAACTAAGGGGACATGTTTATAAGCTGCTGCATGATAAACGGTTTGCACGTGGTATTGTTCAATGACTCGCTCAAGTTTAGCTTCATCTAATACTGTTCCTAAAATTGGAATAATTTCAATATTACAATTCAGACGTAGCTCTTTATCAATGCTATATAGTGCAAACTCAGTGAGTTCAAATATTACTAATTTTTGCGGGTGGTTTTTAATAATTTGCCGACACAACTCCGACCCAATTGAGCCTCCTGCTCCTGTTACCATCACTACTTTATTCTGGATGTTTTTCGCCAGTAATT
Organism: Acinetobacter sp. YH12064; assembly: GCF_013419735.1. NCBI lineage: Bacteria > Pseudomonadati > Pseudomonadota > Gammaproteobacteria > Moraxellales > Moraxellaceae > Acinetobacter > Acinetobacter sp. YH12064. The sequence continues at coordinate 91,193 of NZ_VOZP01000013.1, forward strand.
CAGGAACTGGAGGTACAGGGTCACGACCCAATAAATCAATAATATCAATTTCACGAATATCGGAAACATGGATATCACCATCGACCAATTTCGTTAAGCCAGGAATTTCAGTAATTTTAATATGCGCTGGCTCTAAGAACTTCACAATTTCACTTTTACGTGTACGTCCTACAGAGGGTAACGCAATTAAGATTTCATCTACTTTTTCTTGATCAAGATGCTTAAGTGCTTGTTCGGCATTATAAACCTTTAAACCACCAATAATTTGCCCTGTAAGTGACTCATCATCATCGATAAAAAATAATGGAAAATGCTCATCAGAACGATTTAGCATCGCCGCAATTTGTTGACCTGCATAACCTGCACCATAAATCACAATTTTTCTTTTGGGCATATTCGTTTGTAAACTCGCTCTCACGATAAAACGAATTGCGCTACGACTAAACCACACCCAAGCAAACATTAAAAAACCAAACATCAATGGAATTGAAGTGGGTATAAATGCATGACTACAATACGCTAAAGCATATAAACCTAAGATTGTTAATCCTGTAGCAATTGCTAAACGCGTAAAAAAAACTTCGTTAAATGTACGAACAATAAAATGATAAAGTCCACAAATGAGTGACATAGCTACAGCAAGAGTACTTACCCAAAGTGAGCCGTATGCGATATTAGGAACAACTTCAGCCCCTAAATTAAATTCACGTAACGCATAACAAAACCAGATGAGAACTGGAAACGCTAAAAAATCTAAAATTACTAAAAATAATTGTTTGGCGTATCGAGGAGAATTCACCAAGGGCATAATGACTGATTTCACAGGATTAGTCTTCTCTATGCTATTTATATAATTGAACTAAAAATGTTTTTAGTCGATCTAGCATTTTTAAACAAATGTAAAAATGTAAGCGAGTTCAATTACTGAGACTCGCCACACAGAAAATGAATTAAATTTTTGAAAGTACACTTTGAATTGCGTGAATTGTTGTACTTAAACTACTTTCACTTAAGGTTGGATGCACAATAAACATCAGACTAGTTTCTCCAAGTTTTTGTGCATTTGGTAAACGCTGTTCAGGGCGCCAAGGCGTTCCATCAAAAGCATGTTCTAAATAAACCTCAGAGCATGAACCACTAAAGCATGGGACACCTTGTGCCGTGATTTCATTCATAATGCGATCACGTGACCAACCTTCAGGTAAATGCTCTGGATTCACTTGAACATAACATTTATATGCTGCATGTACATATTTCTCACTTGGCTGTGAGACAGTTATATATGGTGTTTCAGCAAAGGCTGCATAGATTTTCTGCATGTTTTCATTACGGACCTTGGTCCATTCAGCCATTTTTTTCAACTGAATACGCCCAATGACTGCTTGCATTTCCATCATGCGCCAGTTGGTGCCAAACGAATCATGTAACCAGCGGAAACCTGGCGGGTGCTGCTTGTTATAAATACTGTCAAAGTTTTTACCATGGTCTTTGTATGACCACATTTTTTTCCATAAGGCTTCGTCATTAGTAGTAACCATGCCGCCTTCACCGCCAGTGGTCATGATCTTATCCTGACAGAAAGACCATGCACCAATATGACCAATAGAACCCGCAGATTTCCCTTTGTATTTTGCGCCGTGTGCCTGTGCACAGTCTTCAATAACATAAATGCCTTTATCGTGCGCTAGCTGCATGATTGGATCCATATCACACATCCAACCCGCCAAATGTACACAGATAATTGCTTTAGTATTTGGTGTTAAAACAGCTTCGATTGTACGCGCAGATATATTTTGCGAATCTAACTCTACATCTGCAAATATAGGGTTTGCACCAGCGGTAACAATAGAGCTTGCAGATGCTAAGAACGTACGTGAAGTCACAATCACGTCATCCCCTGCTCCAATGCCCAAGGCTTTTAATGCAACATCAAGCGCAACCGTACCGTTTGCCAAAGCTACGGCATATTGAGTTTCTGCAAAAGCGGCAAATTCTTTTTCAAATTCACGGCATTCTTGACCCGTCCAATAATTTACTTTATTTGACAGTAATACTTTTGATACAGCATCTGCCTCTTCTTGCGTAAAGCTTGGCCACGGTTCAAATGCAGTGTTTAACATATCTCTTTCCTAAATTGATTTTTTAAAAATCTTTATTTCTTCTCTAAAATTCGGGCTGGATTACCTACAACAGTAACACCTGCGGGAACACTTTTAGTCACGACTGCCCCCATACCAACCACAGCACCTTTACCAATCACTAATGGTTTGTCTGGGGTACCTTGTTTGATCACCGCACCAGTACCAATATAGGCATGATCTTCAATGTGAATATTGCCATTGCATTTTACACCTGGTGCAAATGTGACATAGTCACCAATAACGCAATCATGCGCAACATAGCTATAAATGTTGGCATGGAAGAATTTACCAATTTTAATATTTGAAGTAATACATGTAAAAGGACACAGTAGACTGCCTTCACCTATTTCAACTTCATCTAGAATAACCGTATTCGCCGCTTGAATTTCTAAATGTTGAACATTGTCCTGATTTAAACGAGCTACCAATTTTTCACGTACTAGGCTATTTGCGATTGCAATTGTCACATGTTTATCGGTTTTAGAATCATTGATAAAATCAGTGTAGCTTAGTACTTTATATCCGTTTAAATCTGTATTTGCCTGACCGTCATCAATAAATACAAAATGTTCTTTATTTAATTCAGTAAATTGCGCACGTACTAGTGGCATGACTTCTTTACCAAATCCGCTTGCACCGTAAACACCAATCAATTTATTCGACATTATTTTTCATCCTTATGTTTTGATCCTGTAAAGCGAGTCATCGTTGCCTCACCTTCTGCACTAATGTCATCCTTCGCAATCACTTTCTGCACCGTCTTCAGCATGATTTTAAAGTCGAGCCAGATGGACTGGTTTTCAACATACCATGTGTCTAATTTGAATTTTTCTTCCCAGCTAATGGCATTACGTCCATTCACTTGCGCATGACCCGTCATGCCAGGGCGCACATTATGGCGTTTTGCTTGTTCTTCGTTATATAAAGGCAAATATTCCATAAGTAATGGACGTGGGCCAACCACACTCATATCACCTTTTATGACATTCCAAAGCTCTGGCATTTCATCCAAACTGGTTGAACGCAACATTTTGCCAAATGGGGTCAAGCGTTCACTGTCCGGCAGCGGATTACCTTGTGCGTCTACTGCATCTTTCATGGTACGGAATTTAATCATTTCAAATGGCTTACCATTGAGCCCTGGACGAACTTGACGAAACAACACCGGCGAACCTAGATTTTTTTTCACTTTATAAGCAACGTATGCATATAAGGGGGAAAGGAGAATAAGTGCAATAGAGGCTATAATAATATCTAACAGTCTTTTCACAATTATTCCTTAAATAATATTGAAGCCAATTTTTTAGTTAAACTTCCATATTCGTATGATTGAACTGCTTCCTGATGCCCATTTTGCCCCATAACAGCTCGTTCTTCAGGACTCATGTTATAAAGTTTAAGAACGCCATCTACAATGTGTTCTACATTTTCTGGCTCAATTTGAATGCCTGATTGGGAGTCAGTAACTGGCGTATAACGACCCGAATCAATTGCGTACAAGATAGGTTTGCCTGCATATAAATAATCAAAAAGTTTATTAGGTGAAACGCCAAATCTAAAAAGTGGATCTTTAGTTAAGCCGATATAACAAACATTAAAGACTTTTAGTAAACTTTGAACTTGTCTTTTGGGGATAGCATCGACAAAGTAAACATTGGTCAGACCTAATTCATTTACTTGCTGCTGTAGACGTTGTTTTAACTTCCCATTACCCACAAGTACAAATGCAATTTCCGAATATCCCTTTAACTCATTTGCTGCTCGAATAAAAGAATCTAAAGCATTCGCAATGCCTAACGTACCAGCATAACCAACAATAAACTTATCTTTAGGTATTTGATTTAACGTAGATTGCTCTAATGGTTGGGCACTCTCAACTTCTTCTTTTAGGAAGCCATTAGGTACCCATGCAAATTTTTCAGACTTCATTCCTCTAGATTGCATATGTTCATAAGAATTTTTTAAATTTGATAAAACAAAATCAGAATTCTTATAAGCTCGGTCCTCAATCCATTGTAATAACCGTATAAATGGATGATTTTCAGAATATCCACCTAATTCACACAAAGTTAAAGGCCAAATGTCACGGACTTCAAATGCCAATGGCACAGATAAATCACGTGCTAATTTTTCCGCACCCAAATATCCCACTAAACTTGGTGAGGAATATAAAATAACATCAGGTTTAGGCAAAATATTTTTGAGTTTGGTAATTTTCCATGCAAAAGAAAACCAATTAGCAATCCTTTTTTTACTATGTGCTTCAGCATACGTTGGCATTTTTACCCATACAAAATTAAAGTTGTCTGCAATTGGCTCAACTTTAAAATTATTTTCAAGAACTGGTGGTTCTCTAAGTAGGTGTGTAAACGCTGCACCAACTAAGTAAACCTCATACCCTAATTGTGCTAAAGATTTTGCAAAATAATAGTGTCTCCCCCCAACACCTGTTTCTGGTGTCGAAGAGTATTGATTGATTATCCAAATGGTTTTCTTCTGGCTCATCTTGAATTATATACCTGCTAATACATTGGCAATATTTTGCGATGCTTTACCACCACCATATAAATTTAAAGGGTCCTCAATAGTTTTATTTAACATCGCCTGTGTTGCATTAATAATTTTTTGAGTATCTGCACCAGCCAAAATATTGACACCATGTTCAATCAATTCAACCCATTCTGTTTGGTCACGCATAGTGATACATGGCTTTTTAAAGAAAAATGCTTCTTTTTGAACACCACCACTATCTGAAACCACAGCATTACAATGTTTTAGCAACCAGATCATTTCTAAATAACCCACCGGTTCAAGCACCAACATATCCAATTGCAACCCTAAGGATTTCACAACTTTTTGTGTGCGTGGATGTAAAGGTAGTACAACTGGTAAAATATTTTTATGAATGTAATTCAGTGCATCCACAATTGCTTTTAAGCGTACAGGATCATCGGTATTTTCTGCGCGATGCAATGTAGCAACAATAAAATTACTATCAGGTACAGCTTTAAGTGCTTCACCTTTTACTGCACGCTCAGCAAAAAACATTGATGAATCTTGCATCACATCGCCCACATTTAAAACCTGAACTGGTTTAGACTCAAAACCTTCATTTTTCAAGTTTTTAACAGCAGTTTCAGTTGGGCAGAATAAAATATCACTGACTTGATCCGTCAAAATTCGGTTAATTTCCTCTGGCATACGCATATTAAAACTACGTAAACCTGCTTCAATATGCGCAACAGGAATATGTAATTTAGATGCTGCTAATGCGCCTGCTAATGTTGAATTCGTATCACCATATACCATTAAACGATCTGGTTTTGACTCTAAGCAAATTTTTTCAATCGCTTCAAGCATACGACCAGTCATAGAACCGTGGCTACCGCTATTAATATCTAATTGGTAATGAGGCTTTGGAATACCTAGTTGGTCAAAGAAAATATTAGACATGTTTGCATCAAAATGCTGACCGGTATGAATAATCTCTTCAGACAAACCCGCTGTTTTTTCAATCGCAGCTGATACTACACTCGCTTTAATAAATTGTGGGCGCGCGCCAATTACTGTAAGAATTTTCATATTAATTACCTTACTTTAAAATTTTTTAATGTTTCGTGATAAACAACTGACATATTTTCTGCACACGATTGCCATGAGAAATTCGAATGTGCAAATTGTCTAGCTTCTACAGACATCGCTTGCCTAAGCTCAGTATCTAAAATCAGTTTTTTAATAGCATTTGCCGCTTGTTGAGGATTTTCACTATCTACAATAAAACCTGTTTTTCCATTTTGCACAACTTCAGGTAAGCCACCAACATTTGATACAACGACAGGAATACCCATAGCTTGGGCTTCAACCACAGCGACACCAAAGCTTTCTTGTCGACTGAGTGCAACATATATATCTAAGCGATTTAATTCACTTGGAACATCTTCATGAGACACAGATCCAGTAAAATGTGTTAGATGATCTATTCCCAATTCGACAGCAAGCTTTTTAAATTCATCCATATCTGTCCCACCACCAACTATTCTAAAATTTAATTGGTTAGAAACTTCAGGAAATTCATTTTTTATATCGCTAAAAACAATCGATAAAGCTTTTAATAAGATATCTATACCGTATACATGTTTAAGTGTTTTGACAGTGCCAATACAAATGGTTTGAGCATTTGCATTTTTATCAAAATAACTAGGGTTAAATTTTTCTAGATCTACACCAAAAGGCGTAATCTCAATTTTTTTATGGCCGTCTACAAATTGCTGAGTTTGTTTAGCCATGCTTAGGCTGGTAGATGCTATAACATCCGCACTTTTGAGATTTTTTTGTAATAGCTTTTTATGAAAAAAAGAACGGTAAGGAAATTCAAAAACATCACTCCCCCAAACTGAAAGCACATAGGGGTGAACGTTAGCTAAACGCGCAGTCGTACCATAACCACTCGCATAGTGAACATTTAAAATGTCTGGTTTAATTTCTTTTAAAAGTTTTTTTAATGCAAAAACATTAAAAAAATAACCTAAAAAACCAGAAAAGGGTAAAACATGGACTTTCACTTCTTTAGGAAAATTATCAGCTATAGGGTGCTGAGAGATCACTCGCACATCAAGACCTAATTTACATAGATAATGAACCCACTGTATTGTATGAATGCTATTAGTACTTGATAATAAAATTACTTTCACAAACTTACACCTAAATCAGTACATACTTTTTTAGCTCTACTTTCCCATGTTTCATGTATTTTCAACTCGCAAACTCGTTCAGTTTTTTTATCAAAATCAGTTTTAGACATATTGGACAATAAATTAACCAGCTCATTAACATCGTAATCAAGTACCCAACCAATATTATTATTAGCTACAAAATCACCAACCAATGTTGATGATGTACAAATTATAGGTTTGTTTCGTCCTATATATTCATATAATTTAAAAGGTACTGCGAACTCACGATAATCCTTTGGCTCAACAAATAAAATAGCTATATGAGAGTTATCATACAACTCTTCAAGCTCACTTCCACTTTTATGTACAATATTAATATTTTTAGAAATTAAACCATATTCATCTTTCACATTATTCCAATCACGCTCCCTTGTACAAATAGTTAGGCAAACATTTGGAAGTACGCTTACTGCCTCAAAAAGCTTATGCATCCTATAATCAACACCCATACCTCCAATATACAGTAGATTTAATTTTTCACTATAATTATTCTTAACTAAATAGTTAGATGTAGAGTGTGCAGGTGGCAAATTATCAATGATATTTTTATTATAAATTTTAACATAGTCCCCCATTTTTAAAGAAGGCAAATAAAGTTTATCTAGTAAATTGTTATACATCTTCAAATCTAATCGGTAAAAAAACAAAGCTAATTGTTTCTTATACCATGGTAAATTATTTCCATAATCATCAAACATCCAATATATATCTCTATAAAACAAACCAATTTTAATTTTTTTACTTTTTAAAAAATCAAAAAAATCAAAATCAAGAAATGGTCTCAATGGTAAATGATGTTGATCGGTTAAGGCTGTAGGCATAGTGGAACTTTCAGAATATACAAAATCATAAGTCGTTCCAGAATTAATTTTCTTTTTAATATTATTAATAATTTTTTTTCGATCTGAACTATTACCAGAAACCACATCCACATTAAAACCCAAGTCCTGAAAAGCTTCCAACATTTTAATCGGTCTAATACCACTTGCAGAAGTAGCGCTATAATTAAGGACAAATGGACAGTGAAAAATAATATTTATCATAAAGAAACCTTACGCACATTACCATTACTTCTAAAAGAAGAATAATATGAAAAAATGACACCAAAACAAAAGAAAAAATATAGCCAATAAAAACTTTTTGCAAATAGCACACCAAACAAGCCAAACAAAATAAATGAAAGAACAATATAATCAAAATAAAATATAGTCTTAGATGTATATAATTTAAATAAAGATATTAAACAAAAAATTAAAAATGCAACCAAAATAAATAACCCCAAAACTCCAAATTCAGCCAAAAATGAAATATAGTTATGGGCATAAGAACCTTCACCTAAAGAGTACTTATAATATCCAAAATCACCAACAAACTTATTACTTAAAAAAGTTTCCCAACCCATTTCATTTAAGTATTTTCGCTCATTCAAAGATGTGTCACTGTCAGTAGAAAAAATTAATCTCAAAAACCTATTATCATTATAATTCAATATTGATTCATTTAACCTTAAAATATAATAATATGCCAGCAAAACAATTGGAGAAAGAACCAAAGAAAATTTTAAAAAATTATTTTTCAAAAAAATCAAAGGAACCACACTTAACAAAAATAATAAAAGACCGGCCCTTGACTCAAGAAAATACAAACCCATTACCGATAAAATTAAAAATAAAACCTGATATTTAATTTTATCAAGCATGGAAATATAGAGCAAACATACAAGTGCAAAAGCATCACTTAAACGAAGGTAATTCTCACCCAAATCAAAATTGAATATTAATAAAAACATTAAAATCCAAAAAAATAATATTATATTTTTTATTTTTTTTGCATCTGTTTTTCTCAAAAAACTAAAAAACAAAATACCACAGCAAAATGCACCAGAAATCTTAAGCAAATAAAAATAATCTAACAAATTAGCATTATTTGAAATCCACATCAAATAACCCATAAAAACCGCAAAAACACAAACAAAAATATAGATAATTAAATTTCTTTTACTTGAGATAAAAAAATAAAAAAATAAAAAAATAAAAATAGAAATTAATGACCCAACAAAACCAATAGGAATTTCTAAACCCCAATTAGATGAAATCATATATGATATAAAATCTAAAGGATATATCATTAAAAAAAACAAAAAACCTAAAGACTCTTTTTTTATTTTCAGTAGATCAATACCCATCTTGCTCACTCAATAATAATTTATATAGTATTACAACCAAATATAATATATAAAAAAGAAATCCAGATAAAAAATAATATATTAATATTTTATCAGAAAATAAATTTACAACCAAAAGCAAACCTAAAACCCTTAATAAAAAGCCTGTGAATTGCAAAAGTAGAGCTACTTTTTGTTTACCTATTATATGAAGTGACATCGAAACAGGTGAAGATAATATTTGCATAAAACACCATGGCAACATTGCTAAGACATACAAGCCAACATCTTTCCAGGTTTCTCCAAATATATAACTAAAAATAAAAGGAGAAATTACAGCCAATACAACAAATGGAATAATTGTTATTTTAAATATTTTAAATATTATAGATTTTGTGTAAGAATAAAGTGTCTTTCTTTCTAAATATTGATTTGCATTTGCTAAATATACTTGTGAGAATGCAGAGCCAATTAACCCCATTGGTACACCTAAAACCTTCATAGCAAGCATTAAATACCCAACTGTTGGCCCAATTATATAGCTCGCCAAAAGAATCAAAGGCAACTGAATTGCACTCACATTTGCCAATGCTTCAAAAGTAGAATACTTGGGAAAATTGCTATACTTTGCAAATGTCGCTTTTAATGGACTGCTTTTAACAAAAGCTAAATCCTTTTTGGCACTCACAGCTAACTTAAATAGCCCACCAGAGAAATTTAAAAGCTGCCCTACAATCAATCCACCAAATCCAACAGAAAACATGCCACCAGCTAAACTTGCAGCATTTCCAGATATAGCTTGTGTCATGCGAGTTTTAGCAATATCTTTAAATCTTTTATGTCGTGTTGCCCAAAACTGTAGAGCAGAGTAAAACCCTGATACAAATACACCAAGTGGAATTAACCAAATCCAGTAAGATAGCTGATCAATTATTTTATAATGTTGGATGTATGGATAACTTATAAAAAGTACTACATAAAGAATGATGCTAAAAATTGTATTACTCAAAAAAGACAAGAGCAATAAAGCCTTTCCATCATTTTCATTTTCTGGAATAGGGATGGCAATATCAAATCTTAAGCATGAAATTACAGCTAAAATAGCCACTATTGCAACATACACACCTAAAACCGAATAGTCTTCTGGAGTATATAAACGCGTTAATATGGGTAAACACAAAAAACCAATTAACTGAGCAAAAGCAGTACCTCCCACCAAGACGGATACTGCTTTTAAAAAGCCTCCTTGTGCATTTAACTTTGCATTAACTTTATCAAGAAGGCTTTTCACAACTTATTTACTCAAAAGTGCCGCAACAATCTTTTCTTGAGCTTCTACAGTCAAGTAAGGATGCATTGGCAAACTCATTACGCGCTCAGCAATTGCATCACCTACAAGTAAGCTTACATTCGCATTGGCTACCGCTGGCTGCTTATTCAATGGAATTGGATAATGTACCGCTGTAGGAATACCCTGCTCTTTCAGCTTCGCTTGCACAGCATCACGGTTTTCAACTTGAATGGTATATTGCGCCCATGCACTCTGATTATGTGTTTCAATACATGGTGTAGTATTAACACCCGCTTCATTAAACAGTTTGGTATAGGTTTCTGCTACACGCTGACGCGCTTGCATTTCTTCATCCAAAATTTCAAGTTTTGGCAAAAGAATGGCAGCTTGTAATGTATCCAAACGACTATTCATACCTACACGAATGTGATGATAACGACGGTCTTGACCATGTCGTGCAATTTGGCGAATCACTTTTGCCAGTTCATCATCATTGGTAAAAATCGCACCACCGTCCCCATAGCAACCTAAAGGCTTACTTGGGAAGAAACTTGTACAAGCCACAGTAGTTAAGTTACAACTTTTACGACCTTTATAGGTTGCACCAAAGCTTTGCGCTGCATCTTCAATAACAGGAATATTATATTTCGCTGCAATTGCATTGATTGCATCAAAATCAGCGCATTGACCGTACAAGCTTACTGGAATAATTGCTTTCGTACGCGGAGTTATCGCTGCCTCTAATTGTTCAACATCCAAATTATATGTATTTGGATTGACATCGACATAGACAGGTGTCGCACCCAATATTGCAACTGTTTCAGCTGTTGCGATATAGGTAAATCCGGGCGTAATCACTTCATCACCCGGACCGATACCAAACGCCATTTGTGCAATTTGCAAGGCATCTGTACCATTTGCACACGTAATACAGTATTTTGCACCTACATAAGCAGCAAGTTTTTCTTCTAACTCTTTTACCTCAGGACCTAAAATGTATTGACCATGGGTTAATACATTTTGAATACCCGCTTCAATCTTATCTTTTAAACGAGCTTGCTGAGCTTTTAAATCAATAAATTCAATCATGTTTATGCCTGTTCTTTGATTACAGTGCTACCAGACAATCGGTATATCGCACCTGTATGTGAACACACAGATTCTGCATTACCGGTTAAAGGTAAATCTAACTGTTCACCGAACTCACTCATCCAACCAATTTGTTTTGCTGGAACACCTACCATCAATGCATACGCCGGTACGTCTTTATTAATGACTGCACCAGCACCGACAAACGAATATTCACCAATTGTTACACCACAAACAATGGTACAGTTCGCACCCAGTGTTGCACCTTTTTTAACCAAGGTATTACGATATTGGTCTTTGCGTTCAATTAAAGAGCGTGGGTTATACACATTGGTGAAAACCATGCTTGGTCCACAAAATACACCTTCTTCCAAGGTCACGTTATCGTATACCGACACGTTATTTTGAACTTTACAATGGTCGCCAATAACGACTTTATTGCCAACGAATACGTTTTGTCCTAAAGATACGCCTTGACCGATTTTGGCACCGCCACATACGTGAACAAAATGCCAAACTCGCGAATCGCTTCCTATTTGCGCACCTTCATCAACAATCGCTGTTTCATGTTGATAAAAACTCATAATCATTCCCTGATTTATTTTACTTTAGCTAATAATGGATGTGGGTTCGCAGGGTTTTCCACAATAGGAGCAACACGAATGACTTCCACTGTTTCAATTGCTGCTCGGTTTTCTTCCACACCGTAGCCTTTGCCTTCCAAAATACGTTGATAACTCTGCGTATGTAAATCTGTAAAACCGCCTGAAAATTCTAATTCTTCATTTTCAATCGTAATACTACGGTAGGTTAGCTTTTCACCTTTTACAGCATTTGACGGCAAGTTATTTGCATCGATAGACAAGAACCAACGAACACGAGCACGTTCATATTCTAAATAGCCTGATGCAGTTTTTTCATCACGAAAATGTACTTCATTTTTAACGATATCACCAAAAATGAAATGCAACATGTCATAGAAATGCACACCAATATTGGTTGCTACGCCGCCAGATTTTTTATCTACACCTTTCCACGATTTTAAATACCATTTACCACGTGAAGTTAGATAAGTTAAATCGACATCAAATACTTTATCTGCAGGCGCAGCTTGTACTTTATCGCGTAAAGCAATAATTGAAGGATGTAAGCGTAATTGAAGAATTGAGTTTACTTTTGCACCATACTGTTTTTCATACTCAGCTAACATATTTAAGTCTTCTGAATTTAAAACCAATGGCTTCTCACAAATCACCTCAATACCATTTTTTAGGGCATATTTCATATGAGGTGCATGTAAATAGTTTGGTGAGCAAATCGCAACGTAATCTAATTTCTGACCTTTAAGCTTCTGATCTTCAACATAGGCTTCAAACTGTTCAAACTCAGTAAAAAATTCAGCCTCAGGGAAATGACTATCCATAATCCCAACAGAATCGTTTACATCCATAGCAACGGCTAAATCGTTACCTGTTTCTTTAATCGCTTTTAAGTGACGTGGAGCGATATAACCAGCAGCACCGATAAGGGCAAATTTTTTCATTTATAAAACTTCTTAATTTTCAGATTAGAGACGGAATACAGTAAAACCTTGAGCAGTTAATTGATCGCGATCGAACAAACTTTTCACATCTGCAATGACAGGTTTTTCGGATTTCACCAAATTACGTAATTCTAAAGCGGACATATCACGGAATTCATTATGACCCACTGCAACGACTAAACTATCAACTTGGTGTTCAGCATCAACCTGACCTAATTCAACACCATATTCATGCTGGACTTCTGCTGCATCTGCCCAAGGATCACAAACCACAACGTTTACGCCCCATTGTTTAAATTCAGCAATGACATCCGCAATTTTACTGTTACGAATATCAGGGCAATTTTCTTTAAATGTCACACCCAAGATACCGACAGTTGCAGTGGTTACATCGATCCCATTTTTAACCATATGTTTAATGGTAGATTGAGCAACATATTGCGCCATGTTGTCATTAATACGGCGGCCCGCCAAAATTACTTGTGGGTTATATCCCACTTCTTCTGCTTTATGTGTCAAATAATACGGGTCAACACCAATACAGTGACCACCCACCAAACCTGGACGGAAAGGTAAGAAGTTCCATTTACTACCAGCAGCCTCTAATACATCTATAGTATCTATATTTAGACGATCAAAAATCACTGACAACTCATTTACTAGCGCAATGTTTAAATCACGCTGCGTATTTTCAATCACTTTAGCTGCCTCTGCGACTTTAATACTTGCAGCTTTATGAGTGCCTGCTGTGATAATACTGCTATATACAGCGTCAACTAAATTTGCGATCTCAGGTGTGCTACCACTGGTAATTTTTTTGATCTTGGTGAGTGTATTTACTTTATCACCAGGATTAATACGTTCTGGACTATAGCCTGCGTAAAAATCTTGGTTAAATTTTAATCCTGATATTTTTTCAATAACTGGAATACAAACTTCTTCTGTTGCGCCTGGGTAAACCGTCGACTCGTAAACAACAACATCGCCCTTAGATATTACTTTGCCTATCGTTTCACTTGCTTTACGCAACGGAGTTAGATCTGGTCGATTTACACCATCAATCGGGGTTGGCACAGTCACAATAAAGAAGTTACATTTTTTTAAATCGTCCAAATCAGCTGAAAATTGTAAATATTCTGCTTTTTTTAATTCTTCAGGCGAAACTTCTAAAGTGTGATCTTGACCACTTCTTAATTCATCGATTCTTTTTTGATGGATATCAAAACCAACAACTGGGCTTTTTTTACCAAATTCAACAGCTAAAGGTAAACCTACATAGCCCAACCCAATTACTGCTATTTTTAGTTCCGAGAGTTGCAACATTCCAGAGCCTTATAATTTATGATTTAATCATGTGAAAAACGCCTCATAATATAGCAGAAATAGCCCTTATATTTTTCGGGAATTATTATTTTTCGTAATCAAAAAATATAACTGCAAAATTCAACGTTTATTTTTTATCCAATATATTAATATTTGATTTTTAACACCAATTACTTAAATGAATTTATTATGTATTCATTAACAAATATGTGTTTTATTTCACACAATAATCATTACACTGTAGCAACACATTTTGACAGCAAATCCTAGGATGTTTACTTTACATAGTATAAAATGCTGCGTTATATATTTTAAAAATCAGGCGATTGCCTTTTTTACAATTCAATTATTTTTATAAGTAGGATTTCGAGTGAGTTACTATCGTTATAGCTTCTTGTTAGCACTCAGTTTAGGTATGACGGGTTGTGCAATCACATCAGGTCTTCAAACATATGATTTACCAAAAGAAGGTGTTTTCCAAACAGATCTAGGTTCAACTGTAAATGTCATCAAATTATCACAAGACAATTTAGCAGCCGTTCAACCCGCACAGATTAATCAACAAAATTTTGCTCACCTTTTCAATCAACAACAACAACAATATCGATTAAATTCTGGTGATATTTTATCCATTTATTTATGGGCATATCCGGAAATAACGCCACCTACAAATACCATTAGTAATGAAGAGGCGATAAAATCAAACGGTTACCAAATCGACCAAAATGGTTATATTCAATTCCCTATTATTGGCCGATATAAAGCTGCCGGAAAATCCCTAACAAAAGTCAATCAGGAGTTACGTAGCCAACTTGCCCGCTATTTAAAAACTCCAGATGTGATTGTTCGCGTTCTTTCCTACCAAGGCCAGCGTTATTCTGTCCAAGGTAATGTAATGAAAGGTGGTCAATTTAATCTCACCGACCAACCTACCAGCGTATATACTGCACTTGGTCTTGCTGGCGGTGTGAATACGCAATTTGGCGATAATACGTCTATTACCTTGGTACGCCAAGGACAAACTTACAACTTAAATAGCATTCAGTTAGAAAAGGCTGGCTATTCACTACATAATCTACTCATACAGCCTAACGATACAATTTATGTCAATTCACGCGAAAATCAGAAAATTTATGTAATGGGTGAATCTGGTAAAAATCAATCCCTACCAATGCGTGATCAAGGAATGAGTTTAAGTGATGTCTTGGGCGAAAGTCTTGGGGTAAACTCGCTTTCTGCAAGTCGAGGTAAAATCTACGTAGTACGTAGTGATATGAATAGTCCGATGACCGAAATTTATCATTTGGATTTAACCAGTATTGGTGACTTTGGACTCGCAAACCAGTTCAGAATGCGTAGCAACGATATTGTATATGTTGATGCATCTGGCTTGGCACGTTGGCAGCGCGTGATCAATCAGGTGATTCCTTTCTCAAATATGATCTATAACATCGACAGAATGGGTCAATAATGTTATTTAAAAATATTCTGGTGGTGTGTGTAGGTAATATTTGCCGAAGTCCTATGGCAGAATATCTTCTGAAAAAAAATCATCCCGATCTGAATATTTATTCAGCGGGAATCTCAGGCATGGTTGGACATCCAGCAGATGAAAAAGCTCAGCACTGTATGCAAAAAATTGGCATCGATATGAGTGGACACATTGCGCAAAAATTAAATGCTGAACTGATCAAGAAATCAGATTTAATTTTAGTCATGAGTTCAAATCAACAAAAGCATATTGAACAAACATGGCCATTTGCAAAAGGAAAGACTTTTCGTTTAGGCCATTGGCAAGGTAAAAATGTGCCTGACCCATATCAGCACGATCAAGCTTTTTTTGACCAGACCTCAGAACTGATCCAATCTTGCATTGCAGATTGGACTAAACAAATTTAACTTTTGATGTACGATTATGAGCCAAAATACCAATACAGAAGATACAATTGATTTAAAGGAATTATTTTTCTCTCTGATTGCACAGTGGAAGTTAATTGCTCTATGTGTAATTTTAAGTCTTGTTTGTGCTTTACTTTATTTAAGAGCAACACCGGATACTTATTCAGTCAATGCTTTAGTACAAGTAGAAGAGAGT
Source organism: Acinetobacter sp. YH12064 (assembly GCF_013419735.1). NCBI lineage: Bacteria > Pseudomonadati > Pseudomonadota > Gammaproteobacteria > Moraxellales > Moraxellaceae > Acinetobacter > Acinetobacter sp. YH12064. Next base: position 107,572 of record NZ_VOZP01000013.1, read on the forward strand.
AAAGGGACTTCCGCTGCACTCTTAGGTGATCTATCAGGCATGATTGATCAAAAGCAGCCTGCCCAAGCAGAAATTGAGATTCTTAAATCACGTTTAGTTCTTGGTAATGTCATTCAGAGTTTACATCTTGACCTAAAAATTTCCGGTACAGAGAATTCTTTCACTGATCGCTTATTTTCACCGCATGAATATGCCACCGAATATAAAAATAAATCAGTCGTTTTCAAAGATAATGAGAAAAGTTTTGAAATACGCCAATTTGATATTCCTGCACAATATCGTGACAAGAACCTTGGTCTCCAATTTCAAGATAATAAATTTTCTTTAATTGACCTCCAGACTGAACAAACAATTTTAACATCACCATTGAACCAAAAAAGCTCTTTGCGTACAGCAGAAGGTTTTTGGGAAATCTCAATTTATAGCAAAGATCAATTCAAAGATGACTATTTAATTCAAAAACAGTCTTTACCTGCTGCAGTTGACAGTATTTTGGCAAATTATTCTGTTGCTGAAAAAGGTAAAATGACGGGCGTGCTTGGCCTTAACTATCAAGGCCAAGATAAAGAACATATTACAAAAGTTTTAAATGCCATTTTAGCAGCCTACAGCCATCAAAATATTGAAAGACGTTCGGCTGAAAGTGCACAAACATTAAAATTCCTAGACGAACAACTCCCTGAATTAAAACAGCAGCTTGATGTCGCAGAACGTGAATTTAACAAATTCCGTCAAGAGTTTAATACCGTCGATGTAACCAAAGAATCTGAACTATATTTAACTCAAAGCGTCACTCTTGAAACTCAAAAAGCTGAATTAGAGCAAAAAGTTGCTGAAGCTTCTGCGAAGTACACTAGTGAACATCCAGTGATGCAGCAAATGAATGCCCAATTAGGTGCAATCAATAGCAAAATTGGTGAACTAAATACCACCTTAAAAAAATTACCAGACTTACAACGTCGTTATTTACAGCTCTATCGTGAAGTTGAAGTGAAACAACAACTTTATACAGCGTTGTTGAATTCTTACCAACAGCTTCGTATTGCCAAAGCTGGTGAAATTGGTAATGTCCGTATTGTGGATACTGCTGTAGAGCCAATTCAACCGATTGCACCAAAAAAACTACAAATCTTGATACTTTCAATTTTTCTCGGTGGTTTCCTCGGTACATTACTTGCACTACTACGTAACATGCTACGCTCAGGAATCAAAGATTCTTCAGAAATTGAGAACACCCTTGATCTTCCGGTTTATGCCACTGTGCCCCGTTCCCCTGTTCAGGAAAGTCGTATCAAGTTACTGAAGAAGAAAAAGACCATTCCTGTACTTGCGGTTAAAAATAGCGATGACATTGCGATTGAAAGCCTGCGCAGTATGCGGACTGCCATTCACTTTGCACTGACATCCGCAAAAAATAACCTGATCATGATTTCAGGGCCTGCACCAGAAGTTGGTAAATCATTCATTTCAACCAACTTGGCAACAATTCTTGCGCAAAGTGATAAACGCGTTTTAATTATTGATGCCGATTTACGTCGTGGTTATTTAAACAAATACTTCAATCATGACAACCAACCAGGTCTTGCAGAGTTTTTAAATGGGCAAAGTGGCATTGACAGTATTGTTAAAACAACAGAAATTCCAAATTTAAGTGTCGTAACTCGGGGTAAGAGCCCTTCTAATCCATCTGAGCTTTTAAGTTCTGGTAAATTTAAAGAATTCTTAGATCTAATTTCACCGATGTTCGATCATGTGATCATTGATACACCTCCAGTACTTGCGGTGACAGACGGTATCATTATTTCGCAATTTGCTGGCGTGAATCTGGTGATTGCTCGTTATGCGAAAACTCAGTTAAAAGAGTTAGAGTTAACCGTGAACCGCTTTGAACAAGTGGGTGTGAAGGTCAATGGTATTATTCTAAACGACATTCAACGTAGCTCAGCAGGCTATGGTTATGGCTATAACTATTCTTATGGTTATAAAGCTTCAAAAGACCTAGACTGATTCAGCGCGTTGTAAAAAAGCCACCAAATATGGTGGCTTTTTTTATGTGCGAAATTTATGTTGCATGCCACTTTCTGTATAAAAAATGTTTTATATATTCATACCGTTATAGTATAAAAATAAGAACATGACTATGATGATCTTTCCTGCACCTTACCTGATCGTAGAGATAGGTAAGCGCTGAACAGGAAAAGTCTGCTAGAATTTCAGCAACTTTTTACATATAAAATAATTGTGGGAAAATATATGAGTAAGGCCCTACCTATCGCTGTCGCTGTATTACTCGGCGGTGCCGCACTTGTTCCTGTTTACTATGCAACTAAAACGCCTGCTACGCAATCAGCAACATCAACTCAACCAGCTGCAAATGCTTCTGCTGTCGCTAAAATCAGTTATGCACTTGGTTATGAAGTTGCCCATCAAACACCTCCAGAATTAGATATTGATAGCTTTGTCACTGGCGTTCGTGCGGGTCATGCTCGTGCAAAACCTGCATATACTGAAGAAGAATTACAAAAAGCATATGCTGAGTTCCAGCAAGAAATGCAAAATAAGCAGCTCGAAAGCAATAAGCAAGCACAAAGTAGCAGCGATAATTTCTTAACGGAAAACAAAAGCAAAGCTGGGGTTAAAACCACTGCTTCTGGTTTACAGTACCTAACAACGAAAGAAGGTACAGGTAAACAACCGCAAGCCACATCAGTTGTTAAAGTTCACTACACAGGTAAGTTAGTGGATGGCACAGTATTTGATAGTTCAGTACAGCGCGGCGAGCCAATTGAATTTCCGTTGAACCAAGTAATTCCGGGTTGGACTGAAGGTCTGCAGTTAATGAAAGAAGGTGGCAAAGCGACTTTGTATATTCCCTCAAACCTAGGTTATGGTGCTCAAGGTGTTCCAGGAACAATTCCACCGAACAGTACTTTAATTTTTGATGTAGAACTCATTGAAGTTAAATAATAAAACCGGCACAGGAGAGCTTTTCGCTCTCCTGCTTTATTTTGAGACTCGGTCATGAAATTACAGATCAGTATGTTGTGTTTGGCACTCTGCTCAAGCACTGTATTTGCCAAAGATGTCAGTAATAAAAGTAGTGCTGCAGAACAAGTGGGTTATAGTTTTGGTTATTTAATGGGACGCAGTAATGCTGAATCCATTAAGGATTTGGATATTGATGCATTTGTTGCAGGTTTAAAGGCAGCATCTAAAGGTCAAGCTTCTTCATTAACAGATGAAGAAATGACTCGTGCTTTAACTCAATATAAAAAGCAAACCGAAGCGAAACAACTGATTGAATTGAAGAAAAAAGCGGATGCGAATGCCACCATTGGTGCCGCTTTCCTTGCTGAGAATGCCAAAAAACCAGGTATTCAGGTCACGAAATCTGGCCTGCAGTATCAAGTCATTCAAGCCGGCAAAGGTAAGTCACCCAAAGCCAATTCAACAGTGAAAGTTCACTATGAAGGGCGCTTAATTGATGGCACTATTTTTGATAGTTCAATTGCACGCAACCAACCTGCGATGTTCCAAGTGAGCCAAGTTATTCAAGGTTGGACAGAAGGTCTACAGTTGATGAAAGAAGGTGCAAAATATCGCTTCTTCATTCCTGCCAATTTGGGCTATGGTCAAATTGGTTCAGCAGACGTCATTGAGCCAAACAGCACACTGATTTTTGATGTAGAGCTCATCGAAGTTCTCTCTAAATAACAATACCCACTTCAGGAGCATCGACAAATCTCGGTGCTCCTCAATATTTCTTCGTACCATTATTTTCTTTTACAATTTTTTTGATTGATTTGACTTAAAATTCACATTGATATCTTATATTTATTTCACAAAAACCAATTTCCATTTATTTTAAATCTTCATCAACTGCGTAGCCGCACATAAGGATTTGACCATGACCGTTAAAATTAAGACTCGCGAAATTCAATATACAGCAGCGGATGGAACTCAACTTTTTGGCTATTTTGCTGCTCCAGAGTCAGACACTGCGATCGCAGGTGTGTTAGTTGCACCTGAATGGTGGGGACGCAATGAATATACCGAACAACGTGCACGTGAATTGGCAGAACAAGGCTATGCGGCTTTAGCGCTGGACATGTATGGTGACAAAAAAGTCACCACAGATGCCAAGCAAGCTTATGAATGGATGATGCAGACTTTTGATCATGCCGACACCATTGTGACCCGTGCGTCTGCTGCATTAAACACTTTGGCACAGCAAAAAGAAGTAAATGCAGATAAACTCGCAGCTATAGGCTTTTGCTATGGCGGAAAAGTCGTGCTGGATTTAGCTCGTTCAGGTGCTGCATTAAAAGCTGTGGTGACCTTCCATGCAACACTTACTACAGCGAATCCTGCACAAACAGGACAAGTCCAAGCAGAGATTTTAGTGCAACATGGTGAGCTCGATTCGATGGTGAGCTTAGATGATGTTGCAACCTTTAGAAATGAAATGGATGCTGCCCAAGTGCAGTATCAAATCAATATTTTTGAAGGCGCAAAACACGGCTTTAGCAACCCGATGGCGGATGAACGTGCCAAAGCCAACGGCGTAGATTTAGCTTATAACGCTGCTGCAGAACAGCAAAGCTTAGCAGCCATGTATGCCTTGTTAGCACGCCAGCTTGGTTCTTAAAGCCATAAGAACCGATACACAATATTTAATTTATAAAAATGAGGAGAGCACAATGACAGAACTCAATTGTCCATATTGCAATTTTGACGAATATGACGTTATTGCAAAAAATGATTTTGGTGTTGTACTTCCTGAACCACATACACTGTCTAAAGGGCATGCTGTCATTGTCCCGCTACGTCACGTTGGTTCTTTTTTTGAAATTACTGATAAAGAACGTAAAAGTTTAATGTCCTTACTTGAACAAGCACGTAATGAATTAAATTTACGTTATCAACCTACTGGCTTTCATATTGGGTTTAATGATGGACAAGTTTTTGGCGAAGCTACTGAACATGTGCACATTCACATTATTCCACGTTATGAAAACCAAACGTTGGCGCTTGATTCCCGCTGGGGCTTTAAAAGCTAAAATTTAAAAATTGACACTCACTAAGGAGCTTCGGCTCCTTTTTTGATAGCTGCTATTTTGGCATTTCCCCTGATATACAGATTTCGTTTTGAACAAAAAGAATACCTATAGAAAGATGTATACTAGGCAGGTTTTTTCAATTTTGACTGTTTTGCATGTTTAACTTTTCTGATGCCCTTCTCGACTGGTTTGATGTCCATGGTCGTCATGACTTACCGTGGCAAGTGAAGGATGACCCTTACAAAGTGTGGGTTTCAGAAATTATGCTACAACAGACTCAAGTCAAAACCGTCTTACAATACTTTGATCGATTTATTCAACGATTTCCAACTGTTGAAGATTTAGGTCATGCTTCTTGGGATGATGTGGCACCCTATTGGGCTGGCTTAGGCTACTATGCACGGGCTCGGAACTTACACAAAGCCGCGGGTATTGTTGCACGTCAGGGACATTTTCCAAGCAATCTTGAGCAGTGGATGGAACTACCGGGCATCGGCCCGTCTACCGCGGGTGCGCTGATGTCTTTAGGTTTAAGACAATATGGCGTGATTATGGACGGCAACGTCAAGCGAGTATTGTCTCGTTTCTTTGCTATTGAAGATGATTTATCGAAACCTGTACATGAACGGGCCATGTGGCAACTGGCAACAGAGCTCTGCCCCACTGAACGCAACCACGATTATACCCAAGCGATTATGGATCTTGGTGCAACCATTTGCACGCCGAAAAAACCGCTCTGTTTATATTGTCCCATGCAACAGCACTGCAAAGCACATGCTCAGGGTTTAGAGACTGAATTACCTTATAAAAAGCCTAAAAAGCCTGTTCCAGTGAGAGAGGCCCAAGTCATGCTGATTCAATCTGCAGGAGAATGGCTGTGGATACAACGTCCGAATAGCGGGCTATGGGGTGGTCTGTGGTGTTTACCTATTTTTGATCAACCCCATGAGTTTCAATCCCACACTCAGCAGCTTGGACTGAAACCTACCACCACTCAAGTGCAAATATCGCATAGTTTTACCCACTTCACTTGGCTTTTAGAAGCTACTGTATTTACTGTTGCTGCCGATCAAAAAGAGCATTTAGCGATTGAATGCAACGCGCAGTGGTATACCCCGATACAAGCCACTGCTCTCGGTATTCCTACTGCCATGAAAAAACTCATTTCTACGCTAGAACTCGAAAGCCATTCTATGCCATAGTTTTTAACTGCTCATCAATTGAATAGGGACAAATGTGACTCAAGAGTTTTTGCTTCGCAGAGGGTTTTTCGGCGGTATTGGTTTTATGTTGCTTTTACTCAGCGCCTGTACGTCAACTCCCCCCAAACCATCTGGTAGTGCATTGCCTGCACATGAAGTGAAAAAATTACAAAACATGCGTTTACCCAATCAATTGCCTGTTCCTGTTCATCAAGTCAAACGAAGTGCGCTCAAGGATACTTGGGGCGCAGCGCGTAGCCAAGGGCGGAGCCACGAAGGCATTGATATTATTGTTCCACGTGGAACAAAAGTCCTCAGTGCTACAGAAGGTTTAGTTGCTGACTTACGTAATAACAATTTGGGTGGTAAAGTGATATGGATTATGGGGCCCGCAGGTTCTTGGCATTATTATGCGCATCTTGATGGTCATAAACGTGGCTTAAACGTCGGCGACTATGTCAAAAAAGGTGATGTCATTGGCTATGTAGGTAATACTGGCAATGCTCGACATACTGCACCACATTTGCATTATGGCATTTACTTGGGTGGTAAAGGTCGCAATGCCGTTAACCCCTATCCGTATTTACGTTAATTTTAGGAAACATACATGTCAGAAGCGTTGATCAATCGTCTGGTGGAATTTGCAGAATCTGGTAATCAACAAAAAATCAGCCTCAATGGACAGTCTTATCAGGGCTGGATCATGGAGATCACTGAAGAAGCATTACTCATCAGCACCGGCTACGCAGACAAATCTGGTAAAGATGTATGGATTCAATTTGCCGATCTCGATCAAGCGGAACTGTTGTATTGGGACAATAAAAACGACCAATGGACAGCTTTTAAAATTTAAGTCAAAAAGGAGCATTCAACATGACGATACAACGCTGTGCTTGGTGCTCCGAAGATCCTTTGTATATTTCCTACCACGACACTGAGTGGGCTAAACCCAGTTTTGATGAGCAGCATCTCTTTGAAATGCTATGTCTTGAAGGACAACAAGCGGGGCTGTCTTGGATCACTGTGCTGAAAAAGCGGGCCTGCTATCAGCAGCATTTTTTTCAATATCCCATTGCCGAAATCGCAGCGTTGAGTGACCTACAATTACAAGAAAAATTACAAGATTCAGGTTTGATTCGCCATATCGGCAAACTCACTGCCATTCGTGATAATGCCAAAGCATGGCAACAGTTAAAAGCCCAAGGGATTCATCCTGTGGAATTTCTTTGGAATTTTGTCGAAGGACACATTGCCAATAATGATGTAGTTGAATATCGTAGCGCCCCTGCACAAACCGCTCAAAGTCAGGCCATGTCCAAAGCATTAAAAAAGCATGGTTTTAAATTTGTAGGCCCAACGACTTGCTATGCTCTAATGCAAGCTATCGGCATGGTCAATGATCATGAAAATCACTGTGACTTTAAATACACGCACGAAGAATGACCTCAAAACATAAAGGATAGAATAATGAGTGACAATACAATCCACGCCTATGCAGCAATGAACAGTGGTGAAGCCCTTGTTCCCTACCAATTTGATGCAGGTGAATTACAAGCCCATCAGGTTGAAGTCAAAGTCGAGTATTGCGGTCTTTGTCACTCAGATATTTCTATTATCCAAAATGATTGGAAATCTTCGGTTTATCCTGTAGTCCCTGGGCATGAAGTGATAGGAACCATTACCCAACTCGGCAGCGAAGCCAAAGGACTGAAAATCGGACAGCGTGTAGGCATTGGCTGGACAGCAGAAAGTTGTCAACACTGTGACCCGTGTATCGATGGTCGCCAAGTCCAATGTACCGGAACCAAGACAGCGACGATCGTCGGTCATGCAGGTGGCTTTGCCGACAAAGTCCGTGCTGGCTGGCAATGGGTTATTCCGCTTCCAGATGATCTCGATCCAACCAGTGCTGGCCCTCTGCTCTGCGGTGGGATTACGGTATTTGATCCCATATTACAGCACCAAATTCAGGCCATTCACCATGTTGCCGTGATCGGCATTGGTGGATTAGGTCATATGGCGATTAAACTGCTCAAGGCTTGGGGCTGTGAAATTACTGCGTTCAGCTCAAACTTAGATAAAACCGATGAACTTAAAGCCATGGGTGCTGACCATGTGGTGAATAGTCGTGATCTTGCTGCAATTAAAGCTCAGCGTGGGAAGTTCAATTTGATTTTAAGCACGGTCAATGTGACGTTGGATTGGCAAGCCTATCTTTCAACTTTGGCACCGAATGGAAGCGTTCACATGCTTGGCCTAGCACTTGAGCCGATGCAAATTCCCGCAGGTATGCTGATCAGTGGTGCTAAATCAGTTACAGGCTCATCAACTGGCTCTCCTGCGGCACTGCGTGAATTACTTCGATTCGCTGCACGTCAAAATATTGCACCTCAAATTGAAATGTATCCCATGTCTCAGGTGAATGAAGCGATTGAACGTTTGCATTCAGGAAACGTGCGTTATCGGATTGTGCTGAAGGCTGATTTTTAACGGCAAAAATCTAAGCCAAGAAAGCCTGCCGCATGCAGGCTTTTTTGTGTCCTTTATACACTCATCAAAATTAGACGGTATTTGAGTTTATGCATTCCTTACGTACCCAATCTGCAAGCAACAAAATGGCCTGCTGAATATCTACAGACAACTCATGCCCGGCATTTAGACGAATACAGTTGTTATAACGATTGTCCTCACCAAAAATTAAACCTGGCACAATATTGATGCCATGTTTTTGCGCATGGTAATACAGCGCCAAACTGTCTATTTGTTCAGGCATCTGCAACCACAATGCATAACTGCCTTGAGGCCGATTTAGACGGATATCAACCCCTTGAAAAGCATCGTAAATATACTGACGATACTGCTCGACTTGCACCATTAATTTAGGACGCAATTCAGCAAGATGTTGGCGATACGCACGACTAAAAATCAAATCTGCAAGTCCTAACTGCAAAGGCGTATTCACCGAATCATTTTGCAAAAGTAATTTCGGACGCAAATGTTGCAAATGTGGTGGAAGACAAAACCACCCCACCCGATAAGAAGGCGATAAAGATTTTGAAATCGACGCACAATAGATCACGTAGCCCGCCCGATCCCAATATTTGATAGGCAATGGTCGCTTTGCATTGAAACTACACTCAGCATAAATATCATCTTCAATCATATAACATTGATATTTTTCAGCCAGTTGTGCAATTCGTTCCTTATCTTCATTACTTAAACAAAAACCCAAAGGATTTTGAAAATTTGCAGTCAATAAGCATACTTTCGCGCCTGAATCCCGCATCGCCTGCTCTAAACGATCTAAATCAAAACCTTCCGTATTGGCAGGAATTTCAACAATTTTCCGCTTCAATAAAGCCAATAATTGCAATTGTCCGTTATAGTTCGGCGTCGGGACAATGACACTCTCCCCTTCGGCACTCAGATTTTGCAACATCACTGACAAAGCCGGCATACAACCATTGCTGATGTAAATATCATCCTTAGGCATATAAAAACCATCTTCAGCCCAATGTGCCGACAAAGCTTCACGCAATTGTGGATGTCCTTGCCGATTGTTATATAAAAAATCTTCTGGTTTACAATGCTTTAATGCCCTTTGGATTGAACGTCTGATTGCTTCAACAGGAACAAAATTGGGGGACAACTGAATTGAACCCAAATGAATCAGGCGACTATTTGCAGATGCTTCATGGATCTGAATTTGCAATTCTAAATTCGAAATTTCACGAGGTCGGGAATCAAAATCAGGATGATTCGGCACGGCAATTTGCTGGGCTTTCTGTGAGGATTGTACAAAATAACCAGACTTTTCTTTGACATAAATCAGGCCTTTGGCTTCAAGTAATTCATAGCAGCGTTTCGCGGTATTTAAACTGATCTGATGCTGCTGTGAAAATTGACGTAGCGCATACAGACGCTGCCCTGCGGCCAATTCACCACTATAAATTTTCTGTGCCAACTGCTGCGCAAGCTGCTGATATTGAAAAGCCATCTGTACCCTTTTTTTAATCATTCTTGTATCTGTACCCATTAAGTTAACAGATTTAAGCTGAATGCATCAGGTTGATATCTCAAAAATAACGATAGGGGGACAATTAAATGAATGACTTCACGCAGTTTCGAGCGGGTCTAATCATCATCAGCACACTCACGCTTATGGCGTGCCAACCCGAACAGCACACTCAAGCTCAAAGCCAGCAAAATTTTATCTGTAAATCTTTAATTCAAGGTTTTTTGAGTGCCCAAAAACTGACGCAATATGAACTTGAGCAGATCCAACCAATCACCAGCGGCGGGTTACATCAAAAGCTATATATTTATAAAGCCAAATCTGAAAACGGTATGAATATCATGCCGCAGCAAGCCAAACTTCGCTTTGCCTGTGAACAAATGACCGCGCGGCAATTTCAAATCAAGTTACATCCGCATCAATTTCCAGAACAAACCTTACTCAGTATCGAACTTCCTGAAACACAACACATGCAGCAGTTGACTGCATTTCGCCTGCCTGAGCAGCGAAGTCATTGATCGTTCATATTGAACTGAATCATTACTGGTGCTTATTTTAAAATTTCGGGAAAGGTCGCAACAGTTTTGCTTTTACCCAGCTGCACTTTCATTTTTTGTAGCATTTGATACGGCTGTTGCTGCACGAACATATTCACGAAACTGAGCGGAATGGAGCCTTCCGGATTGGCGTAGCCATAGGTTGACACTTTGACTTTTTGATTACCTAAACGTTGGAAGGTCCAATCCCCTTCATAGTCGGTTAGACGCACATAATTGGGATTGATCGGATAACCTTTTTTCACCGCTTTATTTTGGATGCTAATGATGCCTTGTGCATCTTTACGCATTTTGCCTTGTACCACTAAATCACGGTCTTTCAAGGGAAAAGGAAAATCCAGCACCATATATAAACTGAATTCACCTTTTTGGTCATCACGGGATAAGACTTTGACACTGCCCATATAAGGGACCCAATTCACTGCATTTTCCACATCTAAAATCAGGGAAACCGCTTTTTCGATGGGCACATCAAAACTAGTTTCAGCTTTGTATTGAAAGACAGGATTTTGAGCATTTTGGTAGGTCCAAACTTTAATATTATTTTTATTAATCGTGAGTTTGGCATTATCCATAGTTTTCGCTTGTACTGCCGCAGTGAATGCGACAGCACAGGCCATAAAGATGACTTTTTTCATTCCATTGATCGTCTTATTTTAATTTTATGCTGTTGTTATAACGGATTTTAACGCGCTTTTATACGTCAATATCGTTAAAACCCAGTACATCTTTCATATCGTACTTACGTGCTTCACGACCAACTACCCATGCAGCTGCACGTACTGCACCAGAGGCAAAGTTCATACGGTTGGTCGCTTTATGGGTAATTTCAACACGTTCGCCATCCGCAATAAACATCGCAGTATGTTCACCCACAATGTCACCACCACGAATCGTTTGGAAGCCAATGGTTTGACGTTCACGTGGACCCGTATGACCTTCACGGCAATACACAGCATCTTGTTTTAAGTCACGTCCTAAAGCACCGGCAATGGCTTCGCCCCACATTAGCGCTGTACCTGATGGTGCATCAACTTTATGACGATGATGGGCTTCAATCACTTCAATATCCACAGTATCGCCAAACACTTTTGATGCCAATTCAAGAAGTTTGATTGAAACGTTTACACCGACAGAATAGTTCGCTGCATAGACCACAGGGGTTTCTGTTGCTGTTTCATCGAGATAAGCTTTTTGCTCATCATTCATACCTGTGGTACCAATGACAATCGCAACGCCTGCTTCACGGCAAAGTTTAAGATGCTGCGCTGTTGCTGCAGGTGCAGTAAAATCGATCACGACATCACAATCTTTTAAAACCTCAGCTAGGTTACCGACAACCTTTACGCCAACCGCGCCAATCCCTGCAAGTTCACCGGCATCCGCACCGACTAAGCTACTTTCAGGACGTTCTACCGCAGCAGCTAATTGATAACCAGCTTGCTGAACCGCCTGAATTAAGATGCGTCCCATACGACCGCCTGCGCCCAAGATACCAATACGTGGAGCTGCTGACATAACATTTTCCTAATGTTGATTCGAAATTGGTCTTACTATATCAAAACTCCATGCGCAGGCTAAGTTGCAAACAAAAAAATCCTGCATTTTCCTAAAGACTTTTGCAAATCAAGCTCTTCGACAGACGCTGACTATTCCCTCACCAAGTTTAGGCATTTTCACGGTATGATAGGCGCGTTCTATTGATCTTGAATATTCATGAAAACCCTATTGTATCTTTGTGCGGCAGTCTGTATTGCATTGGCATGGCTGATTCCGATTCATTACCGACCTTGGGCCACGTATACCGGTGAGCTTTATACCTTTTTTGCCCTGTTTGCCTTAGCGGCAACGTTCTTTAAAGAAAAGCTCATGGTGGCAAAAATTTCCTTGCCCCTGTTGCTCTTAGCGCTGATCCCCTTCATCCAACTGGCTTTTGGGCAGGTGTATTATTTTAGTATTGCCTTACTCTGTATGCTGTTTGTGTTCAGCTTCTGGCTGTGTATCAATCTTGGTTTCAGCCTCTCGCAAGGTACGGAAAAACGCGAAAAAACCTTCCTATACCTGAGCTATACCTTTGTTGCTTCGGGTGTCATGACCGGACTCATCGCAATATGTCAGTGGTTAGATTTTGACTCGTTTCTTCCTTTTGTGATGAAAATTAGTGGAACTACGCGCCCATTTGCAAACTTTGCTCAGCCGAATAACATGGCCACGTTTCTGCTCATGTCTTTGTTAGCCTGCCTATATGTTTATGAACAGCAAAAAGTTAAAACGCGCTATTTGGTCGCTTGTGCAATTCCTATTTTAATTGGGGTCGCGCTCAGCCAATCTCGCACCTCTTGGGTGGCAAGTATCTGTGTCCTAGTCTATTTGGCTTATGCACAGTACAAAGATTATATCCGTCTTCGCTGGTTTTACAGCTTGGCCTGGTTTATCGGCTTTGTGGCACTGATTGTATTGATGCCAAAATTAAGTCAAATCATGAGCCAAATATCCGACATGAATATTCAAGAAAGTCGTGACGTAGCCGAACGTGCTGGTGGAGATATGTCTCGTTTAGCCATTTGGCAACAAATGGCGCATGCCGTAGCTGCACAGCCTTGGTTTGGCTATGGTTGGCATCAAACCAGTAGCGCTTTTGTCTCGATCTCTGACACGGTACAAGGGCCTGTATGGATTCGTAGCTCACACAATTTTATTTTGGATTTCTTATTGTGGAATGGCGCCATTATTGGTGTGCCGTTCTTGGCCTATTTCGCTTATTGGGGCATTCAATTACAGAAGTTAGCCAAGTCTGCATTATCTGTCATTGGCCTATTGATGGTCGGTGTCTTCGTTATTCATGCCATGTTGGAGTTTCCGCAAAACTACGCATATTTCTTACTGCCTGCGGGTTTTATTATCGGGATTCTTCAAGCAGCGAAGCCACTGACGGCTACTTTGAATCTGTCACCATGGTTTATCCGCATTGTTTTCGGGATTGGCGCCGTGCTGATTACGGTGATTTATCGTGATTATGCCAATGCAGCGATTCAGCTGGGTCAGGCATCAAAATATGAAAAAACACCGGAGAAAATCACCAATCATGAGCCGATCTATTTGCTCACGGAATTTAGACATCGGGTGGCGATTATTCGTTTAAATCCGTACTCCATCGTTTCTGAACAAACCATTCAGGATACTGAAAAATTGGTTCGCAGCTACCCAGCGAAATACCACATCATTAAATATGCACGTTTATTGGCATTTAATGGTCGTGAGGCTGAAGCACGTCATCAGCTACAGCGTCTTAAAAATATCTATAGGCTCGACATGAGCTATGAAAGTTTATTACCGCCTAATGCACAGCCGAAACCTTAAAATGCTCAATAAAAAAGCCTGCAATTATGCAGGCTTTTTTATAGCTGAGTTCACATCACAGCGAACTCAAGCCAATTGAATCAATCAAGTCAATTAATCAAATAAACGGTCGAAGAATGATTTTTTCTTCGGAGATGATTTATTGTCATCGCCATCCATCGTGTCTTGTAACTCTTTCAACAATTCACGTTGACGAGCCGTTAAATTCACTGGCGTTTCCACCACGATACGGCAGAGTAAGTCACCAGTCATGCTGGTACGTACAGGTTTCACACCTTTACCACGTAAGCGGAATAATTTGCCAGTTTGAGTTCCTTCAGGCACTTTCAAGCTCACACGACCATCGAGAGTCGGAATTTGAATTTCTTTACCCAATGCAGCATCTGCAATGCTTACAGGCACATCCATATATAAGTCAGCGCCATCACGTTGGAAGATTTCGTGTTCACGTACCACCACTTCTACATATAAGTCGCCTGCTTGGCCATCACGGATCGCCTCACCTTTGCCACTTAAACGTACGCGGTCGCCATTGTCCACACCTGCAGGAATGGTCACTTCTAAAGTTTGCTGACGGTCAGAAACCCCTGAACCATGACATTTATTACATGGGTTCTTAATAATTTTACCTTGACCACGACAAGTGCTACAGGTTTGCTGCACAGAGAAGAAGCCCTGTTGCATACGCACTTGACCTGCACCATGACAAGTTTTACACGTTTCGACGTCATTTGGATTTTTAGATCCTTTACCATTACAGGCATCACATGGCGCTGGCGCAGTAAAGGTAATGGTTTTTTTCACGCCTTTTACAGCTTCCTCAAGGGTAAGCTCCATAACATAGCGTAAGTCTGAACCACGGCGTGCACGTTGCTGACCACCACGGCCACCACCGCCAAATGCGCCACCGAATATGTCACCAAACTGACTAAAAATATCTTCTGCGCTAAAACCACCACCGAAGCCACCGCCGCCGCCCATGCCGCCTTCAAAAGCTTGATGTCCCATACGGTCATACATACTACGTTTTTCGCTGTCCGATAAAACTTCATATGCTTCTGCAGCTTCTTTGAATTTTTCTTCAGCTTCTGGGTTATCTGGATTACGGTCAGGGTGATACTTCATCGCCAACTTACGGTAGGCTTTTTTAATTTCATCATCACTTGCGGTTTTAGATACACCTAAAACCTCATAATAATCACGTTTAGCCATGTCTGGCGATGCTCCTCACGGAATTTAATTTAATACTTAACTGTGGTCTGAAATTGGGGAATCAAACCATTTTTTCAAGGGGTAGGCAGGAAAAAAATAAATCGACTTAGAAAACAGCCTTATTTTTAACGAATTTAGATAGACCTTGGATCCATGCATTTAATAAATACAATAAGGCAATCGCAGCAAAGACCACACCAATTACCGTGCATGCAGTCACCCAAAGATAGGTGTCCCAATAATAGAAAAATAAAGGAATAAACCACAGTGCGGCAAAAATGGCCATCATGGAATAAATCACGACGGTGCGCATGACCCAAAGCGCTTGGGCTTGGAGCCAAACTTCTGCAGAATCGATTTGAGTCACTTTGCGTGCAAAGCCGTAGGCAAATACACCACTAATCAGGGTAAATAAAGCGAAAAACATGAAGACATAAGAAATCGCAACATAACGGCGATACTTAGCTAAACTCTCTGCTGTCATCTGTGATTCAACCCCGTACACCACAATATGCCGTGCTGCACTTGTGGTTGTTTTACTTTTTAAAAATGTCTTTGTAGATCAGGTGCTACTATAGAGAAAAATTCAATATTTCGCACCCAATATTATGACACTTTTAAGGATTCTGCTGAGTTTTTTTCACTTTAAACCACTGTGCATATAGCGCAGGTAAAAAGAACAAGGTCAGCAGGGTCGCCACGATCAATCCACCCATAATCGCCACGGCCATTGGACCGAAGAAAATACTGCGAGAAAGTGGAATCATCGCCAATACAGCAGCCAATGCAGTCAATACAATTGGACGGCAACGACGTACCGTCGCATTGATAATCGCATCCCAAGCCGACTCCCCAGACTGAATATCTTGTTCAATCTGATCAATCAAAATCAGTGAATTGCGCATAATCATTCCTGACAGTGCAATCGTGCCGAGCATTGCCACAAAACCAAAGGGTTTATTGAACAATAACAGGAATAACAACACGCCAATAATGCCCAAAGGTGCAGTTAAAAATACGATCATCGCCCGTGACATGCTGCGTAATTGAATCATCAACAAAGTCATGACAACTGCGAGAAATAATGGCATGCCTGCATTTACAGAAGTTTGACCTCGTGCTGACTCTTCCACAGTGCCGCCTACTTCGAGTAGATAACCATTCGGCATCTCTGCACGTAACTGATCAAATGAATCTTTTAACTCACCCACCACCGTTGCAGGTTGCAATTTACTGCGAATATCCGCGCGCACAGTAATGGTCGGTAAACGGTTACGATGCCAAATCAAACCTTCTTCAAAGCTATACTCAATTTTCGCAATCTGCGCCAATGGTACTGAACCACCATTGCTGGTCGGTACAGCCAAACTGCTGAGAGACCCGACATCCAATCGCTCCGCTTGATCACCACGCATCCGAATTTCAATCAGCTCTCGTTTCTCACGATACTGATTAATCACCGCGCCACTGATTGAACTATTCAGGAAATTGGACAGATCTAGACTGGAAACCCCCATTTGACGTGCGCGATCTTGGTCGATGTCCAGTTTAATGACTTTGCTTGGCTCACCCCAATCCAAATGCACATTGGTGGTGTTCGGGTTTTCACTGACTTTTGCAGACACCCGTTGTGCCCACTCTCGAACCAAGCTCAGATCTTCACCCGACACGCGGAACTGCAATGGATAACCCACAGGTGGCCCATTTTCTAAAAGTGAAACGCGAGTACGTACTTCAGGTAAGAGCTTACGGATTTCTTCTGCTAATGACTGACGAATTTCATTGCGATCATCTAAAGATGAAGCCAATACCACAAACTGAGCAAAACTGGCTTGGGGCAACTGCTGATCTAGAGGTAAATAAAACCGCGGTGAACCTGTCCCCACATAAGCCACAAAATTATCAATGCCTTGTTTTTTCGACAAGAACGCTTCGACTTTTTTTACTGCCGCTTCTGTGGCTTTCAGCGACGCACCTTCCTCGAGCTTTAAATCCACTAAAATTTCAGCACGGTTTGACGGTGGGAAAAACTGCTGTGGTACGGTTTTAAACATTAAAATTGATAATACAAAGATGCCAACCGTCGCTGCAATCACCGTCTTGCGATAAGTCACACAAGTGTCAACCCAACCACGGAAACGTTGATAAAACGGCGACTGATAAGGATCGTGATGTTCCCCGGCATGATGCACCATCGGCTGAGGTTCAGGTTGTTTGCGCAAACGTGCCAACAGGCGCTGATACCATGGGGCTTTTTGTACCAAATCTTTGTTGAAGTCGGGTAGTAATTTATCCCCTAGATAGGGAACAAACAGCACCGCTGCAAACCATGACACCACCAATGCGATAGTGACCACTTGGAAAATCGAGCGAGTGTATTCCCCTGTGCTCGATGCGGCTGTGGCAATCGGCAAAAATCCTGCAGCCGTAATTAGCGTGCCTGTTAGCATTGGAAATGCGGTCGTCCGCCATGCATGTCCGGCGGCTTGTAACCGGCTATAGCCCTGCTCCATTTTAATCGCCATCATTTCGACAGCAATAATCGCATCATCCACCAATAAACCGAGTGCGAGAATCAATGCTCCCAAAGAAATCTTGTGCAAACCGACATCAAACATCTGCATACCGGCAAAGGTCATGGCCAAGACCAATGGAATGGAAAACGCAACGACAAGACCTGTACGGAAACCCAAAGAGAAGAAACTCACTAACAGTACGATAATCACCGCCTCAGCGAGGACTTTCATAAACTCATTGACACTGCGCTTCACGGCTACAGGCTGATCCGACACTTTTTTTAGTTCCATGCCCAAGGGCAAGGTTTTTTGCAAGCGGGCAAATTCTGTTTCTAGGTTTTTACCCAAAGCCAGAATGTCGCCACCTTTACGCATCGATACTGCAATGCCTAAACCATTTTCGCCCATAAAACGCATACGTGGTTGTGGTGGATCACTAAAGCCCCGATGTACATCAGCCACATCCCCCAACTGAATGGTTCGTCCATTCACCAATAAGGGCATCTGACGTAGTTCATCAATGTTTTGTAAATTGCCGCTGACACGTACTTGAATCCGGTCTGAATTGGTTTCAAAAAAGCCGGCACTGGCAACTGTATTTTGCTGCTGCAAGGCTTGTTGAATCGCCGTCACGGGTATGCCCATTTGCGTGGCTTTGGTGTTGGAAATTTCAATCCAAACTTTTTGATCTTGTAGACCAATCAAATCCACTTTCGCAACGTCTTTGACTCGTTGTAACTGGAGCTGTAAACGGTCGGCATATTCCTTCATGGTGGCATAGTCAAAGTCTTTGCCGGTGAGCACATAGATATTGCCAAAGGTGTCACCAAACTCATCATTAAAGAAAGGACCTTGCACCCCAGATGGTAATTGATGGCGAATATCATTGACCTTTTTACGCACGGTGTACCAAACATCGGGGACTTGCTGCGAACGTAGACTGTCCTTGGCCACAAAGGTCACCATGGATTCACCCGGACGTGAATACGCCATGATGCGTTCATACTGCCCCGTGGTCATCAGTTCTTTTTCAATCCGATCGGTGACCTGTAGCGAAACTTCTTTGGCTGTTGCACCAGGCCAATAGGTTTGAATCACCATGACTTTAAAGGTAAATGGCGGGTCTTCACTCTGCGACAATTTGGAATAGGAAAATATCCCAACGATGCCCAGCAGAATCATAAAATAAAGGATTAAGCCTTTATTTTTCAGTGCCCACTCAGACAAGTTAAAATTCATTATTTAACTCCTGTCTGAATGTGTACCGCACGATTTTCACGATCAACAGGTTGTATTTTTTGTTTTTCGCGGAGCAAATGCACGCCGCCAACCACCACAAAATCCCCTGCTTGCAGACCACTAAGTACGGGCACGCTGTCACGTCCGTATTCACCTAAACTCACTGGAACTTTACGTACCGTATTATCTGCATTGACCACCATCACATATGCCTGCTGACCACTCGCAGACACACTCGATAACGGCACATGCAAAACATTCTGCTGTGCTTTGGTTAAAAATACCCGTGCACTTTGCCCCAATTGAATGGCGCTATTGCCTTCACGCAATGCCACTTTGACACTATAAGTACGAGACTGATCGGCTGCAGGACTAATTTCACGCACATAGCCTGCAAATTTTTCCTGTGGTTTCGACCACAAGGTGACCCATGCATCCTGCCCTGTTTTAATTTCAGTAACCGCTTGTTCAGGCACACCAATGACCACTTCACGTTCACCTGCAATCGCCAATTGAAATGCCGGTTGTCCTGCTGCAATCACTTGACCAATCTCTATATTACGCTCAGTAATGACCCCATTTTTATTGGCAATTAATTGGTTATAACCGGTCTGATTACGACTCACATCATAATTTGATTGGGCTTGCTTTAAGTTCGACTGTGCTGCTTTATATTGGTTTTCCACTGCATCATACTGCGAACGACTCACAGCATTGACTGGCAATAATTGCTTAAAGCGTTTTAGTTCATCTTCAGCAATCTGTGCAGCGGAACGCGCACTTTCAAGCTGTGCTTGTGCTGCATTCAGTTGCAACTGTGCATCTTTGACGTCTAATTTTGCCAAGACTTGCCCGACTCGGACTTGGTCTCCAACATCGACATAGCGCTCAGTGATTTGACCGCCAACCCGAAACGCTAAAGCTGTTTGCTGGCGTGCTTGCACATCACCCGCATAACTTTTTTGTTCAAAATGTGTGGCACCCGGCTGAGTCACCATCACAAATGGCACTTCCTGTTCCGTTTGGGCTTTATCCTTGCTGCATCCCCATAAGGTCACACTGCAAACGATAATCATGCTGACAACTGTGGTCTTAATCGTACTCATGAAGTTCGCTCTTAATAAAAAGTCTTTTTTAGGGCAGAATATTATTCAATTAATTTGGTTATTTTTTAATTAATAAACCATGCGGTACATTAATTAGATTAATTATCCGAAATCAATGACCTTTTCGCCTTTTTTGGAATTTTTTCAGCAAATGAATGTCGGCCGCCCAAAAGACTTAGAAAAACGACAACGGATTTTAGAGTCTGCAAAACAATTATTTTTAGAAATGGGCTATCACGGTTGCAGCATGAATCAGATTGCGCAACATGCAGGGGTCACCAAACTGACGGTCTATAACCATTTTCAGGACAAAGCCACTTTATTTACCAGTGCGATTGAAGACACCTGTGAATATATTTTAAATACCCGCCCGCGACATCTGCACAGCGAAAGTCATTTTATGCAGGCTTTCGTTGAAATTTGTGAGTTGGGGCTGAACATCATGAATTTGCCAGAAGCCATTAAACTGGATTTATTACTTTTGGAATTAGCTGCCGAACACAGTCCTTTGGTCGAACAGTTTTTCCGTGCCTCACATTTAAAAATGCGCCAAGTCTGGGAAAAATTTTTTCAAGACGCAGCGGCTTTAAATTTCATTCAGCAGGATAATCCTGCCCGACAAACTGAACTGATTGTGTCGCTACTGATGGGACTACGCCATCAAGAAGTCTTATTGGGCATGCGCCCAGTACCTGAAGCAGCAGAGCGACAGGCCATTATTCACTCTGCCATCGACATCTTTATGCTGAAATATCAACTCGGCACGCAGAGCTAAGCATTTTCTGAAATATTTCAAGGCTAAACTGAAACAAATGGCATAGCTATTGCTCATTTACCTAGAAAAGTCATCCGACTTTTGTCTGTACCCCCTTTTGCCACAGCACTTTCGGGGTATAGTCGAGACAGGAATACGCGGAGAAATAACAAATGATTCAACAAATTGATGCTCCATTACGTGAAGACGTGCGCTTACTGGGCAATTTATTGGGTGAAACCCTAAAGCAGCATGCAGGACAAGATTTGTTTAATCAGGTAGAGCAAATTCGTGCTTTGTCTAAAGGCGCGCGCGATGGACAAGTTGAAGCTGAAAAACAGTTAGAACAATTATTTTTAAATTTAAAAGATGAAGAAATTCTGCCACTGACCCGTGCATTTACGCACTTTCTCAACTTTGCCAATATTGCCGAACAATACAATGTTGTGCGCAGCCGTCGCCAAAGTGAGTTTGATGAGCAGGCACCTTCACCGAATCCACTCGATCATTTATTTGAAAAATTTAAAAGCAATAACATCAGTGCAGAACAACTGTTCCAACAAATTTGTGAATTAAAAATTGAATTGGTCCTGACTGCACATCCAACCGAAGTCAGCCGCCGTACCTTGATCCAGAAATATGATGGTATTAATGATTGCCTGTTTAAAATGGATCAACAAAAACTTACGCCACGCGAACGCAAAGCCGTTTTGGATGATTTAAAACAACTGATTTGCTCGGCATGGCAAACAGATGAAATTCGTCAACATCGCCCGACGCCTGTCGACGAAGCCAAATGGGGTTTCACAACCATCGAACAGACCTTGTGGAATGCTGTACCCAAATTCATGCGTGAATTGGATGGCATGGTTCAAGATCATTGTGGCAAGACCTTGCCTTTAAATGTTGCCCCTGTGCGCTTTGCATCATGGATGGGCGGTGACCGTGATGGTAACCCAAACGTCACCCATAATATTACTCAAGAAGTGCTGTGGCTTTCACGTTGGAAAGCTGCCGACTTGTATTTACGCGATATCGAAGACCTGCGCTGGGAACTTTCGATTCAAGAATGCAGCAAAGAGCTTAGTGATGCCTTGGGTCATTCCCACCCTGAACCATATCGTGAATATCTACGTGATGCGCGGGAACGCCTCAAAGCCACTCGTCACTGGTTGGCACTAAAACTCCGTGGCGAAGATGCTGACGATAGCCAAGTCATTAAAAGCCGCCATGAGCTGCTCGATCCACTATTGGTTTGCTACCGTTCACTGATTGACAGCGGTTTACCTGAAATTGCCAATGGTCAGTTACTCGACTTTATTCATCGAGTGAATTGTTTCGGTATCGAATTACTCAAACTCGATATTCGTCAGGAATCCACGCGTCATCGCCAAGCGATTTCTGCCATTACGGAATATTTAGGTTTAGGCAATTTTGAAACATGGACGGAGCAAGCCCGTCAAAACTTCTTGATTCAGGAACTGCAAAGCAAACGTCCATTGTTACCGAAGTTTTTAAATGAGCCGAAACAAAGTCTGATTGAACATCCAGATGTACAAGAAGTCTTTGCGACCATGCGCACTTTGGCAGAACAGCCACCTGAAAGTTTAGGGGCTTATATTATTTCCATGGCCGAACATCCGAGTGATGTCTTGGCTGTATTGTTACTGCAAAAAGAAGCCGGCATCAAACAAGCGCTACGCGTCGTGCCACTGTTTGAAACTTTAAAAGATTTGGATGGTGCAGCCCGTACCATGAATACCCTATTCAATATGCATTGGTATAAGCAGCATATTCAGGGTAAACACGAGGTGATGATTGGCTATTCAGACTCAGCCAAAGATGCGGGCTTTATGTCGGCAAACTGGGCGCAGTATCGTGCACAGGAAGAATTAACCGCAGTTGCGAAAAAACATGATATACAACTGACATTATTCCATGGCCGTGGCGGTTCAATCAGCCGTGGTGGTGCGCCGACACAGCAAGCCCTATTTTCACAGCCACCAGGTTCGATTTCTGGTGCAATCCGTGTCACAGAACAAGGGGAAATGATTCGCTTCAAGTTTGGATTAGAAGGCATTGCCTTACAAAACTTGGAAATTTACACCGCTGCGACCTTAGAAGCGACCTTATTACCACCGCCTGAACCGAAACAGGAATGGCGTCAGCTCATGCACAGCATGACGGATCTGTCGGTACAGGTGTATCGTCAAACCGTGCGTGAAAATCCGCATTTTGTAAAATACCTACGGACTGTGACACCAGAACTGGAACTGCAAATGTTACCGCTCGGCTCACGCCCAGCCAAACGTAAAGTTAGCGGTGGAATTGAGTCATTACGTGCGATTCCTTGGGTGTTCGCATGGACGCAAATCCGTTTGATGCTACCTGCTTGGCTCGGTACAGGTGCTGCGATTAATCAAGTGATTGATCAAGGTCAAAAGCAGACACTCGAAGAAATGTTGGAGCAATGGCCGTATTTCCAAACCCTGATTGATATGTTGGAAATGGTCTTGTCCAAAGCCGATGGTCATGTGGCGCTGTATTATGAGTCTCATCTGACGGATGATGCAGACCTCAAACAATTGGGCGAAGAGTTACGTCAGCGTTTACGTGATGCGGTACAAACGCTATTAGCACTCAAAGGTGAATCGAAATTACTCAGCAGTAACGATGTGCTCGACCAATCCATGAAGGTGCGTAAGCCTTATTTATTGCCGCTACATTTACTGCAAGCCGAGCTAATGAAACGCCGCCGTGCTTACCTTGCCGAGCGTCAGGCTGAAAATACCCCAGTCGACCATGCGTTGATGGTCAGTATCGCGGGTATTGCGGCAGGTTTGCGTAACACTGGCTAAATCTTCCAAGTTTTCAAAAAGCACACAGAACTGTGTGCTTTTTTTTTGACCAGTCATATTGGTTTTAATTTATTTTGGAATATATAAAATAAGAAAAATTTATGAAGAATTGGCTCCAAGCCTATTTGATTAATTGCATGATTTAATGCCTTTTTTACACCCTTAAAACTTTTACCATTTGGTAAATTTATATGTAAAGTCATGTAATTAGTTTGAACAAAATATTTTTAAAAGAGATTAAATCTTCTAAAAAACAAGAGTATGATGTGCACAATTTATCTATTGAGTGCTCATTTTATGTCCAATTGGTTTCCCAAATGGCGCCCGTACGAAGGCAATATTGATGCACGTCCTGTAGGTACAAATGAGTACCTACCTCCGGTGCAAAGTGTGGTATTGGGGATACAACATGCCTTTGCAATGTTTGGTGCAACTGTCCTTGCGCCATTTTTGATGGGCTTTGATGCCAACCTTGCGATTTTAATGTCGGGGATCTGTACCATCCTGTTCTTCTTTATGACAGGTGGTCGTGTACCAAGTTATTTAGGCTCTAGTTTTGCTTTTATTGGTGTGGTGATCGCGGCAACCGGTTATGCAGCATCAGGTACTGGCGCGCCAAATGCCAATATCGCAATGGCGGCAGGCGGGATCATGGCCTGCGGTATCTTATATGCCATTTTTGGTTTTATCGTGATGGCAACGGGTACGCGTTGGATTGAAAAACTCATGCCACCTGTCGTTACAGGTGCAGTGGTGATGATTATTGGTCTGAACCTAGCCCCAGTGACCATTAAAGGGGTTGCCGGTAATAACTTTAATATGTGGATGGCATTAGTCACTGTACTGTGTATGGGTTCGATTGCAGTGTTCACGAAGGGCTTGTTACAACGCTTATTACTGTTGGTCGGTCTATTACTGGCATATTTGGTGTATTACATCATTTCCAATGTCATGGGTCATGGCACACCAATCAATTTCGTTCCCGTACAAGAAGCTGCTTGGTTTGGTGTTCCGCACTTCCATTCACCCGTCTTCGACTTCAATGCCATGCTTATTATTGCACCGATTGCGTTGATTTTGGTTGCAGAAAACCTTGGCCACATCAAAGCTGTAGGCGCGATGACAGGTGAAAACCTCGATCCGCACATTGGTAAAGCCTTCGTTGCAGATGGTGTTGCAACCACACTTTCAGGCGGTGTCGGCGGTCCGGGTATGACCACTTATGGCGAAAATATTGGTGTGATGGCAGTAACGCGTGTTTACTCGACCATCGTGTTTGTATTTGCAGGTGTATTCGCCATCTTCCTTGGTCTTTCTCCAAAGTTTGGTGCGATTATTCATACCATTCCGCAAGCCATTTTGACAGGTGCATCGATTGTTGTATTTGGTCTAATTACCATTGCAGGTGCGAAAATTTGGATTGAAAACAAAGTCGATTTCTCAAAAAACAAAAACCTGATGGTGGCAGCAGTCACGATTATTTTAGGTACGGGTGACTTTGCACTTCAATTCGGTAACTTCAACTTAGGTGGTATTGGTACTGCTACATTTGCAGCGCTGATTTTGAACTGGTTCTTTAGCTTGGGCGATAAATCAGAATAAGCCTCCAAAGCATTTAAAAAAGTATACAACATTTATTTGAAAAGCGGCCGAAAGGTCGCTTTTTTTTATAGCTGTTCTTTCGGTAAGATAAGGCATTAGCCAAGGAATACACTGTATGCGACTGGATTTGTTCGACCTTCAATTGGTACTGCACATTGTAGACAGCGGTAGTCTGACCAAAGGCGCTGCTCGTTCTGCCATCTCGCTACAAGCAGCCAGTGAACGGATTAAAAAACTCGAACAGCATTACCGCACAGCCCTGTTCACTCGCCAAGCCAAAGGGGTCAAACTGACTCTTGCCGGTCAAACCTTGGTTGAACATGCACAGCGCATCTTAGGTGAGGGGCAACAATTAGAACACGCGATGCTGCCCTTTGCCCATGGGCTAAGTTCCAATATGACCTTATGGTGTAATTCATCTGCACAAAGTGAATATTTGCCGGTTTTGCTGCCACGCTATTTGCTGGAAAATCCCAATACACAAATTGAGCTGCATGAAGCCGAGTCTAAAGACATCATTGCAGCGATAGAGCAAGGTAATGCACAACTAGGCTTAATTTCAGGTTTCTTTAAATCTGAACAACTACAAACGCTTGAGTTTGCAGATGATCCGTTGGTGCTGATTTGTCCTATAACTCATGAATTGGCCTCGATATCTAGCGTCAAACCCGCAGAGATTTTAAATTATCCCTTTGTCGGTTTAATGCAATATCATTCCTTACAACAATCGATCGAGGCTCAAGCCAAATTATTCGGCTGTGAAATTCAGTATCGGTTACGTTTGCCGAACTTTGCCGCGATCGCCCAAGTGGTGGCGAATGGTGTGGGCATTGCCATCATGCCAAAACGTGCGGCCCAACGATTAATCAGTTTGTATGCCTTTGCCCAAGTTGAGCTCAGCGGTGAATGGGCCAATCGAAAACTGCTCCTCACCGCGCGTAATTTTGATGATTTACCCTTAAATTATCAGCATTTCAGTCAGTTTCTACTGTCACAAAAATCTACTTTAGATGGCTAAGTCTAGGCTTTAAATCACGCCAAACTGGTGCAGCATCATATAGCTACCGAGGGCAATCAACCCGATAAAAAACACCTTACGGAATTTTTGTTCTGGAATGCGGTAACGGATTTTTTTCCCTGCCCACATACCAATGAGCGCAGGAATCAGTGCCATGGCTGACATGGCATAATCAATCGGGAGATCTTCCACTGGACTTTGCTGTAAGAACACTGCCAAACAAATGGTTGATGTGGTAAAGGCTAAACCGAGTGACTGTACGAGGTCATCACGTTTGAGCTGCAAACCTTGCAAATATGGCACCACAGGGATCACCACCACACCGGTCGCAACAGTCAGCGCTCCACCGAGATAACCGATCATTGGAGATAGCCATTTTTCATGTGGTGCAAAGTTCGGCAAGCTCTTGGCACAAAGCCCATACAGTCCGTATAGTGCCAACATGCCCCCCAGTAAAGCTTCACTTTTAAATTCACCATGTCCTAAAGTTGGAAAAATACTCCAAATTGAACCGACGATAATCCCAAGTAACAAGGACCAAAAGCGTTGAATTAGGCGCAGCACCTGCCCTTCGGCAAATAGTTGCCAAAAGTTGGTGACCATAGATGGAATAATCAATAACGTCGCTGCCTGAAATGGACTGATCACCATGGTGAGGAGGCCCATCGATACCGCAGGCAGGCCTAACCCAATCGTGCCTTTAATTAGACCTGCGATTGCAAAAACTGTGATGACGAACCAAATCATGGCGAAACTCGCAAAAGAATTGGCTCTATGCTATGCAATTCAGACACTTTGAAAAATCAGTGTTTTTGGAATAGAGCCTCAATAAAAAGTTGAGGCTAGGTTATAGCGTCTAAAGCAGATAGCGTAGATGGACTAAACAAACTCTTTTGATTTCGAATAAGTTATAAGCGTATTGGTGGAATAGTGATATAAAAACCGTTCCAATATGCTGTTTACTAGAACGGTTTTTAATAAACTATTGATACTTATAGGAAAATTTCAAGAATTTCGTATAAGGTGTATTATGTTAATTTTAGGAAAGCTTAATAAATCCGTGTTTAAAAATTAAACTAGAAAGATTTTGTATTACTATCAATTTAGAATTCCTCTCTTATAAATCTTATTTAATGACGCTATCTTTTTGTATTGATGAAGCTATTTTATCAATGGTAGTACGAACACGTATTGGTAAGAAATTTGATCTTTTCCATACAATTTGAATAGGATAGTTAGTACTTGAATAGTTAGTAAGTAGGTGTATTAATTGACCACTTTGTATATATTCTTGAATCAACCAGGAAGGTAACCAACCAATTCCTCCGTGCATTAGTACATAATCTAATATGCTTTTTATGTCATCCATTTGAACTTTATTTTTTGGCAAATATTTCATAGTTTTATGATGAGAACTTTGAAATATCCACTTTTCAAGCTGCCCATTTTTCAAATATCCAATAGTCTGATGGTTATCTAAATCTTTGATGCTCTCAGGAATCTGGTATCTTTTTAAATATTCAGGTGTGGCACAGAGCCACATTGCATGCTCAGAAATCTTTTTAACCATTAATTGACTATTATCTTCTAAATTACCAATTCTTATCACTAGGTCATAATTATCTTCAATTAAATCAATATAACGATCATTAAAAGAAAGAACCATATTCAAATTTTGATGTTCATCTGCTAAGTCTCTTAATATCGGAACTATGAACTTTTGTCCAAATAATACAGGCATAGAGATACGTATCATTCCCTGAATATTTTGATTATTACTTTCAAATAATGTCTCAGCTATTAATAATTCTTGTACAGCCCGCTGGCTATGTTCATAGAAAATACTACCTTCTTCTGTGAGAGCTAAATGACGTGTATCTCTGTTAAAAAGTACTACTCCGAGCTGTACCTCAAGCTTTGAAATCATCTTACTGACAGCGGAACGAGTCAGATGTAATTTTTCTGATGCTTTAGTAAAACTTCCTTGTTCAACAACACTAATAAATGCCATCAAACTTTTCAGATCATTAACACGCATATTAGTTCCAATTGGGAATCAATGAGTTGATTTATTATCACTTTTGTATCCAATTTATCAATGATAATCTAATAAAAATTCATATTAGGAACCTTACTATGAACAGAATTTTAGTTATCAAATCTAGTTTTATGCAGGAAAAATCTCTAAGTAATCAGCTCATTAATAAATATTTATATAGACGTAAGCAAAGTGGTTATGTTGACCAAATAATTGAACATGATCTAGGAGCTATGAACTTACCAGTATTAAACTTAGAGATATTTAATGCCTTACGTGGAGAGGCGAATGAAAAACCTGAGGTAAAAGCAGCAGTGGCTCTCTCTGATCAATTTATTCAAGAGCTGAAAGATTGTGATCTATTATTGATTGCAGCACCAATGTATAACTTAAATGTACCAACCCAATTAAAAAACTGGTTCGACTTAATTGCACGAGCACGAGTAACTTTTCAATATACAGAAACCGCACCCGTAGGATTAATTAAAGGTGTTAAATCAATTATCTTTAGTTCACGTGGTGGTTTTCATCAAGATCTTCCAACAGATGCTGTTACAACATATTTAATAGCAGTATTAGGATTAATTGGTATTGATAAGGTAGATTTTATATATGCTGAAGGCACTGATATTAAACCATTAGGGAAAGCTAAAGCACTTGAATTAGCTTCACAGCAAATTGCTTTACAAACGAACGTAGGATTGTAAGTATATTCTTCCTTATGGCAATGAAATTATAATTTTCTATTGTTCTAAGGTTCCTATTTAACATAATGGCTCTTATAAGAAATGAAAATGTTAGAACCCATTTAAAGTGTCTATATTCTCACCAATAAAAATGTCTAGTTTATGATGGTTTAACCATCATGGGCTGGATATAAAATATAGATGCTGATCACTATGTCTGATAAAGAGATTCAACGTCTTGCTGTACTGCAAGATGTTCGAGATCATCGTATTACCCAAGTCCGTGCTTCTGAAATCCTCAATCTTTCTACCCCCCAAATTACCCTATTATTACAGAAGCTAAAGCAAGACGGTGTTTCACGCCTGACACATGCCAGTCGTGGTCAACCTGGCCATCGTCGCCATGATGAAGCCGTAAAGTCTGAATGCCTTTCCATTATTTCTGAACATCTGCTGGGCTTTGGCCCAACCTTGGCTCATGAGAAGCTGATGAGCATGTTTGGTCTGAATATTCCTGTGGAAACGGTTCGTCGCTGGATGACTGCCAATGAGCGCTGGAATCAGTGCTATGGCTGACATGGCATAATCAATCGGGAGATCTTCCACTGGATTTTGCTGTAAGAACACTGCCAAACAAATGGTTGATGTGGTAAAGGCTAAACCGAGTGACTGTACGAGGTCATCACGTTTGAGCTGCAAACCTTGCAAATATGGCACCACAGGGATCACCACCACACCGGTCGCAACAGTCAGCGCTCCACCGAGATAACCGATCATTGGAGATAGCCATTTTTCATGTGGTGCAAAGTTCGGCAAGCTCTTGGCACAAAGCCCATACAGTCCGTATAGTGCCAACATGCCCCCCAGTAAAGCTTCACTTTTAAATTCACCATGTCCTAAAGTTGGAAAAATACTCCAAATTGAACCGACGATAATCCCAAGTAACAAGGACCAAAAGCGTTGAATTAGGCGCAGCACCTGCCCTTCGGCAAATAGTTGCCAAAAGTTGGTGACCATAGATGGAATAATCAATAACGTCGCTGCCTGAAATGGACTGATCACCATGGTGAGGAGGCCCATCGATACCGCAGGCAGGCCTAACCCAATCGTGCCTTTAATTAGACCTGCGATTGCAAAAACTGTGATGACGAACCAAATCATGGCGAAACTCGCAAAAGAATTGGCTCTATGCTATGCAATTCAGGCACTTTGAAAAATCAGTGTTTTTGGAATAGAGCCTCAATAAAAAGTTGAGGCTGTGCTTAAAATCAACTATAGACAAGGTAGTTGGATTCAATAAAAAAGTAATTACAATTTACTTTAATTACTGTCATAACTACTCATTTGCTCTTCAGCTAATTCATAAGAACTTTCGAATTGATATTTCACCGTTTCATCTTGAATCGAATCAATAAATTTTTTTATTTTATTTTTATATTCAACGTTCCCAGATTTATACATTGATAGCAAATAGCCCCACTCACCATAAATATACTGAGGGTCATTTTTTGATACTTTCCTTAATTCTTCTTTTAAAATCAATGCTAAATCGGAATAACATTTTTCATATTCATCTTTCGATCTTTTAGCATAATAGCTTAACTCACACTGAGTCACTAAAAGTTCCTGACTGAAAGAGTCATTTAACATTTTATGATTAAGATTATAAGCCTCTTCATACATGCCTGTTGCTAAGTAGATTTGCATTTCAATCTTTTGTCGTTCTTGATCATTCGTGATCTTTTTTATTTCAGACAAACTATCTTTCATTACTTTATCTGCGTTTTCTTTATCTCTCAGATTAAGTTTATTAATAGTATTTTTATAATCATTTATTATAGCTGTATCTTCTTTAGACAGCGTTGAAATTGATTCTTTTTTTTGAGATTCTTTAACTTCATTTTGATTCAAACTAATTTTCTCAGACGAACAAGCAGTACTACCAAATATATAAAATAAGGTTAAGAAAATAAAAAAATGCTTCATCAAACTTCTCTCGCTGCGGAGTTTAAGGTTAAGGCATGGGTTTTAAAGCTAAGAAATGATCCTAGACAGTATCGTGGACAACAGATCCCTATAAATTCTTAAAATATTTCTGTTCAAAGACTTCAGGACTTAACCTGCCAATTGCAGAATGCCTTCTGATTCGATTGTAGTAAATTTCAATATATTCAAACAAGACAGCATTGGCTTCCCAGAACTGCTTGACATCTTTTTCTTAGTCTAGAATACGCTGTTGTTCTGGTGAAAGTTGACGTTTGCTTGAACCAACTGGATTAGCTTTGAGAATCCATTTATCTAAGGTTGAATACCCTACACCTAATTTCTGGACGATTGAAACTACAGACTCGTGTGAGTTTGAAAGCGCATAATAATTAGCTTGTTGTATATTTTTAGACTCCAGCGTTTAGCTATTTTTACATCTCTAAAGTTAATCTTACTTTATCTTTAGAGGGAATATGTGCCCATTATTTTGTCTAGGATCAAACGACTATCTATTTATTCAGGATCTAAGTAGATAATTCCCACATCAATTTTATTAAGATGGTCAAAGCCTGCCCTATCTTCGGGAACTTGATCTACATAGAGGTCAACATATTCAATTCTTTTTGTTTGATAATTAGGGAATGAAAAAAATAAATCTCCTGTACTATTAGCATAATCTACTGGAGGTTTCTTTAAATAGTATTTTTCAGTTTTAGCAGGAATAAAGAATTTTCCATTCGCATCTAATTTAGTATCAGGATCTGAAAGAATACCATTTACGCCAATATATCCTAATTTGTTTTTAGAGGTAACTGGCTTTGTTGCATAAATATATAAGCATCTGATTTAAATAAATTTAATTTTGGATCAAAAAATAATCAAAACCTTTAAAATCATATAGTTATGAAATCTTTGTGCAACAAAGCCTAATTGGATAAAGAATAACAAATAAAAAAATTAATAAAATTTCAAAATGTAAATCAAATCATTATTTTTCAGTTGGTGATATTAAAAAAGAACATTAATAAATTTGATCTAATCTCAAAAACTAAAAATTACGGTCGAATCTCTTTCAACTCACGTTGAATAAAATGCTGAATCATATCGCGGTATAAACGTTCCACAATATCTGCATTTACACCGTGCTCTGTGGCTTGTAGACGAATTTTACTTATTACCGCTTCGACACGCTCTGGTGATTGAACATCCTGTACTGAACGCTTAAAACGCACCGCTTGATCGACATAAAACTGACGTGCTGCAATGAGCTCAATAATCCCCTGATCAATCACATCAATCTGTGCACGGGCTTGCTCTAATGACTCAACTTTTACTTTCTTCATCTTCTCTGGCTTCACTTTCAGCGGTGTTTTCACTTTTATACTTCTCTTCTAACACATTACTGAAAATACTTTCAATCATCCATACGCGGTATAAGCTATTAAATACATAGCTTTGACCTGCAATACGTAATTCCAAGACGGGAAAATCCGGCTGTGACTTCATCTCACAGTGCATATCATTTTCTTTTAATTTTTCAGCAATATCGTTAGTAGTCAGTTCAGAAATCTCTAACTCATACTGTAAAGCCTGAAAATGTGCTTTGAAGGATAAATCACGCCCTTTGGTCCATACGGCCTCCAAAATGCGATACATCACCTCAATACGCTCCTCTTCGGGCGCACTGTAGTAAAGCTGTGACATAGCTAATGTCGCTGCTTCTGTAGGCCGGCAAAATGGCGTGAACTTAACTTCTGTCCGTTTAGACAGACGTGTTGCCAAACTCCAGTCAAACAGATCACGACCGTGATACGACAATGGATACACATTCAGCTGAATATTATAATAGTCCGCCAATTCCTCACGAATATAAGCCAACAGTAACCATGAAATCGGATCTTCCATCGCGATGTAGAGATCAAGCTCAGGATCGAGTCCCTGAATTTCATTCAACTCTTCTGCATCACTGATCAGGTGCTCACGCCATTCAATATGATTGATCATAAAGATCGGGTTATCTGTCAGGAGTTTTTGTTGTTTTAAACGGCGCGTTAAACGCAGTAAATCATCTACAGCATGGTACTTACGTTCACCAAACTCAAAATAGCCCGATAAAATCGGGGTATCGGTAAAGATACGTTCAGGAAAATCTTGAGCTTTATGATGACGGCTGGCCATCGCATACAGTGTTCTCAGCTTGCCATACTGCTTTTGCCACAGCATGTGGAACACATCTTCAAGTAAATAAAGAAAATCTTGGCCGCGTAATGGCGTATTTTTTAGAATAATTTCGGCTTGTTCTAAAGCTTCAGCGGTCGGTTGTTCAGGTGTTTCATGAAAACTAAAACGATGCTGCCGCGCTAAAATTTGGGCATCATTCAGACAATATTGTTGCCATTCTATCGATGACATTTGATTTGGAGGTTCAGCACTCTGACGACAAATAATCACTTTCAGTGGTTTGATTTCATCACTGAGAATTTCTTCTAATTGAGGCAGTTGCTGCGCAGCCAAATAGCTATAAACATCATCCAGTCGAAGATAAACACTCAGACCTTGTTCCGTGGGTAACACCGCTTGTCGGGTCGGTTTCTGATAAAACCAACTCGATCGGATTGGATCGAACCAACGGCGTAACAGTGACATGCGTTTTTTGCCTCAAAATGATGAATTGTGCCGAACCTTCCAGCACATACTTAAAATTCAACTTCTATTATGAAGCTGTTTTAAATGAGATATAAGCCTTGTGCAAAACTTATATCAAGTCAGGGCTGAATGTTCAATGTTTAACAATGGATTAGACGTCTAGATTTAGGTCAGTCACCGCACCTTTTTCCGCACCAGAGGTCAACTTGGCAAATTTAGCCAAAGCGCCGTGGGTATAGTTTGGTTTCGGTTTGACCCAGGCCGCGCGACGTGCAGCAATTTCATCCTCAGCCACATGCCAAGTCATTTCACGGGTTTCAGCGTTAATTGAAATTTTATCGCCGTTTTTAACCAAGCCAATTGGGCCGCCTTCATAGGCTTCAGGTGTCACATGACCAATCACAAAACCATGACTACCGCCAGAGAAACGCCCATCAGTCAACAGTGCAACAGATTGGCCTAGACCTTTACCAATAATCGCTGAAGTCGGTTTTAACATTTCCGGCATACCCGGCCCACCTTTTGGCCCGACACCGCGGATCACTACCACTTCACCTTCTTGTACTTCGCCATCTAAAATACCACGCATGGCACCCTGCTCACCCTCAAATACCCGCGCAGGCCCTTCAAAATACAGCCCTTCTTTACCGGTAATTTTAGCCACAGCACCTGTCGGTGACAGATTGCCTTTGAGTACCACCAAGTGCGAATCCTTTTTGATTGGCGCATCAAACGGCAGAATAATTTGTTGACCTGCAGGATAATCTGCTACATCGGCTAAGTTTTCCGCCAAAGTTTTGCCCGTAACCGTCAGGCAAGAACCATCGAGCATTCCTGCATCCAACATGCGTTTCATGAGCGGCTGAATACCACCAATAGCAATCAGTTCCGACATTAAATATTTACCCGATGGACGTACATCGGCCACCACAGGAATATCTTTGCCAATACGCACAAAATCATCCAAAGAGAGTTCCACACCTGCGGTATGCGCCATGGCAATCAAATGCAGCACGCCATTGGTTGACCCGCCTAAAGCAATTAGCACTTTAATCGAGTTTTCAAAAGCGGCTTTGGTCATAATGTCACGTGGTTTAATATCCAGACGCAGCAGGTTCATCACGGCTTCACCTGCACGCTGGCAGTCGGCAATTTTATCCGCGGATACCGCTTCCTGTGCTGAAGACCCCGGCAAGCTCATGCCCAGTGCTTCAATCGCTGAAGCCATCGAATTGGCCGTATACATACCGCCGCACGAACCCGGCCCCGGCAGCGCGACTTCTTCAATCTGCTTGACCTGAATTTCATTAATTTCGCCTTTGGCTTGCTGACCGACTGCTTCAAATACCGAAATCATGTCGGTATGCCCTGCTCCAGGTTTGATGGTGCCACCATAAATAAACAGGCCCGGACGGTTTAATCGCGCCAAACCCATGATACAGCCCGGCATGTTCTTGTCGCAGCCGCCTATGGCAATTACGCCATCATAGGCCTGACAGCCCACCACAGCTTCAATGGAATCGGCAATGATTTCCCGCGATAGCAATGAATACTTCATGCCTTCTGTACCGTTGGATATACCGTCAGAAATGGTGATGGTATTAAAAATAATGCCTTTCCCGCCTGCAGCATTCACCCCACTTTCAGCTTCACGCGCCAAGCCATCAATATGCATATTACACGGCGTGACATTGGCCCAAGTCGAGGCGATGCCTATAAATGGGCGCTTAAAGTCAGCATCTTGGAAGCCTGTGGCACGCATCATGGAACGTGCAGGCGCATTTTCTATGCCGTCATAAACAGGTGCTGAATGTTCGCGGATATTATTTTTACTCATTGTTCTTCCTTGGCGATGGCTGATTTTGGCTTCAGCTTTGGCGGGTTCTTTTAAATTTATTGTATAGAAAGCGCTCGGCATGTAAAAGAAATTACATCTCAACAAAAAAGATTTTTAGCGCATGCAATACCATTCAATCACATGACAAAGCGACATGGATGTCGCTGTTTTTCTGTATGGCAGGGATGCCATATCAGCAGAACAAAAGATTTTTGTTACTTTGGATCTTTCAAAAGTAAGGGATTGCCTACACAAAGCCATATAAATTATAGCTACTATTCGAGGCTGTCTTTTTAGAATTTTAATGACATCCACTAATTATTAAATTTTATTTAGTTGCTTCAAGAAACATTATTTTTAATCAGATTAATAAATCTATAACTTAGAATTATTGTCCCATTATTTCATTTAAAAGCTGATTACAGCGGAGTCTTATCCTATAAAAGCTAATTTTCGGAGCACGTATGTTACTTTTGTTTTGGCAAAAGTAACCAAAACCATTTGTCATCCGCAAAACTCGGCAACTGGTTGCAACTAAAAAAATGATCGCAGAAACATTCACTTTTAAATTACCGTTTGCCTCAGACAGTTGCGGATGACATTTCCTCGTATCCAATGCAAGTTATGTAGATGTAAATTAAAAAAGCACCCCATGTGGAGTGCTTTTTTATTTGGAGATCTAAAATTTAGATTTCACGTACTGCGCCTTTCGCCGCACTCGTGGTATGCATTGCATACGCTTTCAATGCTTTCGAGATTTTACGCGGACGCTCTTCCACAGGATGCCAGCCTTTAGCTTCTTGCGCTGCACGGCGAGCGGCCATGGTTTCTTCATCAACAGCTAAGTTGATGGTACGGTTTGGAATATCGATTTCGATTAAATCACCATCTTCCACCAAACCAATTGCACCGCCTTCTGCTGCTTCTGGAGATACGTGACCAATTGAAAGGCCTGATGAACCGCCAGAGAAACGACCGTCAGTCAATAACGCACATTCTTTGCCTAGACCTTTCGATTTCAGGTAGCTGGTTGGGTACAACATTTCTTGCATGCCCGGACCACCACGTGGGCCTTCATAGCGAATCACCACCACATCACCGGCTTTGATTTCATTACCCAAGATCGCCTCTACTGCAGAATCTTGGCTTTCAAACACACGTGCAGTACCGTTGAATTTCAAGATTGAATCATCTACACCTGCCGTTTTGACAATACAGCCATCTAACGCAATGTTTCCGTAAAGCACAGCCAAACCACCATCTTTAGAGAATGCATGTTCAGCATTACGGATCACGCCATTTTCACGGTCACCGTCAAGACGTTGGTAATATCGATCTTGTGAGAATGCAGTTTGCGTTGGTACACCGCCCGGCGCTGAACGGAAGAATTGGTAAACGTCTTCATTTTCAGTACGGATAATGTCCCATTTATCTAAAGCATCTTTTAAGCTTGCTTCGTGAACAGTACCTACAGATGTGTCCAATAAGCCTGCACGGTCTAATTCACCGAGAATGGACATGATACCGCCAGCACGGTGTACATCTTCCATATGTACGTCGTTTTTCGCAGGTGCAACTTTACAGAGTACAGGCACTTTACGAGATAAACGGTCAATGTCGTCCATCGTGAAATCAACGCCAGCTTCATTGGCTGCAGCCAACAAGTGTAGAACGGTATTGGTTGAACCACCCATCGCGATGTCTAAAGTCATTGCATTTTCATACGAGGCTTTGGTCACCATTTCACGTGGCAATACGCTGTAATCATCTTGTTCATAATGACGTTTAGCCAATTCAACAATTAAAGAGCCTGCGCGTTCGAATAATTTTTTACGGTTTGCATGTGTTGCCAGTGTAGAGCCGTTACCCGGTAAAGACAGGCCCAATGCTTCTGTTAAGCAGTTCATTGAGTTTGCGGTGAACATACCTGAGCATGAACCGCAAGTTGGGCATGCAGAGCGTTCGTATTCTGCTACTTCTTCATCGGTATAGTTGTCATCTGCAGCCACAATCATGGCATCAATTAAGTCGATGGCTTTGTCGTTGCCACGGATTTTAACTTTACCCGCTTCCATTGGACCACCAGAGACAAATACCACTGGAATGTTCAAACGCATTGCCGCCATCAACATCCCTGGAGTAATTTTGTCACAGTTGGAAATACAAACCATGGCATCGGCACAGTGTGCGCTCACCATGTATTCAACAGAGTCTGCAATCAAGTCACGTGAAGGCAATGAATACAGCATCCCGTCATGACCCATCGCAATACCGTCATCAACCGCAATGGTATTGAACTCTTTGGCTACACCGCCTGCTTGCTCAATTTGACGCGCCACAAGTTGACCAAGGTCTTTAAGATGAACGTGACCCGGTACAAATTGAGTAAATGAGTTCACGACGGCAATAATTGGTTTACCGAAGTCTTCATCTTTCATACCAGTTGCGCGCCATAAGCCGCGCGCACCCGCCATATTTCTTCCGTGTGTCGATGTTTTTGAACGATAGTCAGGCATTTTATATTTCCAACAAAGTTTGAGCTTGAAATGAATCCTACAGATTCACTCTGGCTAAATCATACTGACAATGATGTAAAATCAGTCGAATTTTAAACCTATCATACACCAAGCCATTGTTTTTAAAGATGGCTTTTTAAGCTGAGATTTGGGCAGATGGGTCTATCAATAAAAACGAGTGATTTGACGACAAAAATCTTTTAACTGAAATCTACTATACCGCCATCAATGGCTGCACAATACAAAACTTTCATGAATAATTTTTAAATTTTATATAAATATAATTTATTTAAAAATTGCAAATTTGCGATTTTGGGTTATGAAATCATTGAGCTTGGACAGCTTCAAAGTTGCAAAAATCAATTTCTAATGTTCTAAATTACGCATTAATCATTTGCTATAATCCACATATTCAACACAGATTCGGTTCATTCATTTTGAAAATCATCTTTGCCGGTACGCCAGAATTTGCCGCAACAGCACTAGCTGCATTGCTCAACACACAACATGAAATTGTTGCGGTATACACTCAACCTGACCGCAAAGCTGGACGTGGACAAAAACTCACAGCTTCTGCCGTAAAGCAATTGGCTTTAGAGCACCATATTCCTGTTTACCAACCGCTTCATTTCAAATCATCGACTGAAGAAGGTTTAGCCGCACAAGCGGAATTAAAGGCCTTAAATGCCGATGTTATGGTGGTTGCAGCCTATGGTTTGATCTTGCCGCAAGTCGTGCTAGATACCCCGAAATATGGTTGCCTGAATATTCATGGTTCATTGCTGCCACGTTGGCGCGGTGCAGCACCGATTCAACGTGCCATCGCAACAGGTGATATTGAAACAGGTGTCACCATTATGAAAATGGCAGCCGGACTCGATACTGGCGACATGATGTATAAAACCATCTGCCCGATTGAAGCAACGGATACCTCTGCAACTTTGCATGACAAACTTGCAGAGCAAGGTGCAACTGCAATTGCTGCCGTTTTAGACACTGAACAAACATTGCAGCAATATTTAGACAGCCGTGAAGTCCAAGACGAAGCATTAACAGTTTATGCACATAAGCTTTCAAAAGCCGAAGCAAAAATTGATTGGTCCATCGATGCCGTACAAATCGATCGTAATATTCGCGCCTTTAATCCGTGGCCGGTAGCATTTATTCAGTTAGATGAACAAAACAACTTACGTGTTTGGCATTCTGAACTTTCTGCTGTGTCTGCACCGAACGCTCAAGCAGGTGAAATCATTGCCATCGACAAAAAAGGCATACACGTTGCCTGTGCCAATGGCAGCGTGATTATTTTGACCTCTTTACAATGGCCAGGTGCTAAACCACTCAACCCTGTACAAATTTTACAAACCCAAAAATTGACTATTGGACAAATTTTATAATGAAGCAATCTCCCAACGCCTCGACCCGAGACCTTAATTTACGTGCTCAGGTAGTGAAGACGTTATTGGCTGTCCAAAATGGTCAATCGCTGCAATCGGTACTCGCGCAGCAAATGAATATCGTGTCAGATAAAGACCGTGCGTTATTCCATGAATTGGTGCTCGGTTGTTTACGTCAATGGTATGCATTGAAACAATTGACTTTACCATTACTGTCTAAACCGGTAGATAACCAAGTGGTTGAAACCTGTTTATACCTCGGTTTATACCAATTGTTATGTACCCGTGTCGCAGCTCATGCTGCAATTTCTGAAACGGTGGAAGCTGCAAAACAATTGGGTATGGGAAGTCTAAGTGGCTTAATCAACGCAATTTTGCGCCGTGCAACACGTGAAACAGAACAGTTCTACGACGTACTTGAACAAGCCACCAATTTACCAAGTTGGTTAACCAAACGTCTGAAAAAAGACTGGGGCGAACAATTTGATGAACTTAGTTATGAGCTTAAGCAAATTGCACCACTGACTTTACGTGTCAATACACGCCAAGTCAGCCGTGACGAATACCTCGATATTTTGGAAGATGAAGGCATCGATGCACATCGCTGTGAACTCTCTAATGTCGGTATTGTGATGGACGAAAGCCTACATATTCCAAGTTTACCGGGCTTTGAAGCAGGTGGTTTTTCGGTACAAGATGAACATGCTCAACTGTGTGCAACACTATTACCAAATCTCGATGGTAAATTTGTGATTGATGCTTGTGCTGCGCCGGGTGGTAAAACCGCACATATTTTAGAGACTTTCCAACCGAAGAAACTCATTGCACTGGATCAAGATGAAAAGCGTCTGAAACGCGTGGTTGAAAACCTTGATCGTTTGGATCTCGATGGTAAACATGTTGAAATTCAGACTGCCGATGCCATCACCTATACTGCTCCTGAACTTGCTGATTGTATCGTGCTCGATGCGCCATGTACTGCTGTCGGTGTAATGCGTCGTCATCCTGATATTCGTTTACTACGTCAATCGGGCGACATTGCAAAAACTGTAGTGTTACAAAAACAAATTTTGGAAAATATGTGGAAGCAGCTTAAAGTTGGCGGTACGCTGCTTTACATCACTTGCTCGATTTTAAAAGCTGAAAATGAACAGCAAATGGTTGAGTTCTTTGCCAATCATGCCGATGCCCAAGAAATTAAAATTGAAGCGGATTGGGGTGTTGAACAAATTCATGGTCGTCAATTGTTCCCGAAAGTGGGTTATGGCGATGGCTTCTTCTACTGCCGCATTCAAAAAACAGCTTAATCTACAATAGAATTTGCTTTTTAGTACCACATAAAAAAGGAACCCTCGGGTTCCTTTTTTATCAACGATGAAGCTTAATCTTCTTCATCTGGATGTTTTGCTAAATGGATCGACGCTAAGATCAAACCGCCCCAAAGCAAAACAATTGAAATGATCATCATGATTAATGCAGATGTATTCATGTTATTTCTCCTCAGGGTTTTTGTCTTTCATGCAACTAAATACAATGGCACCAAGCACAAAGATCGCAATGACTAAACCGGCTACAGGCAATAACACGTCAACTGGATAACCACCATAGCCTTTAGATGCAACGTCTTTAATGGTTAAGCCTAAAGCTACTAATAATGAAAGCGGAGTAACAACCGTTAATAAGAAGTTCCAACCAAAGCCCAATTTGATACTTGAATATTGATTCACATGATTACGTAATTGCGCAAGCAATGGACGACGGAACCAAGACACCAAGATAATCGAGAACAAACCACCCGCTACGATACCAATGTTATTGGCGAAGTAGTCAATGATGTCAACGAAAGTAATCGCACTGTGGGTTGAGAAAATTAAGGTTGATACAATGGCAGAACCACCCGCAACAATCGTTACAGCTTTTTTACGTGACCAGCCGAATTTATCTTGGAACGACGCAATTGGCACTTCCAAAATACTCACCATTGAGGTGATCCCTGCTACAGCCAGTGACGAGAAGAACAAGAAACCAAATAAATCGCCGCCAGCACCTAAGCTCGAAATGATTTTCGGGAAAGCAATAAATGCAAGACCAATACCGTCTGAAACCACTTCATTTACCGGTACACCCGCACTATGCGCCATAAAGCCCAATGCTGCAAAAATACCAATACCCGCTAAGATTTCAAATGATGAGTTGGCTAATGCAACGACTACACCTGAACCGGTCAAGTTGGTTTTTGCTTTTAAGTAAGACGCATAGGTCAACATAATCCCGAAACCAATCGATAACGAGAAGAAGATATGACCAAAGGCTGCTAACCATACTTTATAGTCAGTCATCGCATCCCAGTTTGGCGTAAAGAATGCATTTAAACCTTCTGTAGCACCCGGTAAACGCACTGCTTGAATCACCAAAATCGAGAATAAAATCACCAACAATGGAATAAAGATTTTATTCGAAAGCTCAACACCCTTCTTCACACCACCATATAAGATGAACATAGTAATCGCCCAAACAATCACCAATCCAAAAAATAAGGTCGGTACAAAACCAAAGGCAATTCCATCGGCATTTTGCAAGTAGGTATTAAAGAAGAAGCCTTGCGTATCTTCACCCCATTTTTGACCAATTGAGTAGAAAATATAACTGCCGGCCCATGACAATACGCTGGCATAGTAGATCCCGATGATGAGTGTCACCATCACTTGCCACCAGCCTAATGCCTCACTGTTCATAAGTTTTTTATATGCAGTAGGCGGTGCTTTTCGGAATTTATGCCCCACTGCATAATCTAAGAATAATAAAGGCAAACCCGCTGCAAAAATTGCAATTAAATAGGGAATTAAAAATGCACCACCACCATTTTCATATGCCACGTAAGGGAAACGCCAAATGTTTCCCAAACCTACAGCGGAACCAATAGCGGCAATGATAAATCCTGA
The DNA here is from genome assembly GCF_013419735.1 of Acinetobacter sp. YH12064. Classification (NCBI taxonomy): domain Bacteria; kingdom Pseudomonadati; phylum Pseudomonadota; class Gammaproteobacteria; order Moraxellales; family Moraxellaceae; genus Acinetobacter; species Acinetobacter sp. YH12064. The sequence continues at coordinate 150,119 of NZ_VOZP01000013.1, forward strand.
TCGTGCCGACCAGTTTTCACGATTATCTGACATAGAACACCTAAACCTCAGGCATCTTTAACTGCTGCTTGTTATGGTTATATCGCGAGCAAAAAAAGAACCATAAAAATAAAATTCTGGGTGTTTGATCTGGTGAGATACCTTGTGAGCGTCTATACCAAATTGCAAACAGAAAAATCACATGCGCATTTTGGTTAAAAACACCACAAATAACTTTCCCTTTGTATGAATTAACAATACTCACTTTTTTTAAGTTTTTCTGTAATTTCTACGGCAAATATTCCATTTTTATAATGTGTTTAGGCTTAAATGTTCATTTAATCAGCTTATTTTTCATACAATTTAAGTTATCAATAATATAACTTTTAGGAATATTTTATTTCCAATTAAATTTTTAAGTTATTTCACTCGATAATGTCCGGTAATTTGATAGGCATGTAAAATATCTTCTTCCTGTGTGCCCTCTCCTATATTATGGATGATCAGCGGAACATCGCTACCTTTCACTTTACGATCTGAAACCACACCGATATGCACTAAACCACGCCCTAAGTCCCAAGTGACAATATCTCCGGCCAAATACTGCTTATCCTTGACAACAAAGCCCTGACGTTGCATCCAGGTTTGAATATTGGGAACACGCCGATGATCAATATTTTTATCAGTACTTTTTAAGCCCCATTTTTGTGGATACTGCTTAAAATTGGCTTTCATATCTTCATGAATGGCTTTTTGTAAATCAATCCCTTGCTGTCGTAATGCACGAATTACCACATCGGTACAAACACCCTTGATTAAAGGGACATCTCCCATCGGATAACGCAGTGCAGTATATGCAGGATCGTAATATAAGGTTTTCCCTATTTGACTGCGTGCATCCGTCACCATTTGAGTGGCGTTAAAGGCAAAGACAGCCATATTCACGGTCATCAAACTGACCAATAATAAAATTCGTTTCATTTTTTCTTATTCACTTTAGATTTTTGCAATGATTCAAAAACTGGGCTTCGAACAGATCCATACTGAACAAAGCCCAAGTTTAAACTGCTACAGTTTTATCGCCAATACGCGTTCTTCTTTCATATCTCGAATGGCAGACTGAATCCCTTCACGGCCTAAGCCAGAATCTTTTACGCCACCATATGGCATGTTATCGACACGGAAAGACGGAATGTCATTAATAATCACTCCACCAACCTCTAAGTGATTCCACGCATACAACATTTTATTCAAATTTTGCGTATAGATGCCCGCCTGTAAACCAAAACGGCTGCTATTAATTTTGGCGATACCTTTTTCAAAATTTTTGTATTTTTCCAAAATCGCCACAGGGCCAAAGATTTCATCTTTATACACTTCTAGCGATTCATCGACATTTTCTAATAAAATTGGATCAAGCAAAGCCCCCTGATGTTCACCACGAACCAATGCTTTGGCACCTTTTTTTACTGCTTTATCGACCCATTTATGTACGCGTGTTGCTTCTGCTTCCTTAATCATAGGACCGACCATGGTGCTTTCCAACTGTGGATCAGCCGCTTTAAGCTCCTTCATTCTCGCCACGAGTTTTTTCTTCACATCGGCATAGATATCGGCATGCACCAAGATGCGTTGTACGCTGATACACACCTGCCCTGCATGGTTATACGCCCCACCGACTAAACGTTCAATAAATGCCGCTGAAATTTCAGTATCAGGCTCAACCAATACCGCAGCGTTGCCACCGAGTTCCAAAGTCACTTTTTTACGTCCCGCACGCGCTTTCATATCCCAACCCACAACATCGGAACCGGTAAAGCTGAGCAGTTTAAATCGGTCGTCTGTGACTAATACATCTGCATGTTCCCGTGGACAAGGTAAAACCGAAAAGGCACCTTTAGGTAAATCCGTTTCTGCCAAAACTTCCGCAATTTTTAAAGCTGAAATAGGCGTCAAACTTGCAGGCTTCAAAACAAATGGACAGCCTGCGGCAATGGCAGGTGCAATTTTATGCGCAGTCAGATTGATCGGAAAATTAAACGGGCTGATCAACGATACAGGACCAATTGGCACATGTTTGACCATGCCTTGATAGCCAGATGCCGCTGCGGTAACTGCCAATGGGATCATGCGACCATCATCCATCTGTGTGACAGCATCGGCAGCAATTTGAAAGGTATTAATTAAACGTTCAACTTCAGCAGCTGCGGCTTTACGCGGTTTTCCACCTTCCGCAATTAAAATTTCAGTCAATTCTGCACGCATTTCATTAAAACGTTTAACACAGTGCAGTAAGATTTTTTGTTTTTGAAAAGGTTCCAATGCCGCCATTGCAGCGCTAGATTTAACCGCTGAATCAATGGCTTTTTCAATGGTTGCAGCATCTGCGAGTGCAACGCGTGCATATACGTCTTGGGTATATTTATGATTCACTTCTAACCACTGTGCTGTGGTCGCTGCTTTACCTGCAACATAGAGCGGATAGTCTTTTATATCTTGTACGGCTTTGGACATGACGATATTTCCATGATCTTGAGACATTATTGATAAATGTGAATAAATCTATGCCCTCTATCATGCGCTGACTGAGCACAGAGTTCACTATATTTAAGTAACAAAATGAACCACAAGCCTCAAACTTGATTACTTATACGCCCTGAACTTCATCCCCTATTTTCAAACCTCTGCTTGCACTGAAAAACGTATGATCGAGTCTCTATATAACAATGACATTAAATTAGAAAAGTTATTTAAAATAAAAAATCTCATTATTTATCATAATATTAATAAATTCTTCAAAACTAAATTAATAATAAAAAATGTGAATACAACATGAAAAAAGCCCATCAAATGACGGGCTTTTTAAATCTATGATTTAGCTATACGAACGTTGTGTTTTCACTGAAGCCTTATTCACATTTTCTAAAGCAGCAACTTCTTCATCCGTTTGAGCTTTGCGAATAAAGAACACTGCAATCGCTGCGATGACTACTGGAATTCCCACAGCCATAAAATTAATTTGATGTGGCAATTCTTGTGATAATAAATAGCCGATCAGAATCGGGCCAACAATCGCACCTGTACGCCCCACAGCAGATGCCCAACCAATACCTGTAGAACGAACAGACAGCGGATAATACTGTGCAACATAGCTATAGAGTAAGATTTGAGAACCAATTGCTGATGCACCTGCCACTGCAACCAAAAGGTAGATCACAGGCTGTGGAGAATTAAAGCCGAGTAAAGATAATGCCACAGCACCTGCCAGACATAATGTAATGATCACCGGTTTTAAATGGAACTTATCCGCTAAGATACCTCCCCCAATCGTACCAATTACCGCACCAATATTCATCGCCAATAGGAACGTCAAACTGCTACCTAATGAATAACCTGCGGCCATCATTAGCTTTGGTAACCAACTACCTAATGCATAAAGGGTTAATAGACACATAAAGAAGCATAGCCAAAACAACATCGTACTTATGCCACGACCTTGCTTATACAATGCTCTAACAGACGCTCCACCCGGAACAGCAACTTCAGTCAGTTCAAGTTGAGTATTTGCAGTCACCGTTTGCTCTGGTGCAATGGTTTGAATCATCCTACGAGCTTCATCGTGACGATTCACCTTCACCAAAAATGTGAGCGATTCAGGTAAAAATTTCCAAGCAAACGGCAACAGTAACAGTGGAATACCCGCAATGAAGAACATGATTTGCCAGCCATAATCCGCAGTAAACCATGAACCAAATAGAGCGGCCATGATGCCACCCATTGCATAACCACTGAACATAGTGGTCACTAAAGTACTACGTAGATGCTTAGGTGCATATTCAGACGTCAATGCCACAAGGTTCGGTAATACTCCACCAATGCCAAGTCCAGCAATAAAACGTAAAGCACCAAATTCCGTAGGATTTGATGCAAAACCGCCTAGAAATGTGAATGTACTGAATAAAAATACACAGATCATGATGACTTTCTTACGGCCAATCTTATCAGCCAAAGTACCAAACATCATGGCACCAAACATCATCCCTGCAAGTGCTGTACTCGCAAGCATGCCTGCCTGAACAGCTGTTAATCCCCAATCTTTCATCAATAAAGGCAGCGCAACACCATTGATCGCTAAGTCATAACCATCAAATAAAATAAGAATTAGACACCACATCATGATGCTGAAATGCGATTTTGTGAACTTAGCGTTATCGACAACGCTATTCACATTCATTGTGCTTGTAGACATTGAACCTCACCTCCAATTGTGAGTTTTATTTTTCGCTACAATGCCGTTTTTCAATGTAAATTGTCCAAAATTACAAAGGTATAGACCCATACCTTTCAGATATATCTATGTCATTTGGGAATAAAATGTCATAAAAACTTAGATATTTTTGAAATATTTATACATAAAAAAATCGATGGACTGCGGGTCTAGTTTTAATAATGATTAATTATCAATGTGTTATTAGAAGCTAAATCACAATCAGACGATAGATTATTTGATATGAAAATTGTCAGAATAAAACTCAAATTTTATAGAAAAAAATCGCAGTTCTACGATCTAAGTCGTAGATTTCTAAATTATAAGTCATCAGCCATCACTTAAGTCGATAATTAGGCATTTAAACTGTTGTTTTAGCTGACTTACATTCAGGTTTTCCGACATTTTTAGGCTGAGAATTCCCTCAATTGATGATTTTTAAATGCGTTTATTGTCTAATAATCATCCATGTTTAAATAATTCAAGTCTCAATCTATCAATAATTTTCTCATTTTCCTGTTTTATCCTTCTACTTTTCTGCTTATTTTTCCCTTTTCTCCCCGCATAAAAAAACACCCCCTGAAATATCAGGGGGTGTTTCGAATAATGAGCTGGCGATGACTTACTCTCACATGGGTAACCCCACACTACCATCAGCGCTAAGAGGTTTCACTTCTGAGTTCGGGAAGGGATCAGGTGGTTCACTCTTGC